>NZ_JASATK010000004.1:0-284768 GCF_038440275.1 Bacillus sp. OTU2372
TGAACAAGATATAAAAAATACTTAGTTTTTACAAATAATAGTCAATCATTTTTGCAAACTTTTCTTTCATTTTCTCTTTTATAGATAAATGATTGACGTCAAAGGATGTTACTAGCTTTGAATTTTGGAAGTCTTCATTGATGACTGGCTTTATTTTTGAAATATAGACAGGGTCATGGATATAACAGTTCATTTCTTCATTTAAATGAAACGAGCGCGAATCAAAATTCACGGTCCCAACCATCAATACGTTTTCATCGATCAAGAATACTTTACCGTGTAACACTCCCTTTTTATAACCGTAGACTTCTATACCCTGTTTTAATGCGTTTCGGATATATGGATACGCTGCTTCTTTAACTAACAGTGCATCCGAATGAGGTGAGAAGAGAATTTTGACACGAACTCCTCTTTTTCTTGCATCCACTAATGCGTTCCAAATAGTTCTGTCTTTTGGTATAAAATAAGGTGTTACTATAATGATGGACTCTTTTGCTTGTTGAAACAGCATTGCATAATCTTGCTCAAGTTTTTCTCCACTGTAATATGCAATAAATCGATGTGAGGTTGCTCCCTTTACCTTTGTCGCGCTATGTATCGGAATCGGTTGCTCTGTGTTTTTCTTCCAGTCTAACACAAATTGATGTTTTAGATCTTGAACTCCTTCTCCTTGTATTCGAAGGTGATAATCTCTCCAGTGACCGAGTTTTACTTTTTCCCCCAAATACTTCCTGCCGATGTTAAATCCGCCAATGTACCCAATCCTTCCATCAATTACTGAAATACGGCGATGATTCCGATGTTCTAAAGAAGAAAAAAGATAAGGGAAAGCAGGCTTATTGTAATACGTAAAATGCACTCCTTCTTTAACTAATAATTCTCTTTCCTTTTGCTTTAGTAAAATTCCACCTAGCCTGTCCACTGCATAATATACTTCTACACCTTCCTGGCTTTTTTGCCTCAATAAATCTAGAAACTGATGACTTACTTTATCATCGGCAATAGAGAAAAAGTTGATATGCACGTAATATTTTGCTTTCTTTATATCTGAAAATAATTGATTGTTTAACTGTTTCCCGTTTGTATACATAGTAATATTACTTTGACGAATCGGGTATTGGATGGGCTGCTGGTCAAATCCCCCCCGTTTTTCGGCTGCTGATCTTTCAATTTTATCCCAAACAAGCAAAACAAAACATACGCCGATAAATACAAATAGGAGTACTTTAAGAATTTTCTCTATCTTTTTCAGCATATTTAATCTCCTTTATATATTATCGTTTTCATTTTGTTAGTTTTTGTTATCGGGACAAAACTATCCCGGTAGTGGAACAAGCAAAAAAAGCTGCCGAAGCAGCCACTGATCTTAAACTCTTCCACCACGTTACTTTAAGTATATTTCTTCACGATCCCTTTTTCCCCTCTTCAGTTCTCTTAAAAAATGAACTCACCTTAACCGAGTAATAAGTATAAAAAGAATAAAGTATTAAATAATAAATAATAAGTTTGTATTCGTTCACTTATTAAGAATGGGAGGGGGAAGCTGGAATCAGAAGTATTTATAACTGAAAGCATTACAAGGGTTCTTATCCACCAATCCAAAGTAAATAAAGTAATTAAAGAACTAAACCATCATATGAATAATCTTTTAAGGAAATGGAGAGCTTAACTAAATACACGGAGGGAATACACAATGAAAAAAAGCCTAATCTTAATTGCTTTCCTTATATTTAGCCTTGATTTAACAGGGTGTGCCAGAAATAACGTAAATAAAAATGATGTTGTAAATCGTGACCAAAATGTGACAAGAAACAACATCACCAACGACAGAGACAATAATGATTACGATAATAGATCTAGAATGAGAGTAGCTGATGATGCAGCTAAAAAAGTAGCCGATCTGAAAGAAGTGGACACGGCAAATGTCATTGTTACAGAAAATAATGCATATGTAGCCGTAAAGCTCAAACCTACATCCCGAAATAAGGGTACTTATAGTATTGAACATAAGATTTCACAAAGAGTGAAATCCACTGATCGAGATATTGATAACGTTTACGTATCGGAAAACCCTGACTTTTATGATCGGATGACCACATATGCCTCTGATATTCGTAATGGTAGACCCATCTCAGGTTTCTTTAATGAGTTTACTGAAACAATTCGTAGAGTATTCCCTAAAGCCAAATAAGGTGAATAAAAAAATGCTTGGCAATATGCTAAGCATTTTTTTATGGTGGTTTAGGATTGATTGTCCACTATTAATTTCACATTCATTTTTAAAATAATGTCATGTGCAAAATAAACTAATATTTATTTAAAGAGTCTAGCATGAACCATCTCTAACAGCAGCCACCATAACCAGGATAACCTCCATAACTCATACCGTTTCCAAAGAATTGTCTTTCCATTTTATATCTCTTCCTCAAATTGTTTCAAAAATAGTGTATGTGTCCTTTTTTAAAGAGGAATAGATATTTGCCTATTTGAATGTTGTTATTTTATTTTCGGTATAGTGACAACACCTCATTGTACTAATGTTCATAGGACAATGAGCATGAGTGTCCCATTTTACTGTCTTCTTGTTTGAAATAGCTGCCACATTAGCACAAAAAAATGAAAATGAGCTGCCGCAGCAACTCATTGTTAAACTCTTGCACCCGTTAATTTAAGTGTAATATTTCACAAAGTAGTAAACAACAAATAAAAAAAAAACGCTCCTATCCATTTATTGATGATGGTACTTTTTGGATATATACTAGAGGTGAGATACTATTTATATTGAAGGGAGATTTACATATGGAGGTAACATTTACAGTAAGCAAATGGGATGAAAAGCCAGTAGATGACACTAGAAAAGAATTCCCTATTAATATTGCCCATGTCGAGTACGATATTAAGGGTGAACTACAAGGAAAAGCTTTTGTTGAATATTTATTATATTATATAGATTCAAATATAGAAGATGGTCATTTAGCCACTTCTAAAATTTCTGGATTTCTGTATTTTGAAGGAACTTACAAGGGAAAACTGGGGACATTTACAGCTATAGAGCAAGGAATATTTGATAAAGGAAATCTAGATTCTCCAGCAACAATCATCAAAGCTACCGGTGACTTAGAAAACTTGAAAGGGTCCTATAATTATAAGTTTACAGGTCAAACTAGTAAGATGATTCTAGACTTTAAATTCTAACAAAACAGTAAAAAAGGGCATCCCTGTACTACCAGGAATGTCTTTTTCGTCGAGCGAGCTTTTTCATCTATTCTGCACCGTTAATGCAATAATAAAAACAGGATTGGCTTAGCAATCCCGTTTATTTTACCTTTTAATTGCTATAAAAAATGAAATAAATAACTATTACACTTACTCCAATAGATACACCAACGGTATCCAAGTTCCTATTCCGACCATACAATTCCCCCCTGTTAACTATTACGATTAATATGTCAAAAGGTTCTAATTTTTTTATAATAATGGGTTTGCTTATTCCAACTAATGCTGCCAGTTAGCACAAGAAGCGACTGCTCTTATTAAGCAATCACGCCCGTTAGCTGAATAACAAAGTCTTAAATTACTTACGGATGGTCTCTTGTCTAAGAATATAAATCAAGCATATACTCCTTATTATTTTCTGCCCCTTCTTCTGCCTCTTCATCATCAAGTTCTAAGTCATCAATCCATTGATAATAGTGGCCCAATTCGTGGGCAAATGTACCAAGAGTAGCCCAAAGTGCATTTTCTTTTCCATTCTTATTCAATAATTCTAAATAGTCACCAGTAGCTATTCTTATATATGGTTCTTCATTTTTGTCAAAAGGACCAAAAAATGTACCCGATACTAATTCTTTATTAGCCTGACTTTTAATTTGATAATCTTTTTTTAGATAAAAAACAACCCGAATGGGAAAATCAAATTCTTTCCTTATCCACTTTGCAAATTCTAAACAAGCCCTTCTAACTTCTGGATGAACACCTTGTTCGCATCTTATTCTTAGTCCTTGTCGTGGATAATTGTTCTTCATTTAATCGCCTCTGACCCTCATAAACAAGTTTAGTCCAAAAAGGTACCTTCTTACACTAAACTCCCGTTTGAGCATTTAGTTTTTTTAAAATCCTAATTTTAGAAATCAGGTTGTATGTCCAATCTCACTTAATCATTTTCCATAGACTAATTAAAAAAGGAGATGAGAAGTGATGAAATATAAAGGAGATTTACGCACAGATTCCTCAAGAAATTCTAAAAATGAAATTTTAAAGGAAGAAAAAGTATATCAATCATCGGGACACCAAGAATGTATTGAGCGTGCCTATCGTATTCCCATATTTTTAAGTACGACAACTCATTTAAATGACAAACAAAATCAGTTTCTAAACCGTCTAATTTTAGAGATCGAAAATGCTTTGCTTTTTCCACGTACATTACCTTTAAGCGAAAGTTATCCCGAAATCATTTTAACTGATATTCGTCGGTTGGTTTCATCAAGCTATGGAATGTTGGCAATGAATTTTCGTCGTTTTTTCGTTGATATAGTTAACACCAATGTAGGCCAACCCCCATCAACTACTCCGTTCTGGGAAGGGTCAGTTTATTCACAAGTAGAACCTTCAATGGCTTTTCAATTTGGTCTACCCTTATTATTAGTAAGGGAAGATAATACTGACGAAAATAATGGAATTTGGGCAGGAGGAATTGCCCCAATCAACACATTTATAATTTGGGATTCTGAAAATCAATCTGTTGATGAATTCTTTAGCACTATTGAATGGAGAGAAGCCTTTGCAAACTGGAGTGCAGAGGTAAGAAATGCATATTATATTCAAACAGAGCCTAAGTTCAAGTTCAGATGTGAACGGTAAACTTGTACTTTAGCACCAAATCGAATATTTTTAATAAGTTGAAAATATACAAGATTTTATTCACCTTTATATATTTTTGGCTTATTTACATAAAAATAATATTTCCATAAACAGAACTTATTAGTTTCCAAATACATTTACTTCTTCATACAGATAGGTAAGGGTTTGAAGTTATCGCTCCCCTTCCCCCCCGTTCACACCGTACATGAGACTTTCACCTCATACGGCGTTCCAACTAATCCGATTCGATTTAATCATCAACACTTCAGAAATCGTAGCACCTTCAGTGTCTCAATTCTTCCGTTTTAATAAGTCGGTACCTCCCGTAGGAGGTGAACCTCTATTAGTCTCAAAGAACCTTATTAACCGATAAAGATTTGCCTTGCATGATTAAATGATTCTTCATTAGACTAGTGGCTATCCCTCCAGGTTGATTAGACCTTTCATTGGTACTATGCCACCACTTTCACTGACATAAAGACAAGTTATACAATAACTAATGTCATTATTGCTTTCCTTGCCAACGCTTCTGCGGGAGTAAGCTTTCCACGTTATCAGCTTACAACGTTGAATTATATCTATTATGAATGAACTTAGGTGCTTCCTGTAAGCCTGTTAGCATTCATACGCCTGTAACGTATCATGGATTTTCATATTAGTTATTTTTACTCACCCACATCTAACTAACCTCACAATTTGGTGATATACACATTTCTATGTATCGCAGGTATAGACCTGTACATTCAGAAGTTCGTCAGCTTAACCTGTTACGGTAAATTCTCACGCCTTTTCGCCGAGCTTATAACAACTATCATTCTTACTAAATCCAGTGCTATTCGGCTAAGAGAGAACCCTTCAGGGCGTTCCCCCATCATTTGATTCTTTGATATAATCCTTCACTTCCGACAAGAACTGTCTAGCCTTTACCAGAGAAATGTGACCATCCTCCATTTAAGCTAGAAACATTTCGCACAACTAACCTGCCAGGTTAGTTGAAGTGCAAAATTTCACAAAACTATTATCCAATTTAAATCAATAATTATGTAGAATGAGTGACCAATTTATAACTATATCCAAACAAAAAATACCTTTGATCTAAATCAAAGGTCAATGTTGAACTTAGTGGTCTAGGCTAAGTCCATTTTAGGAGGTCTAAACTCCGAAGAATCTAAACTATTATTATATTAACATACTATGAATATTTATTCTATACTTTAAATAATTATACATTCACTATACCCTTTTGAATTCAAGCATCCGTTCGTATTATTTGGTTAGCAGATATTTCTGGGGTGATCTTATTTTATATGGTCTTATTATAACCATGTAGCCGGGGTAGAACGTAAGCACCCGTGGGGCATTGATCCCGTCAGCTAAACCGTTCACCCCCTACTTGTAGAAACATGTTTGAGGCTGGTTGGGGCTACGGATCTCGCATATCAAGCGAAGCTATAATACTACAAGAGGAATTAGGAGTAACCGGCAATCTAATTATTTAGAGAAGGAATTTGGAAAGAATCGAGTCGTTGGACTGAATGTATCAAAAAGGGAAAGTGAAGTTCAAGGATTTTTAGATAAAGGAAAACCTTATCGTAAAAGTTTTAGTGCGGCAGCTCGAAATCCATTTCAAGAAACTTTGTAAAAAAGTCATTTATGAAGCATGAGTATGTATATTGATATGCTTCTTCAATATAAAGAGCATCTATCAAAGTTAGAGACAGAGATAGATACTCTCGCTAAGGAAATTGAAGAATATAAGATTATCCAATCTATCCCTGGTATTGGTCTAAAAAGCTAGTCGCAATCGCTGGAGTTGATCCAGTAAATTGCGCATTTTAGTATAACATGGGTAATTTAAGTTTTTTAGTGAAAAATGTTGACAAACTATCAGCTGGTTTAGCTTAAGTACATCTCTTCACAATCTTCTCAATAACCCGATTAACTTGGTCTATTCACTCAATAAAGTTAACAAAAGATAGACTGCTGCCCCCCACATTACAAGAGCTGATATTTTATTTAATATCAACAAAAAGTTTCCAGATTTATCAACCTTTCTACTTATTCTCCCAATCAGTGAAAGTCCAAAAAACCAAATCCATGAAACCAAAATACAAGCAAGAGCAAAGATAACTTTATCTTCCCCTTGGTACCTTAATGAACTTGTACCAATTACACCTACAGTGTCCATGATGGCATGAGGGTTCAGTAAGGAAACAGATGCTGCAAAAAATACTTGTTTCTTTAAAGAAAATTTATTCCCACGTACTTCTCTTTCATTACTTGGCTTACTATTCCATGTGGTCCATCCCATATAGATTAAAAAAATACAACCTGCCCCAATTAAAATCATTTTTATCCAAAATGAACCTAAAATAAGAAATGAAACACCTAAAACAGATATCAGGATTAAAAGGGTATCACACAAAGAAGCTGTAATGATGACTGGTAATGCATTAACAAAACGATGCTGTAGCACCCCTTGATTAAAAACAAATACATTTTGGACACCAAGAGGAAGAATCAGTCCTAGTGCAAGAATAAATCCATGAAAAAGTGGTTCTAACATTCTAATTTCGCCCTTTCTTGTTTATTATTCAACGGGTCCTATTTTATTTCGAAATTTTGTTTTTGTCTCCAACCAATTGGATGGAATCCAAACCAACCAAGTAATATAATAAATACAAAAAGGAGCTATTTTGATGTTTAAAATCGATTGGAAACCAAATAAATCATCGCCAGTACCTTTACATAAACAAATAACTGATTTTATTAAAGAAAAAATATCCAATGGAGAGTGGACGATAGGATATAAGCTTCCTCCCCAACGTGCTTTAGCAAAAGTTTTAGGAGTAAATAGAAGTACAATTGTAACTGCATATGACGAATTAATAGCCGAAGGACTTATTGAGGGAAAAAGCGGCAGTGGAACAAGAGTAGTAAACAATACATGGAATCTGTTAGCTACTCCCCCTCCCCCTGATTGGAATTCATATGTAAATTTCGGATCTCACAAGCCAAACTTGCCAACGATTCAAGAAATAAATCAAGCTGAATTTACCCCGAACATCATTCGTTTAGGAACTGGAGAATTATCGCCAAATCTAATTCCTAGTTTATCAATGAAAGAAATTTTCCATCAATTGTCGAATAGAGAAATTTCTTATGGCTATGAAGAACCAAAGGGGTTGCTGCCCTTAAGAGAACAAATAGCAGATTATTTAAAGACAATTGGGATTCCTGCTTTTCCTTCTTCCATTTTAATTGTATCAGGTGCATTACAAGCCCTTCAGCTAATAAGTGTGGGTTTATTGCATAAGGGTTCTACCGTATTAACAGAAAAGCCATCGTATCTTCATTCATTAAATGTCTTTCAGTCAGCAGGTATGCGTTTAATGGGCATCCCTTTGGATAAAGAAGGAATTCAAGCCAATCTTATTCAACAATATAAAAAACAACAAAAAGCTGCTTTACTCTATACCATTCCTTCATTTCATAATCCAACCGGGACTTTAATGACTGTGGAAAGACGTAAACTATTGCTAGATACTTGTCAACAAGAACAACTTCCTTTGATTGAAGATGATGTTTACCGAGAATTATGGTTTGATGAAAATCCGCCAAAACCAATTAAGGCTTTGGATAAACATGGACTTGTACTTTATTTGGGAAGTTTATCTAAATCTTTAAGTCCTGGACTTCGTATTGGCTGGATTGTGGGTCCAGAACCAGTAGTTGAGCACTTAGCTGATATTAAAATGCAGACTGATTATGGGTCCAGTTCTATATCACAATGGGCAGCAGTAGAATGGTTTTCCAGTGGACTATATAATAAACATCTTAATGAAGTAAGAAAACAACTGAAAACTCGAAGAGATTTTACTTTAGAAACTTTGAACAGTTATTTTTCTGATATTGCAGTTTGGGAAAAACCGTCTGGAGGATTTTATATTTGGTTGCGTTTGTTACCGTCACTCTCTATGAGAAAATTATTTGAAATTGCGCTTACAGAAGGAATATTACTGAATCCAGGAAATGTTTATCATCATCAAGCTGAACAATATCTACGAATTTCCTATTCATTCGCTCCTCTTCCACAGATAGAGGATGGTCTTAAACGCTTATCAAAAATTGTAAAAACAATAGCCAAATAAGGGATTCATTTGAAGCCCTTATTTCACGATTCCTTGTTAAACTAACATGACCCGTTAGCTCAATAAAAATAAGCCGCCAAAATGGCAGCTGAAGCTTTAACTCCAATAATAAATCTAATGATTTATTGAAAAGTTCCATTGATCATTCTGGCATTTGACAAAATAATTTCGTATGTCCCTTCGCATATTTGTTAATGCAGCCGCATATTCATCCAAACCATTGCTACTCATTATGTAGGTATACCTTTAAAAAAATTCATCTGAATATAAGCGAGGAGCCGATAAATCCACATCATCTTCAGTAAAACCATGGGGAATAGGAAATTTTTCTTGAATAAGAAAATCCCTTATTATCGTATTGTGTCCCTCAGCTAATCTTAATGAACATTCTAATATTGGACGAAAAGATACATCCTCTACAATACTATATATTTATACATGCATATTGCCATTGAGTCATTCTGATACTGTGACCAAATGTTTGCAATTTCGGGGGCAGTTAATCTTACGTGATGTGGAGTTTCATCATTTATAGATTCGAGCATGTAATATGTTCCCTCCAAAACTATTCTATTTGGTATCATTTACAAAGCTGTAAAAGTTATGTATTTCATACCCTTTTCTTTAAAGTACACTTCTTCACAATCTACTTATAATAATTTCATAAGACACAGACTGAATACTGTTGCTATAATTAAAAAATAGAGAATTGTATTTAGAAAGGACTAGAGGTGAATTAAAATGTATTGGACTCCATTATTTGAAAATGATGTACCTGTAGCACGCTTCTGCTCCTAATGGCGTGAAGGTGACTACATCTCTCCGTTAGGGGTATTCTCGACCTAAACAAATGACGGAGGGTACAAATAAATGAAAAACACCTTATTAGGTTCTTTATATTTAATTTTAGCCTCAAGTATTTGGGGCGGTATGTACGTTGTTGTAAAAGTAGTAGTATCGGTCATACCTCCACTAGAACTTGTGTGGCTGCGATATATAGTGGCTATCGTCACACTTCTCGTTATCGGCTTCATAACTAGGCAAAAATGGCGAATCAAAAAACGTTATTTATTAATAATCATAGCGATTGGGATCATTGGTAATGCCATTTCAATTGTTGCTCAGGAAACTGGTACTATGCTTTCTACAGCACAAATGGGAGCCATAATAACTTCTTCAACACCAGCATTTATGGTTATTTTTGCTCGGTTAATCCTTAAAGAACGGTTGACATTAAAAAAGGTAATCTCCGTTTTGTTAGCGACAATTGGAGTACTTCTGATTGTTGGAATTGGTGACGTGAACATGTCCAGTACCCTTGGAGGTATTGCACTACTTATCGCAGCTTTAACATGGGCACTCATGTCAGTACTTGTTAAGCGTTTGCCAAGTAATTATTCGCAAATTGTGGTAACCACCTATTCCATCTTGGTAGCCTTAATCGTGTTGACTCCTTTTGTTTTACCACGGTTACATGAAATTAATATCTCTCAACTGACTCACCCAACCATTTGGGGAGGAATCTTGTATTTGGGTATTGTCTCAACAGCAGGTGGATTTCTGCTTTGGAATCGTGGATTACAAATGCTTAACGCTTCAAGTGGAGGAATATTTTTCTTCTTTCAACCCGTGGTTGGAACATTACTTGGGTGGTTTATTTTAGGAGAGAACATAGGTGTAACGTTTTGGTTAGGCTCAATCCTAATTCTAACAGGCGTTTTATTCGTGATCAAAGAGAAATAATCGTATTTAAAATCCCCTTCAATCCTAACTGAAGGGGTTTTCATTTGTAGTCAACTCTTACCAAAAAATATCATCCATAGGTGGAATCGGACTATTTTCTATTTTTTTTACTTCCTCTGTTATGTCTTCTGTACCATTTACGATTTTTTATGCTTTTTATTTACTGGTGGGCAACGTTTGACATTTCTTCTCTTTTCCTTGCTGAAAATCTTCCTCTAGCTAATAGCCAGTTTCATCAATATTTAAATGTACTTCCAGGTTAAACTCCATAACTTATCACCTCTTTATTATTATCTATTTCATTATAGAACATACATTCTTGATTTAGTCACAAAAAAGAACTTAGATATACTCCAAGTCCCTTCACTTTTATTATGGTTATTACGTTAAAGCACTCAATAGTCGTACAATTTTTCACAATCTCTCATTTTTATTGTTTTTTCAATTCTTTAACAATCTCATTAATGCGTTTTTCTACCTCATAAAGATTCTTCTGCATCCGTTCACGTCGACTACTTAAGACTTGCAATTCCTGTTTCAATTCCTGTTTCAATTCTTCTGTTTTGTTCATGATTTCCCCTCCGGATTATAATATATCATTAGTATGTTAGCAGTTAAACCATTAGATGGGTTTCGCTCTAGAAAATCCAAATAAAATTCATCTTTTTTATTATTCTTTCAAATTCATTTAAAATTCATTTTAATATTCGTTAAATCTTCAATTGCTTCTTCACATAAACTCACAGGCATTATCGCTTTATCAATACAGATAAATCACCTTCAAAAACTTTTTCTTTTTTAACATTGAATGTTGATAACAAAACAGTAAGGATTCCCGTTTCATTTTCTTTTGCTTTCTTCCCAATAACCTCAACAACGGTGTGTAATTCATCATCAGGATAAACGGGCTTTATGAACTTTATATTATTCATCCGCGTTCCCGCAATAACATCATCACCATAGATGCCTTGTTCAACCCAAAGCTTAAATGAAATGGCTAACGTATGTATACCAGAAGCAATAATTCCATTAAACCTTCCCTGATTTGCTTTTTCCTCATCCAAATGCATATACTGAGGGTCAAATTCCCCTGCAAACCCCATAATATCCTCTTTTGTTAATTTGAATGACTTAGTTGTGAACACCTGTCCAATTGTAAATTCATCTAACTTCATTAATACACCTCTAATTTCAAATCTTTGTACTTGTTTATATTAGAGTAACAACACCTACTCATCAAGTTGAAAATTTCAAAAAAAATAACCGCCCGTAGGCGGCTGTAAAAAACCAATTATGAAATTAATATAATCTACTTCGTAACCGTCGCTAAAGTAGCTTCAGGCGTTGTTACCTTGTCATAAAAGTCCACGAATTTGTCTCGTTCGTCACTATTACGATAAGCCATTGCGACACGCGGATGTTCATTAAGCACTCCAGAAATCATGTAAGGAATGATATAGCCCCACTCCCACTTCTGTCTCATCTCTACCATGTGCTTTTCGATTATGCCAAGTACCGGCCTTAGTTCATAGCTTGTTTTTTGAATATAGCTAACGAGAAGCTCTGTGTTACAGTTACCTGCCGCACGCCCCATGCCATAAACAGATGAATCTAGGAAGGTTACTCCATTTTGGTACGCAGTCAATGTATTAGCGAATGCTAACTGCATATTATTATGTGTATGAATACCCAGTTGTTTATTAGGGAGCAATGACTGGAATTTTTTTACTTGATGCGCAATACCGGCTGGGTCCAAGCTTCCAAAGGAGTCGACGATATAAACAACATCTACAGGACTTTCTTTCACCATTTCCATTGCTTCAATCAACTGATGTTCAGGCACGCTGGATAAAGCCATGATGTTGAGTGAAGTCTCATAACCCAAATCATGAAACATTTGTACAAGTTCTAAACCTTTATCTACTTCACGAATATAGCATGCGACCCGGATCATATCCAATACGCTTTGCTCACGGGGCAGGATATCATTTGGATCCACACGACCAATATCTACAAGAGCAGATAGCTTCGTAAACTTTTTCTCAGGAATGATTTCTTTTAGGAAATGATCATCTAGAAATCTCCATGGATTCGGCTCGGTTGCGTTAAGAAGCTTAGCGGAATTTTTGTAGCCAATTTCCATATATTCCACACCGGCTTCACTTAGTCCGTTATAAAGGTCCTGAACAAATTCGACACTGAAATCCCAATTGTTGACTAACCCTCCATCACGGATCGTACAGTCTAATATTTTGCTGCTATGTACCATAATTGCAACTCCCCCTGTTGTATGCTCATTCGTCATATTATTTGTTATTATTAATGCTTATATCACGTTTCGATTAAAAGTGTCAATCTTTTTAAAATAGTGAACATTTAAAATGTACATAACCTTTTAATAAAAAGTTAAGAAAATAACATATGAGCAGAAAAAATAACTGTGGTTACTGTCATCATACTGAATACAGTAGACAATAAAACAACTTGTGCTGCATATTCTGGATGATTTCCATATTCTAGTGCAAACAACGAACTATTTCTTGAAGTTGGAAAAGAGCTCGCAATAAACAATGACTGTGCTATTGTACCATCCAGCTTCAATGCTAGTATGATGATGAACGCAATACAGGGCGAAAGAATTAGCCTTCCAATTAGACTTAAAACTAAGGGCAGCGAAAAACGACTTATTTTTAAAAAAGCACTTTGTGCACCAAGTGTAACAAGTGCTATCGCTACAAATGCGTTTGAAGTATTTTTTATAGGTGTCCATATGTATTCAGGAATTCTTATTGAAACGGCATGGAGAAAAACCCCAACTCCAAAAGCGTAGATGACAGGATTCTTCAAGAATGCTTTTATCGCTTGGAATTTTGCTTTATCAACAGAAACAGAATTAAATAATCCATATGTATAAGTTAAGAGATTTTGAAAAACCATGACCACAACTTGGATTGATAAACCAAGAGGATTATTCTGAAATACCACCTGACTGACAGGTAATCCAAAGTTCCCCGAATTGCTTAGTACAACACTGTTTTTAAAGGTAGATGAAAGACTGCTCTCAAATTTCGCCATTTTAGATAATCCAGTGCTGACTATCATTAAACAAAGACCTTGTATTACAAGGAAACTAAGAATCTCAAGGAGTGTATCTGCTTTTATTTTACTCTGATATACATTGGTAAAACTCACAGCAGGCATTAGTAAATATGAATTTAATTTAGATAAGGTGTGCATGTCTAATTTATATTGTCTGTGAAGAAATATACCAGCACCAATAAGAACAAATATTGGTAAAATAACATTTAACATAATATGAAATAAAACGCCCATAAAATAATCCTCCCTTTTTTAAGAATCAAATTGCTATGTGTTCCTTGTGATTGTGATGTATTAGAACTCTTATTACGCTTTATCCGCCTTTTTCTATCCATGAAGGCTCAAATATTTGTATGAAGATGCAATAGTCATTGATATATTTAATTGTTAATGTCCTATCATACTCTCCACAGGTTTCGTCGTAGATCTGTTTAATGCCGAAGACTGGTAAGCAAAAGTATTTTCCTGTTTTAGGTTCGCTAACTGTTATTCTCCCGGCTTGAATATGAATTTTTGCCC
Organism: Bacillus sp. OTU2372; assembly: GCF_038440275.1. Taxonomy (NCBI): domain Bacteria; kingdom Bacillati; phylum Bacillota; class Bacilli; order Caryophanales; family Bacillaceae; genus Bacillus; species Bacillus sp. OTU2372. The sequence goes on from NZ_JASATK010000004.1 coordinate 14,373, forward strand.
TTTTAATGTAGGTCATAAAACTAAATCCAACGATCCCTTCGATCTCATCCTTTATAAGAGCATCGAAGTCTTTCCCTTCCTGCTCCATTAAATATGTAATTAGTTTCTTTGAATTGTCCTCCAATTACTTTCCTCCTCCTCCATTTCATTTTAAAAACAATATCCAAACACTTGAAATACAAATAAATTATTGATAGTCATTCAAAAAAGGAATGACAACATTCCCTGCTTCATACCAAGTAAAAAAAAGCCTGAGCATTTGCCCACGCTTTCTTAAATAGTAGATTTAAAATCTAATTTTTTCACAAATTCTACAAACTCTTTAATTACTTTGGTCTCAAGAGATTTTTCATAATACAACATCCATGTCCTTCTTACTATTGGATTCCCTTTTTTATCTTTTAGAATGATGCGATTAAGGTTTTGATGCTCTTGAACAAGAACACCAGGAAGTATTCCGTATCCCAATCCGTTCAATACCATTTCTTTGCATGTATCGGCTTTATCCACTTCCATGCCAATAAAAGGTGGCTGAGAAAATTCCCCACTCCACCAATTATCAATCATGGTCTTTAGTAATGCATCTGTCTCATATTCAATTCTCGGCAGAGAAGGCAAATCATGAAGTTCAATTTTTCCTAATGAAGTTACACAGAGATTTTCTTCAAAGAGTAGTATTTTTGAATCTGGCCACTGATAGTCTCCACGGACTATCCCAATATGAGCATCCCCATAATAAACGAGATTAAACACATCCCTACTCCATCCCGTTGTAACTTTATAATTTACTTTTGGGAATTGTTCACGAAAAAGCTTTAAAAGCTGTGGCAGCTTGTGCCGTGTTATGTAATTAGAAACCCCTAAGCGTAAGGTTCCGCTAACTTCTTCACCCATATTAAGTACTGTATCTTTAATCTGTTGGAGACGATTCAGCATTTCATCTGCACATTGAGCTAGATATTCTCCTTGTGGTGTAAAGTGAACTCCTTTTGTACCCCGTATGACCATTTCTACTTGATATTCCTTCTCCATTTGTTGAATTTTTTTCGTTAATGATGGTTGGGATATATATAAACTCTCAGCGGTTTTCGTGATATTCTTCTTCTCGTATAGCACCTTTAAGATGATCCAGTCCTGTTCATCCATTTTCTTTATCCCCCATAATCTACTCCAGGCACTTCCTTATATTTGGATGGTGCCTGGCACTTTATTTATTCATTTATTTTCAAAATTCTTGGAGTTCACCCTATTTAATAATAATTCCGATGGCGCACTCGCGTATAAAAACAATCGATGCATCGGCCTTGTCATGGCTACGTACAACAATTTGATGTCTAACTCTTCATCACTGTACGATTCATCCAGGTTCAGAATCAGTACAGCATCAAATTCTAGCCCTTTTGAAAGGTAAGAGGGTAAGATTACTATACATCCCTTTTTCATATCTTCTTTTTCTTCTAATAGCTGAACAGGCAGTTTACTATTTTCCAGCATTTTATGAATTCGTAGGCACTCTTTGTCGGTCCTTCCAATAATCGCAATGGAGTTAAGTTCTTCCTCTTTTAATAATTGGATATCGTGTTCAAGTATTTCTTTTACTTGTTGCAGATTGGCTGGATCAATATTTGTATAACGAGGTTTGTCTCCATGTCGAATGACTGGTTCAACCTTTGGCAAGTCTTTATCCATAATCGAAAGTATGTCATTTGCTAAATGCATAATCTCGACCGTCGTTCGATAACTCTTTTGTAACGCTTGATAATTAGCATTTGGGAAAATTTCCTTAACTAATGGTGCCCAGCTATTTAACCCCCGGTAAAAATGAATCCCTTGGGCCAAATCTCCGACGATTGTAAACAAATCTGTTTCAAAACCTTCTTTTAGTGCTGCAAATTGGAAATAGCTATAGTCCTGGGCTTCATCAATAAATATACTCTTCATTTTATAGTGTTCTTCGATACCTTCGAGTTTTGCTTTCATATAAAATAATGGTGCTAAATCCTCAAGTTCTAGCGCATTTTTAGCAAAAACCTTTTGACAATAGTTAGTTAATTTCTTGCATTCAATCTCTGAAATCGACGTTGAATATTTTTGTAATCGTTCAGGCGAAGTCATTAGTCCCTTGTATAAGCTAAAAATATCTTTTTCAACAAAGGAATCCATATAATTTTTCACAGCAACTTTCGACTCTTGCTCTACTGCCTTTATTCTTAATTCTTTTGAATCCATGATGCTGACTACTTTTTCCCTTCTTTTTTCTGCATCCAGCCTGGTGCTGTAAAGGGCCTTTTCTAGAGCATCGTCATATTTACTGTTAATTTTAGTCAGGATGATGGACTTTTTTAGTCTTAAATCATTTGCTAATAAATTTTTTATTTTATCCAGTCTTTTATAGATCGGTAAGTATTTAAATTCTTTTAAAAATAACCTTTTGAGTTTATCCCCTCTCATTAAACGGGATTTTTCAATAATAAAATCCTCGGAAGGTGCCAAATTTAATTCAATCTCTTTCAAATAGCGATCGATTATCCCCTTAAATTCCAGAGATCCTTTATAACTAGACACCCATTGGATCCTTTTTGATTTTTCGTTACTGTTAATCAGCATCATTAATTTGGAATTAGGAGATAACAATTTTATTTTCTTCCCTAAACAATTTCTCATAAATTCAATATAAGTAGTTTGGTTAATCTTATTTACCCCTAAATCAGGGAGAACGGCAGAAATATAATCGATAAATAATTTATTTGGTGCAAGAATCATTAATTTTTCTGGAGGAAATCGATATCCAGAAGAGTAAAGAAAATAAGAAATTCGATGGAGTGCAATCGTTGTTTTACCACTTCCAGCAGCTCCTTGTACGATAATGGGGTGTTTAAGAGAGGCTCTGATTACTTCATTTTGCTCATTTTGGATGGTCGCGACAATTTCGGTTAAGCGATTGTCTGCTTTTCCTGATAAGGATTTCTGGAGTAGTTCATCGTGTGTGGTTAAATCGATATCTCTAATCTCTTTTAATATTCCATTCTCGATTTCATACTGTCTCTTTAACGATAAATAACCACTTTGCATTTCTCCATAGGCGTCATAGGATACATCTCCTAGGCGACCATCATAGTAAACATTTGCAATTGGAGAGCGCCAATCGACAATAATAGGCGTTTGATTCACTCGGTCAAACAATGACGCTTTCCCGATATACAGAATCTCTTCTTTGCTGTCACCGGAGCTGGTAAAATTAATTCTAGAAAAGTACGGTTTCCCAATCACGCTCGCTAATCTTTCCAATTCACTTTCGGCCAATTCTAAATATTGAGCATTGGTGAGCAGGGTCATGTAACTTAAACTGCTATCTGAAGTATCAAGTTCAGCAAAAGCCTCTTTCAAGTTCTCAACAATCTGTTCTTTATTGCCTTTTGACATTTCCAAAACACTTTTAATATATTCCTTTGTAAACTCTAAACGCTCAACTTCCGATTGATAATCTTTATGTTCTCGCACTGATTTTTGTTTTTTCTGGCTCATTCTTTATCCGTCACCTCTCAAGTAGGAAGGTTTTTTCCAATGGCAAAGGATGCAACAAAAAGAAACATCTACAATTTTTTGTAGATGCTTTCATTCATAATGGAGCTATATTTTACCATTTGATACATGATAATACAAACTATTTGTTGTTTATGGGTGAAATAGGAACCAATGATTTTTTTCACATCATGGGAATATTTATAGAAGCTGCCATTCAAAGCGCTATTATTCCATTCGAGTTTTAGCCTTTATAATATAATAAAGCAATTAGGAAAATAATCAATCCTATTAAGAAAATAGGACCAAGACTCGTCGTGTATACAAAGTAAATTCTTATATGAAGTATGGCATGAACAATAAGAATGATTAATAAGCAAAAAAGCAAGAAAATGGTTAACTGTACATTTTTATTTCGATTCAAAATATTTGCTCCCTTCTAGAACAGTTACAGGGACTCTAAAATGTACTAACATCCATTTGTTTCTTATATAAATATTTTACGTTAGCTCGAATTATTCCTTCCTAAACGATCGAGTTAGAGGGAAATCCACGTTTAATCCGTTAATGCCGGCCACATGAATCGTACTCATGGTATGGAAACAAATTTCATTGTACAATGAACTTAAGGAAGAGGAGGTAGTGAAATGAGAAAAGTGATTATTTATACTCAGGAAACGTGCCCGCCATGCCATGCGGAAAAACTATGGTTTAAAGAAAATGGGATTGAGTTTGAAGAAAGAGACGTACGTAAAAACGATCAATATCTCTATGAACTTATTGAACTAGGTGCTGCTGCTACACCAGCGACCATTATTAAATACGAAGATCGTGAGGAAGTTATCCTCGGATTTGATCAAACAAAATTGGCTGGAATATTAGGGATATAATTTTAATAACACAAATAGGCAGTGATGAAGATCATCATTGCCCCTTTTAAAGAAACCTCTAGCGTTATAAATAAAATTCCAGTTTTAAGGCTTAACGGTGGTTATGAATGTGTATTTTAGTTGATGAACTTGAGGATCAATTATAATCATATCCTTTTGAGTCCCTTAATTAGTCTACAAAAACACCCCAACCATCGGAATATCCACCATGTGGTTTACTTAAGTTATTTAATTTCTTCTGTATATTAACTAATTCATTATAATTTAATAGCATTCTTTTAGAGCAACAACATGCCCACTCATCCGTTTCGTCGTCTTGCTCTAAGAAACAATTGAATCCTTCTTCTCTAAGTACTACCGATAATTTTTCACCTGTTACTTGATCAGGCACGGCTACAAAAAATTCGACAGATTGCTGTTTTTTAAAATTTACTCCATCTTTATATAGACTTTGTAAAGCCTCTCCATCCGCATCATTTGGAAATTTCATTCGTTTTTCCTCCCTGTTATAGAAAATGTCATAGTTGTCATTATAATTCACTTAGTTCATAAAGACTAATATAAAATTTTTTGTTCAAAAAGAGAAGGGATTTTTGATTGCGAACAGTAACACTGAAAAGTCTTGGACGTAGGTGAAATGTGATTTTATTTAAAAAATTCTACATCAATGTAGGCTTTTTTTCATACTATATTTTGGAGGTGAAACTATGCCAAGAGCGAATTATCGAACTTCAGACGTTGCCCTAATGGCGAGGATGATGCGAGCAGAAGCTGAAGGTGAAGGAAAACTGGGAATGTTATATGTTGGAAACGTCATTGTTAATCGTCTTGTAGCAAATTGTTTAGACTTTAAAGGTTTAAGAAGCGTTAACCAAGTTATTTATCAAGTACAAGGAGGAAATTTTTCCTTTGAGGCTGTTCAAAAAGGAAATATATTTTATCAAAGAGCGAGAACTTCTGAAAGAAGATTAGCCAAACAGAATTTGGATTATTGGAGACAACACCCAGGGAAATATGCCCTTTGGTATTTTAATCCACATGCTCCATGCCCTCCTACATGGTACGGTCAACCACAATCTGGTCAATTTAAAAACCATTGTTATTATGAACCAAAAGCTGGAACATGTGATAGTGTTTATAGCGGTTAGGGTTTCAAGTTAGTGTGGTAAAGAGAGAAACAAACTATGCTAAATCAGCCTTTACAAAAAAAGATTTACTTATGATGGAGCGGTAATACGCTCCCTCATAAGTAAATCTAGTGCACTATCTTTAATTTAATTTTCTGCACATTGACAGGTAGAGCACACTTCGGCGTAGAGCTCCCTCAATAGTTAAGGTAACAAAACTCTCCCCTTCTTAATCAACCAAAACGAAATCATCCCCACAATCGCTATATATAATTCCACAACCCATAAATTTGAAAAATGGCCGGTCTGTACGAATACGAGCGGGAAATCAATTGCTGCATGAATAAGAATGACATAAATAACGTAAACAAATTTCTTTTTTACTACCGCAATCAATACCCATAAACTAAAGGCGATCTGCATGAATACTGCGAAGAACCGTTCGACACAGGCTAATAAATAAAAGGAGACACCATTGTTTAACACGGTATCTTTAATAGCTGCTACCTGATCAGCTGGCATTTGTCCTGCTAAAGTCTTTTCTAATGTACCTCCATTTATCATAAACGCAAACATGATGTTTGGCACCATCATTGTTAACATCAGTAGAACTGCCTCTATGCCGCCCCAACCGATTCCAAAAGAAATTCCGCCTTTGTAGTCATGGAATTTTTTTAACAGCCAAGTGAATAAAAGAAAGCGGCCAAGCTCTTCAAATAAGCCCGCTGCCAATCCACCATATAGCCCAAAAGTCCAAGGGTGGTCCGCATAATTGGGAAAAGCCGTAATGACCGCAAGATGGAGCGCTTTTTCCAAAACCTGTGTCATTACTACAAATCCAATCGCACCTGCAATTAACGGCTTAACCGCGATATCTGTTTTCTTACGAAAATACAAAATCAACCCAATAAATAACACTAACGAAAACACAATTGGCACAAACATCGAAATAATCTTTGCCGTACTAACCATTCTATCCTCCCCCCTTATGAAAGCCTTCCCCTTAAATTTTATCATTATCAATAATGATAATATTTTATTTGCCAATAACTGTCAATATATAATTTCTATTTTTATATAAATTCTTAAAGTCTACGAAAAACCTAATTTATCTATACAAATGAAGAAGATATTTCATTTGTGGGGGATCGGGTTTCGATTCAATCGTTAACGTTAAAATATTGGAATGATCGATATGTTGGTGCCAAGCGTGTTTTAAAAGAGTAACATCATTGGGAAAGAGCTGTCCAAGTGGCAGCTCTTTCCGTTATAAGGAATGAAATAGTGTTCATTCTATTGCATTGGTTTTAAATTTATTAAGGAACACTACTGATTTGGATATTTATAAAATTTTTTCTTATTAAACGCAAGTAAAAGATTGAATTTGTCTTAAGCTTATTCCGTAATGGACCCATCTAGAACCAGTCCAGCGATACCCTGAGACAGAGTGTCGACCAATAAATGTTGGATAAAACCAGAATTGTTCACGACCTCTAAGCCATACATACGTGTATCTGTGTAAACAACTTATCATACTGCCTGGGTCTACCGCATACGTTCCAGCTTGATGCGTCTGTTGAGGAACTATAGAGGGCGGTGGTGATGTTGGTGGTCCAGGCTCCAGATCTTGACCTGGAGGTGCAGACGGAGGTTGTTGCACGCCAAATTGTCTTCCATCAAGTGTTGAATAGTAATAATCGATTTCTTGGTATGGTAACGAATATAAATAAGCGTCCTGACTAACAGGATTGTTATAATATAGCGGTACATGGCTAGGATACATAAAAATTGCACTCCTTTACTATTTAATCTCCCATTATCCTATTCTTTAGTTATTAACCTATAAACTTGTTCTCTTCAAAATGTGTATTTACCCATAAATTGTGATTAATCTTTTTACCATTGTATTTGTACCAGAACGATGTTTTTCCATATACCTTCAGAACCTTTTGGGCTGAAAAATTTGTCACCCTTCCGCTTTCAATCAACATGTTAAAAATCAACAATAATATTTAACACATTCATAAAAAGAGAAGCTGCCCAGCAGTTTGAGCAGCTCATTAAGTGGATTAGTATAAGATTAGTTCTTGTGCCCTTTCGGTCCGCTCATGTTATTTTTAAGTATTCGTGGACATGAAAACCTCTATTTTCAACTTTTAATAAGCTTATATGATTCTTAAATGTTTATAGAATGGTTATCTATTTTTCCTAGATTACTGCTTGTTTTAGGAACAATAGGTTCAACTTTGCCAAGCCAAAAGAGATAGGTTAAGGCGCCGATTAAGGTAGCAGTTCCTGACACTATAAGTGCAGGGGTAAATGAGTGGGTAGCAGAAATTATAAAACCGGTTACAATCGGACCCAAAATGCCACCCATATTTGACACACAGTTTTGAAGTCCTCCAACAACTGAAGTCATATTTACAGGGGCTACGTCTCCAGGAAGTGACCAAATAGCACAAGCAGCAGTAGTTAAACCCGCATAGGAAATCGATAGTAAAGAGATAGAAAGAACAGCTGAATTAACCAGCCCCGCAAAAGCAATCGAGGTTGCCAACAACATTCCTCCACCCAGGTTCAATTTACGAACAAAGGTTAAGGAATATCCTTTAGCGTAAAGACGGTCGGAAAACCAGCCCGCTAAAAGTTCAGCAACTAGACCAAAAAGTGGAGGAATCATGGATACCCAACCCATTTTCATCAATTGGAAGCCTCGTTCTTGTACAAGATAGGTCGGGAACCAAGTGATAAAGAAATAAATGGCATAGTTTAACATGAAAAACCCAACACACATTGCTAAAATATTACGGTATTTAAGAAGTTGATACCATTTCATCGGCTGCTCTTTAGCAAGACCTTCCTTTTTTACCTGACCATCACGAATATAGGTTAATTCTTCTTTGTTTACATACAAATGCTTTTCCGGATCACGATAATAGGCCCACCAAACGGCTACCCAAATTAATCCTAACAGACCAGATACTATAAACGGAACTTTCCATCCAAAAGCAGTCATTAACCAAACAACAAACGGCATGGCTATTGCCGTACCCACTTTAGAACCGCTGTCGAAAATAGCAGACACTCTTGTACGTTCTTTATCAGGGAACCATTTTGCAGTCACACCGGCATTACTTGGATATGCTCCTGCCTCACCCATTCCCAATAAGGAACGAAATATGATGAGGGATTTCATTCCTTGGCTAACAGCTGTCAATGCCGTTGCAATGGACCACCAGGCGACGCTTAAAGCAAGTGAGAACCGCTGTCCCACTTTATCAGCCAGCCAGCCTGCAGGAATTTGAAACAACGCATAGGTCCAAAAGAAAGCAGACATGACTATTCCCATTTCAGCAGCATTTATTCCAAATTCCTTCATTATAGACGGAGTGGTGGCAGATAGGACTGTACGGTCCAAATAATTAATGGCTATGGCTGCCCACATGAAGATGGCAATCTTCCATCGAACTTTAGTTCTTTTTTGATTTATTTCTCTCATTTCAAAACCTCCAATTATCGAAATCGCTTCCAAGTGAAATTAAGAATATTATAACAATTTCAGGCATTCCTTGGTTAATCAAATGATAGATAGCCATCGTGTAAAGTCTAAAGAGGAAAAAATTCTGAGTCTTACAATTTTCTCAATTAAACACGATCGCAAGATTAATATATGAACCTTTTTAACTTAATGCCGTCCCCCTAAAATCTAAGAAGATTTTAGGGGTTTAATGAATCTATCTTTCTATGCTTTTACAAATACTGTTTTGATTGCGGTAAAGAATTCGACCGCAGCCTGGCCCTGCTCACGGGAGTGCGAGCTGGACTGTTTCATGCCCCCGAATGGTGCCTGTAATTCAACACCCGCAGTTTCCGCGTTAATCCGTACAAGTCCAGCCTCGATGTCGTTGATAAACGACATCATGGTGCCGATGTCTTTTGTATAAATGGAGGCACTAAGACCGTACTCGACATCATTAGCCTGAGTTAACGCTTCTTCAATTGATTCCACTTTAATAAGTGCCAGCACCGGACCAAAGATCTCCTCCTGGGCAATGACCATTCCATTCGTAACCTCTTCAAATATGGCAGGCTTGACAAAAAAGCCGTTTTCGCCTCCGTTCTCTGTGTACCGTTCACCGCCGTATATTAATCTTGCACCCTCTGCTTTCCCTTTTTCAATATACGAGAGTACGGTTTTCATCTGGTTCTCACTGGCACATGGTCCCATCCATGAAGTGCCTTCCATGCCGTTTCCAATTGTAATTTCTTTGACCTGTTCAAGCAGTTTCTCTTTAAATGCATCGTATATCTCTGCCTGAACAAATACCCGGCTTGTAGCAGTACATTTTTGTCCTGTCGAACGAAGGCCGCCGCTAATTGTTCCTTCTACCGCCAGATCTAAATCCGCATTTGCTGTAATAATGACAGGATTTTTCCCGCCCATTTCCAGCTGATATTTTGCTCCGCGGGCCAGAGCTGCCTGACCAATTTGTTTCCCAGTGGCATTGGAACCTGTAAACGTAATGCCGTTTACGTCTGAGTGGTTGACGATTGCTGTGCCGACTTCGGATCCAGCTCCGGTAACCATATTGACTACACCAGCCGGGATGCCGGCCTCATGCATACACTCCATAATCTTTGCGGCTGTAACAGCTGCTTCCTGTGCCGGTTTCATTACAACAGTATTCCCATAAATTAAGGCAGGGGCCATCTTCCAGATCGGAATGGCTACCGGAAAATTCCAAGGAGAAATTACACCGATGACTCCAAGCGGAACGCGTGTCGTAAACATTAACGCCTTGCTGTCAGTGGCTGGTATCACATCACCCGCTTTGCGCATCCCCTCACCAGCATAGTAACGGAGGATGGCAATCCCGCGCATTGTCTCTCCTTTTGCTTCAGGGAACGTTTTACCCATCTCTCTTGTCATCGTTTCGGCAACCTCTTCAAGCCGCCTTTCCAAACTATTTGCTATTTTATAGAGATAATCACCTCGTTCTGCTCCTGAAAGACGGCGCCATTCTTTTTGCGCTCTCTTGGCTGCAGCCACAGCCCTGTCAACATCTTCCCCTGTCGAGCACTGTACGTAGCCGACGATTTCATTTTTATTGGCAGGATTAATGGCTGCTCCGACTTTATTTCTGACTGATGATACCCATTCTCCGTTAATATAGTTAAGATGGGTTTTTACCTGAACTGAAGTGGTCATGATTAAAACTCCTTTCCATATTCCTAAAATGTAGGGCCAATGCGCCAAATACCAAAATCATACTGTTTCAGAATTTCTGCTTTCGTCAGCTTTCCAGAAGCAACAAGCTTAATTTCATCAAAAATATGCTGGCCAACCGACTCAATTGATTCAATGCCTTCGATAATCGTTCCGGCATTCAAATCGATGTTATCTCCCATTCTTTCAAAAATTCCAGTGTTGGTTGCAATTTTGATTACAGGAGCAATAGGTGATCCGGTAGGTGTACCTCTTCCTGTAGTAAACAAAACAATTTGGGCTCCACCAGCCACCATTCCCGTTAGCTGTTCAATATCATGTCCCGGAGTATCCATCCAAACCAGACCTTTTTTGGATGGGACTTGTGCATAATCGATCACTTCTTGTAAAGGGCTGCTGCCAGACTTATTGGAAGCACCTAACGATTTTTCTTCGAGAGAACTCAACCCTCCCTTGATATTTCCAGGGCTTGGATTCCCTGTACGGATATCTACTCCCATCATGATGGCCCGATTTTCCATAGCACCGATTACTTCATATACTCTCTTGGCTGTCCTGTCATCGACTGCACGTTGTGCCAATAGATGTTCAGCACCAATTAGTTCTGTCGTTTCTGCTAATATCGCAGTTCCTCCGTTATTAACAAGCATGTCGCTAACGACTCCTACTGCTGGATTGGCTGATAGACCGGAACATGCATCCGAACCGCCGCACTCGGTGCCGATAATGAGCTCACTGAAATCACAGAGTTCTTTCATTTGTGCGGAAGCATCCTGTACCATTTTCACTGCTATTCTAGATCCTTCAGCGATTGCACCAAGTGTTCCATTGTGGTCCTGAATGGAAACCACTTCAACCGGCTTTCCTGTCTTGGCTATCTCTCCTGCAACACTGCGTGCTTGATGGGTTTCGCAGCCAAGTCCTAGAACTACCACGCCATAAACATTTGGATTGGCCCCCATTCCTACATAAGTACGGAATGTTTGATCATAATCTACACCTACCTGTGCACATCCATGCTGATGTATAAAGGAGACCGTGCCTTGCACTAATTCGGTAATTTGTTTTGCTGCCTGGGTTGCACAAGTAATCGTAGGCAAGATTAATACGTGGTTTCTTACCCCTACTTGACCGTTTGGGCGCCTATATCCCCAAAACTTCTTTCCACTACTCAACTTTATCCCCCCGTCCTCTTTTTCCTTCCAAATTGTGAATATGAACATGTTCACCAATATCAATCTTTGTAGTGGCTGAACCAATCACTTCACCATATTTAAGAATATCCTCTCCCTTGGAGATCGACTTGACAGCGAATTTATGTCCGAATTCAATTTTTTCCTTTAATTCAACTTCAAAGCTGTTCCCCTGGCATGTGACCTTGACATGACTCCCTGCTGGAATACCCTCTAAAGCCACAGCCACTTTATCATCCGGCTTCATCATCACCGATTTATAAGCTGTACTCATCTTAAATCTCCCCTGCTTTATATTGGTCTTCTTTTAAAAATAGTTAGAGAATGGCTTACAAATTGTGTACAACGTTTTTTGCAAGATGGACAGTATTTTGTAAAACCCCAATATCAGATATGTCAATTTCTATTTGGTCTCCATCTGCTAATGTAAATTCATTTGGGGGAACAATACATGTGCCTGTCAATAAAACAGTGCCGTTAAAAATCAGATTATCTTTAAGGAGATATGAAACAAGCTCGTCAAATTTTCGCTTTAACTGGCGGGTATTAGCGCTCCCTTCCACCACTTTTTCGCCGTTCCGATAGATTCTGCAGGTAATTTCAAATTGATAAGGATCTCGAACCGCTTCAGATAGAAGTATGGCTGGACCAATAGAACAGGAATTTCTCCAGATTTTTGCCTGGGGTAAATAAAGTGGGTTTTCCCCCTCAATATCACGGCAGCTCAGGTCATTTCCAATGGTATAACCTAAAATTTCTCCCTCGCTATTAATGACAAGTCCTAATTCTGGCTCAGGGATCTGCCACTTAGAATCACTTCGAAGATATAGCTTATCATTTGAACCAACTGTCCTTGCGGCTGTGGATTTAAGAAAAATTTCAGGACGTTTGGCATCATAGACCTTGTCATAGACAGTGGTTAAACCGTTTATACCATCAATAGATTCGAAGTTTCTGGCGTCCCTGCTTCTTTCATACGTAACTCCGGCCGCCCATACTTCAGGAGCTTCAATCGGAACCATCAATGATAGTTTATCCAGAGATTGTAATATTGGATCTAAGGTAGAGATAGCGCTTTCAACAAAGTGAAGAAGAGAAGTATCATGATCTTTTGCTTGCTGAGCTAACTCTAAGAAGTCCTTTTGAGGCAGAGAATAGATACGCCCCTCATTTGTTAGAGCAGCAAGAACGGGAACTGACTTTTCATTTAAATAAGAAATAATACGCATAAAGTCCTCCTTTAAAATATTAATTACAGTGTTTAAACTGTTGTAACGCTCCCAATTAATTTTGTCTTGCGTTCTCATTAATTTTAAATGCAAATTTCGTGCCAAAAAGAAAGATGATATCATTTTTCAAAAAAAAAACACCAAACAACCTATCAAATCAAGTTTTGTCATGCTCCAACAATAATAACTCCTATTCATTATAGAAAAAGAAACTATTTAATTTAGTTACTTTTTTGCTTCAAATCTTTCATATTTGAAATTCATATTTCAAATATGAAAGATTTGAAGTCTCATTTATAAAGGTCAACTTTTGCTATAAAAGGTAGTTTTGTTAGACTAAAGTCCTCCTCTTGAATTTGCCTTTCGCAAATTCCATGCCAAAAAAGGGAGTTCCTATAAAACTTTTGAAAAGTTAACCAAACTGCCGAATCTAAGGTTGTCAGGCACAAAAAATAGCTCCTATTCAGTAAGAATAAGAAGCTATTTATAACAGCTTATTTAAATTTAACTTTCATATTTGAAATTTTTTTGCAAATATAAAATAATGCACCTCATTTATGAAAGTTCAACTTGCGCCAAAGGGTAGTTTTACTTATTCCAAAATCCTTGCAAAGTCTATCCTTGTTTCCATGATAACGCTCAAGAAGCTGCTTCCAGAGCTGATTTTCCATATCTTCAAATCGATTTGAGATTGTGACCTGTAACTCGTCTTGATTTTGTCCCCCTCTGTCGTAAAGTTTCCCTTTCTTCTCAGCCAACAGCTCACAAATCTTGTACTCTGTTAACTCTTCACCTTCCTCAGTACTAATGACTAACCTTTCGATGAAGTTTTGCAATTCCCGTGCATTACCAAACCAATCGTAACTTTTTAGACAATCAAAAAGTTGATCCTGCGGCAAAAACAAAACCTTTTGCTCTTTTATACATTCACTCTTGAAAAAGGATATAGCCATAGGGACGATGTCGTCTTTACGCTGCCTGAGTGGCATTAATTGTAACTCCAATACACTCAGCCGATAATAAAGATCTTCACGAAAACGCCCCAATCGAACTTCTTCACGCAGATCCCGGTTCGTAGCGCAGATGATCCGAACATCAATAGGAGTTACCCGATCTCCTCCAACACGTCGAACCTCCTTTTCTTGCAATACCCTTAGGAGTTTCGCTTGAAAATTTAGGGAGATTTCCCCTAATTCATCGAGAAATAATGTACCTCCATGGGCTAATTCAAAAAGCCCCATCTTCCCTCCTTTCAGTGCCCCTGTAAAAGTACCCTCGACATATCCAAAAAGTTCACTTTCAAGTAGATTCTCACTCAATGCAGCACAGTTAACGGAAACAAAAGGTCCCTTAGCCCGCTTGCTCTCATTATGAATGCTCTGTGCAAAGAGTTCCTTTCCTGTCCCCGTCTCACCATAAATAAAAACAGTACCGTTAGATTTAGCATACTGTCTCGCTTGTTGAATACATTTGAGCATTTCTGGGCTACCACCCTGAATATCATAGAAGGATTTCTTGGCCACTAATCCTTTTTCATTAAGCCTAGTCCTGATATTCATTTCTAAATTTTGAATTTCACCAATTTCTTGAAAAATAGCCACTGCTCCATGGAACCTACCATGAATGATAATAGGAACCCGGTTACAAACAATCTTCTTTCCATTAATCTTAAGAAGGATATTTTTTTCCTCATCATGTTCGGATAAAACTTTATTTAATAGACTTTCGGGTAAACACTCAGTTAACTTATTCCCGAGTACCTGGTTTATTGGCACGCCAAATATTCTCTCAGCTGATGCATTATATACGGTAACCTTCTCATTATTATCTATTGTAAGAACTGCCTCAGTTGTAAAATTAAGAATCGCTTCAAGTTGCTTTAAACGAGCCTTCTCCTTTTCCATTGATTTTAAAATTGTTGCGGCTTCATTAAGGGCTATTTGAAGGGACATAGGACCCGATTCTAAAAGACATCCATAGATTCCACGCTCTATCGCTTGTTGTGTGGCTACTACATCCCCCACTACTGCATCTATTCCCTGGTCTTCAATTAGATGTTTCACCTTCGCAGGTATTTCGTTAGCATCTTGACAGGGCAAGATTTGCAAATCTATGTCCATAATGTTATTAAAATGCTTAGCTTGAAATAAAATATTTAACGTCGTGATAAAGGCGATTTTTTTAAAACCTTGCTCACTTGCCTTACTTAACGCCATTAAAATGTCGACAGACGTAACGGGTATTTCAATGACAGGTAAATCGAATGAATTTCGTAAAGCTTGGGCTGTTCCCCCACGAGAGATGAGAATCTTTACACCTTGATTGATATAAGTTCTGATTTCATCAAGATTTTCCTTGAGATTCCCTGGAATAACGGTATAAGGTATTTCACAAATTTCATTCATTCTTTCGGCCTGCTCTACTAAGGCTTCATAGGGAGCAATGACGAGTATATTGTTCATTAAGTAGACACCTCTATTTTTTTTTAATAATCTGCGAAATTAATTGCGGCTTCATCTCCAGGAGGTCTCAAACCATTCCCTTTGAAAAACCTCTCTCTAAGATTAAAAGATGAGATTTATTAATCACTTAAAATGACGGAATCATTTAATATCTTTAACTACACTTATAACTTTTTAGTATCGTAAGTTTTGTGCTGAGTTATTTGGATTGTTAGCGATTTCAATACATAGTACAGGAAAACTGCTTAACTGTTCTTGTTGTTAAGTGGCTCGAACTGTTCAATTGCTCTTTAAACTAGTATAAAGCTCAAAGAAGGTTCTTTGTACCCCTTTATTAAGGACATAAAGAAAAATGCTCAACGAAAACGATTT
Source organism: Bacillus sp. OTU2372 (assembly GCF_038440275.1). NCBI lineage: Bacteria > Bacillati > Bacillota > Bacilli > Caryophanales > Bacillaceae > Bacillus > Bacillus sp. OTU2372. The sequence goes on from NZ_JASATK010000004.1 coordinate 30,395, forward strand.
TAATTATTGGAATTAAAGCAGGTCCAATAATTGTTTGGATTCGGAGAAAAAATTGTGTTTGGACTGGCTCAGGGGTATTTAGTTTTATAGTTAGGCTAGGAATAGAAAGATAGTTAGCATAAAGAGGAATTAGGGGTACTGGCAAATCACTAGTTTAGGAGGAAGATTTAGGAATGACTCCAGTCATTGGTCTGGATATTTCTAAATTAATATATAATTTTCGTTATATAAATGACATATTTGTAATAATAATGACATATATTTTATCAATCACATAGGAAGGAGGAGAAACAAATGGATAATCGGATTTTCTTATTTCTTGCTACAATTTTATCTGGCTTTGCACTTATAAAAGTTCCTTTAGCTGATTCATTTCTTGAAAGCGTTTCACCAGTTACAAATATCCTTGGCATTCTAACAATTCTAGTCTTCTCACTAGTCTTAATTTATAAAGGTGTAAAAAGCTTGTTCAGTAAGTAAATATGATTATTATGGAAAGCATTCTAAACGGGTGCTTTTCTCTTATCCATTATTACAACAAATCCACGATAAAAATAAGCACTTTAAAATATTTATTCAAAGGTAATTAGGAGAATTCGTGATAATATGGTACACTTTGTTTACCATTTGATTTACTTTTTTACATGTGCCCTACTCATTCGTGAGTGGGGCTCCTTGTTTTTAATAGAAGAAATAAAAAAACAGACTCTATAAAGAGCCTGCTTTAGTTTGTTCTTATTATTAAGCTTTGCGCACGTTAGCCGCTTGAGCTCCACGTTGACCTTGCTCAACGTCAAAAGTAACTGTTTGACCTTCGTCTAAAGATTTGAAACCTTCGCCTTGGATAGCTGAGAAATGAACAAATACGTCTTCTCCGCCTTCACGCTCGATAAATCCGAAACCTTTTTCTGCGTTAAACCATTTTACTTTACCTTGTTCCATTGTGTTTCCTCCTGCTGTGTGCTTTGCACACAATATGTTACTATCCTTGCACTCAGTGATCATCAAGACGAAAAGTTAATCTTATACCATCCTTTACACCGATCAAAAATAATTCTTCTAAATATTAACATTTTTTAAAAGTATTTGCAAGAAGACCTATACCAAAATGAAAAATTAATAATTTTCACGTTGCAAGTTAGAAAAAATTGATAATGTAACCTCGTAAAGACTTATAAATTGTTTTTTGTAGAAATATTAAAAATTCTTGATATACATCTATAGGATTGGATCGTTTAGTTTCAATTAATACATAATTATAATCGTTAAGAAGCTTATCGAGTTCTTGGCTACATTTGATTGTTTCATTACATAACAATCCTTTGTCCATTCCTATCTTAATCATCTCTTCCCTTTTCTTGCTTATTGCAAATTCCAACTCTGCTGGTATCATAATAGACTCACACCTCGAAAAATTAATATAACTGTGTATATCTGTAAATCTTATGAGGTAACTAGACACAAGCAAATTATAACATTATCCCACCTGAGATAAATAGATTCGATAAAACAAGATAAAAATAGACAAAAATAGACGTTATCCGTAATATTTAGGTTAAAGAAAAAGAGCGACCATTTCAGCCACACTTTTGAATAAATATTAAAGTAAATGTTATAAAACTATCAAAGATATTTTAAACTCCTGAAGGTTTTCTATATGATTAAAAAAATCATTTAAATCATCATAATCGATTGACCATTACATCAATTTTTCCAAACTCTTTAAGAGCATACTCAGCTAACCCTTCCATTTGTTCATGTGAGGCAACATCCGTCACTTTATAAATAGCTTGCCCGCCCTTAATTTGAATATCTTCTTTTAATTTCATTAATCGGTCCTCACGACGAGCCTCTATTCTTCGATCTTAAACCATGGACCTGAAGTTTGAATTATGCCCCAAAGTTTTTCTGGAAGCTCCAGATCGCTTACTTTTGAAGTCTTAATGGATGTCTCAATTTCAGCTTCTTTTCCATTCTGGACCTTTTCTACCCAGTCTGGATTCATGATTAATCCATGACCAACCGCTGCTAAGGATAGACCCTTACCTAATGCTGTTGCAACATCATCAGCAGTGACCATAGAACCTGCAGCCATTACAGGAACTCTGCCGTTTACATGTCCAACAATTAATTCAAGATATGTTTTTTCATCTTGACTATCGACTGGCTTTGAGGAAAGGGCATCAGTCAATGAAGCATGTACATAATCAACATCTGCTTCAATAAGACGATTAATTAATTCGTAGGTATCCTTCATTCTCAAACCGCCTTCTTGATGTTCGTCAGGAGATATTCTGTATCCGAAAATAAACGGCTTTGTTGCATGCTTCTTAATCACATTTTTCATTTCCTGAACGACTGCCAATGGGAAACGCAAGCGATTTTCTAGAGATCCACCCCATTCATCCTCACGTCTATTGAAGAAAGGAGAGAAGAAGTTTTGAAGTAAAAATCCGTGTGCACCATGAACTTCAACTCCATCAAAACCAGCTTCAATGGCTCGTCTTGTTGTTTCTCCAAACGCATGAATCACTTCCACTATTTCATCATGTGAAAGTTCTCTAGGTAATACTGAAGGAGCAAATCCAGTAGCTTCAGTCTCTACAGGACTGGAACTAACCACCTCACCACCTGGAGTTAAAGATGGAAGTGCTTTGTTCCCTGCATGGAAAATTTGAAGTAATGCAGGAGCTCCACCACTTCTCGCCGCATTCGCTAATTTTCGTAGACTTGGAGTAAATTTATCATCATAAGCGGCGAATTCATGTGTAAAACCTATACCGTCTGGTTGCACATGCGTACAGCCGGTTATTACAAGTCCTGCACCGTTAACTCTTTTTTTATAATATTTCACTTCTTCATCTGAAATGGTGTAATCATCATTGCTGCTCCAAGTTGTCATCGGCGCCATAACGACTCTATTTTTAATGGTGATCCCATTTTTAAATGTAAGTGATTCAAATAAGTTGCTATATTTTGTGTTCATTTTTTAACCTCTTTCTATTTGTTTATTATTTTGTAAAGGTTTATTAACCCTTCATATGTTTTACTGGTGCAAGAATAGATTAATCCTTAGAGTGGACTTTAAAGCAAGTGTTTTATCATTTTTATTTTTTTCTATAAAAATATGATTTCGAAAGCCGTATGTATGAGATTTATCAAAAAATCGCAAATAGAAAAAACGACTGGTAGCTTAATTTTTAGAGAAACAGTCTCCTAATTCATTTTCATAAAAATTAATTTTATTATCCAGATGCTCTAAACTTTGACGAAGCTTCTCAAAGTCTTCCACTACTTTTTTTCGATGATTTATAAGTAGGGTTAACCTAGCTTCCATTGTCTCATCCCCAACATGCCCCCACATTGCAAATTGCTTCATATCTTTTAGAGACATCCCCGTATTTTTCAGGTGGAGCAGTGATTCAATCCATAATTTATTTTCATCGGTGTAGATTCTGACATTGTTATCGTCTCTGTTTACTTTTATTAACCCTTCTTTTTCATAAAACCTCAATGTATGTTCGCTTAACCCAACGATTTTAGAAAATTTCCCAATAGAATATGTCAACTATACCGCCTCCATTAAATCTGATATGTCTATTTCTTATTTCTTTTTTAATTTGTGTTACAAAGAAAGAGTAATACTTAGAGTTTACTCTAAGTCAAAATTTATAAATTTCTCTGCCCGTTTGAGGTGCTTTTGCAAAGTTATAAACCAATGGCATATAAAAAAGCGAAACTCGCTGCAGTATTATAAAGGGGTGTTTACCAAATGTTTTTCACAAAAAACATATTTCTTTCATGCGCTACAATTTTTTTATTACTTGTTTCCTTTGCAGGATGCGTTCAATCAAAGCAAACGACTAGCGAAACCAAGGTTGTTAAGCTATTCGGATAGACAGTTATAAGCGCCTCTGTTTCAAAGGTTGGGAAAAATTTTCTGGATGTCAAGCCTCAGCACATTTCTTATTCTCAACACAATTCCAAATAATAAAATCAGAGTATGGGAAATTTCCCATACTCTGATTTTATTATTCTCCACGCCAGATCAGACCTGAGGCTTTACTACAGGCTTATGTGTTTAAAACGGCTCGATGGCTTTCTCGTTTTTACCAGTTTGAGGCTGATTTTCAATTCTTCTTTCTTCGACTTCCTTGGGAATCTCTTTAAGGTGTTTATTTACTTCTTCTACTTGGTTTGTAGTTCTCATTTCATCCATTTTCAAAACCTCAATTCATTAAAAGAATTTGATAAAAATAGTATGCAGCAGTAACGAAGATTTTATGTCCTTATGTTAAACAATATAAAAAAAGCTGCATCGATGGCAGCCGATGAATCTTCGTGGTTCAGAACAGTAATGCTTTCCAAAAACCAATTTGATACATTAAAAAGGAGTTGATCTTCATGGCGAAATGGATTGATGTATCAACATCAAAACACCAACTAAAACTTTTTGATCGTAACAGGCTTTTAAAAACTTACCCAATTGCTGTTGGAAAAATATTATCACTAACACATACAGGAGCATACACGATTATCAACAAGGATCCTAATCCTGGTGGACCATTTGTAGTGCTTTGGATGGGATTGTCAAGACCTCATTACGGTATACATGGAACAAATAATCCATCTTCTATAGGTAAGAATGTCTCGCACGGGTGAATTAGAATGTTTAATCATAATGTTCTAGAATTATCATCTTTAGTTCCAATTGGTACTAGGGTTTTTATTCATAAATGAATCTATAATTCCCGCTCTTTTACTTAAGTAGTTACTATAAAGTGCGACATCAAAAGAGATGGATTTTCATCTTTTTTGTTAAATAACTCCCCAATAGTGGAACAACAAAAAGAGCCGCCATAGCAGCTTTTTTATAAATATAAGCCCCTGTTAGTTTAACCAAGAAACCTAACGATTAACGTTTTCAATATTTTTAAAAGTATCTATTCGACTAAACCAGTGAGCGAGTAAATACAGTAAAGTTAAAATAAAGAACGAATATGTAAAATTCCAATCAATTTTCTTGTATAAATCTATAATAGCCAAGGTTGGCAGACCCACATATGCACTAAATCCACCAAAAAAAATTGCTTTAATATATGGATTAAAGCGAGGCTTCCATTGCAACAACAGCATTACTAACACAGGTAAAACAGAAAGTCGAAATGAGAAGTTTAGCGTGGCTACAGGTATAACTTTCACTGGGTAAGCCCACTTTCCAAAACTAACACCAACCGTATCAAGGATTTCGGTTAAAACTATCACTAATAAACCAGCAGAAAATATACGAGCTGAACTCTCTCGTTCACGGAATATCCCCCAGATAATCCAAGGTACAACTAACATTACTAAAGCGATCCACCATTGCCACGTAAATAAAAAAGCGTTCATAATTGAGTCAATAATTAACTGATTAGCTTCAGTAATTTTTTGAGTTGCTTTATCTATTTGATTCAATCCTTCTTGGTAAGTCATCGAATCCACCTTTTTCAACTTCACTTTTTTCTGCTTGTTTTCCCCTAGCTTCTTCAACTATTCTACCTAGTTTGTTTAAGGAATCAGGAATATTGGTCTAGCTTATCAAATAAACTTAGTATTTTTCACCTGTTGACTAAAATATCCGTTGCGATATTTGGCCCAAACGCTATCTTGATCAACTCCAGGATAGCGTTTGTGCAATTTTTGTTACAAAACGGTATCCCCATCGAATGAGTATTGCCCAAATGAGATCCATCATTTAGCGGATTTCTAGTTAGGCAGGAATCAATATAACGATTCACCCACACCAGCTGCGGCACAGCTATGCCACCCATTTGTTGAATAATGGTGCACCTCTTAAAGTCATTCAGAGCTTATTAGGACATGAGAAAAGTGAAACTACTAGGATATGCACAGTTAAGTGGGGTTTACGGCAAGAACTTTATTACAATACCTACACGCTCCTGAATTATAAAAGGAATAAACCCGTTTCCCCCGGTTTATTCCTTTTTTTATTAATGTGAAAATTTCTTATTGAAGCGGTCGAGAAATATCACTTAACGCATCCCCTGCTTCATTAATATGAATGTCAACTGTTGCCAGGTCACCAATAGCACAAATGCCAACCAATTCTCCATTTTGAACCACAGGGATACGGCGGATTTGATTATCAGACATCAAACGAGCACATTCATGTGCATCTGTATCCGGAGAGCAGGTAATTACATCTGAAGTCATAACATCATGGCAATGGATTGAGCTACAGTCTTTTCCATCAGCAACACAGTTAAGGACAATATCACGGTCAGTCACCATTCCCACCACTTTTTTACCTTCACAAACCGGTACGGAACCACAATTAATATCACGCATAATTTTTGCTGCGGCTGTCACTGGCTCATGCGGTGTACATACCTTTACATCTTTTGACATTAAATCTTGTACTTTTGTCATTTTTTCTTTCCTCCCTTTTCGGTTAAAATCATTTGTCTAATGTATTTTCTCCATTCACAATAAAAATATGACTTACCTAAATTTTTAGGGAGGCATTTGAACTAAGGGATATGGTTGACTTAACCTGCTGCGTTAGAATGATTCCGATGTGTACCTAACTTCAGAGTAGTAACCGTTCTTAACCATATCTGCAATAACTAAGGCATCTTTTTTATCACTTTTTGATTGAGTATTATCACGATTTTCTTTATTCTTTTTTACTAAATGTGGGTTTACTGTTACTACTTCAATATTCTGATTAGAAAGCATTTTGAAAGATTGATCCAATAGTGTCCAGTAGGTTCCATCTCAACTATAACTTCATCTAGGTTATTTAATCTTTGAAGATTTTTAATCCATTTTAATAAACTAGCAAATCCTTCTTCATTATTTTTGAATGTAAGTGGATCTCCGACAACTATTCCACGGAAATTAACGGCTCGTACTACATGTAATTGTTGAGTAATGTCCACACCAACAACGAGATGTTTAACAGAAATTCTTTCTATTAGTTGATTTTGTTTGTTTTGCATTTTAAACTTCATAGTAGGGTTCCTCCTTAAGGAGTTGAGTTAGAGTGGTGTCTATACTCATATCTTACTAAGGAACCCTATTTTTTTCACTGTCGAAAAATAACGATCTATAGGAATGCTAAAATGCCACTTTAGCTTAATAAGAAAAAGCCACCAAAAATGGCAGCTGAATCTTTAACTCCTAGTAGTTGGGATTCTTAAATAGAGCAATCAAACTAATCCCATTTGCTCTTCTTTCATATTATTGATTAGCCTATTTAACCCATTTTGTAACTATTTTTTTGCGTTTACCTATATACTTAACATTTGCTTCCAAATCCAAAGCATATCGCCGTTTTGTTCTACTGTACCATTTGTTACAAACGGCATCCCCGACATAAATAGCAGGATATGTGGTAAAATCCCCCGCTAAGTCAAATATTCATTTTTAAAATAACGTTATGTGTAAAATTAACTAATATTAGTTATGAGCTAGCTAGAACCATCTCTAACAGCCACAACAACCATGATGGAATGGATAGCCGCCATATCCGTGATGGAATGGGTAGCCACCATATCCGTGATGGAATGGGTAACCGTCATAACCCATGCCGTAACCAGGATAACTTCCATAACCCATACCGTATCCAGGATAACCTCCATAACCCATACCGTGTCCAGGATAACCTCCATAACCCATACCGCTTCCAAAGAATTGTCTTTCCATTTTATATCTCCTCCTCAAATTGTTTCAAAAATAGTGTATGTGTCCATGTTAAAAGAGGAATAGATATTTGCCTAATTTGTAAACTGTATTTCTTGGATGTTATTTTATTTCCAGTATAGTCATATCTCCTCATTGTACTTGTATTTACAAGACAATTAGCAATAGTCAACAATTTACTTCCTTCTTGTTAAACAAAACTGCCCCGGTAGCACATAAAGAAAAAGGATTGCCGCAACAACCCCTTTATTCAACGAAAGTTGGTTTGGATGAATAAGAATTTTTTTTATTTCTATAACCTAAGCCAATAAGTTTCAGTCCAATAAATACAAAGACCCAGCTATCTAACCTATCTAAAACTCCTCCGTGACCAAGAAGTATTTTCCCTGAATCTTTAACAACAAAGTTTCGTTTTAGAGCTGATTCTACTAAATCACCAACTTGACCAGCCATATATACAACTATAGTTATTAATAAAGCTTCAAAGTAGTTTGAGTATGTATTAAATGATATTTGAAGAACTGTACCAATTATAATGGCAGTTAAAATTCCTCCTACTGCTCCTTCTACGGTTTTATTAGGACTAATTTTTGCAGCGAGTTTCCTTTTACCAAGTTTTCTTCCAATAAAATAAGCTCCTGAGTCAGTTGACCTTCAAATGGTTGTTCGTCTTCAGCAGCTCTCTAGTCCTTCAATGTCACTAACACTAATTCACATCGGTTTCTTTAAAACCAAACTTTTTGTATACGGGTTTACCTAGTTTTAAAGCTCCAAGCCATATTTTTGTAATACCAGCATTTTTAGTTTCATCAACTAATTTAGTCAACAAATGAGTTGCTATTCCTTGTCACGATAATTTTCTTTAGTATACATATTAGTGATATAAGCCTTTTTTCCTGTCGTATTAGTGTAACTAGGGGCAAATTCATAAAAAATTACTCCACCGCAGGCAACAATTTCTTCCTTATCTTCTACCAGCAATTGAATTAAGGAACCATCTCTTAGTTTATTTTTAATGAAAAGATATAGTTACCTGTCAATATCTTCCTTTGGCACTATCCCCTCATCGTTCATCCAATGTAAAGTAAATGATCTGAGGAGTGGCGGCGTCCATTACTTGAACTTGGATCTGTGAATGACCTTTGATGTCTGAAATTTCCCTTGTCAGCATGATATGATAAGACATCTAATCACCTCATTACCATTGTAACAGAACAAATGTTCTTATCCTTAATAAAGTGCTTAAACTCCTTCCATTGGACAATAGAAAGGCGGATGTACTTAGATCTGCCTTTTATTATTTTTAACTAGAACAAACAAATACATAGTTATACCATATTTTGGGGATGATAATGGAAACATTTTGATAATGGAGTAAAAAAATGAAATTCATTTTCCCTGCTTTAAAAAAGTTCATGAAAAGGGATGTCCAACCGATTGCTTCAAATCAGAACTCTACATCGTTTAAAGAGGTATTTCATACAATCGATGAAAATATTTCTTTTTTTAAACAAACATTTTCTGATTCAGCTGATTTAAAGATTAAGGAATTCAATGAAAGAAATAATCGCGGAATTTTGGTTTTCCTAGATACGATGGCAGATAAGGATAAAATTCAAAGAGATATTATAAAACCTATAATGGAAGCAGCGGGTGCCCAGTTCGAAAATGTACTTCATTCTGTCTTTCTTAAATCAAATAACTTAATCAAAGCTCAAGAAGCACTTTTAAATGGTTCCTGTATCATGTTCTTGGATGGTGTCAAAGAACTGTACATGGTCGAAGTTGGCCTCTCCAAAGATAGGAGCATTATAGAACCTAGTAATGAACAAGTCATTCAGGGATCTCATGAAGGTTTTATCGAAAATCTTTCAACTAATCTTCATTTAATTAGGAAATCGTTTAGAACCGTAAATCTTACCATGGAACATACAACATTAGGTGACCAGATTCAATCCAAAATAGCCATGGTTTATATGAAAGACCTTGCCAATAAGGAAATGATCAGCGAATTCAAACGGAGGATCCATCATATTTCAATGGATCATCTCCCCGGTACTGGAGCTCTTCAGGAATTGATCGAAGATTCCACTTGGTCACCCTTCCCTCAGATTTTAAGTACGGAGAGAGTAGATCGTGTAGTAAGTCATCTAAATGAAGGAAGAGTAGCAGTGTTGATGGAAGGGTATCCTTCTTGTTTAATTATTCCCGTCACTTTTTTTGCATTTTTCCATTCACCTGATGATTATAATTCACGCTGGATGATCGGAACCTTTATCCGTGTCATGAGGCTCGTGAGCATTTTAATTGCGATTAATTTACCTGCTATTTATATTGCGGTGATTGGTTTTCATTTTGAAGTACTGCCGGATGATTTAGTTCTCCCTGTTGTAAGTTCAATTAAAAATATACCTTTTCCTCCGTTAATTGAAGCACTTGTCATGGAGTTGACCATTGAACTGATTCGTGAAGCGGGGGTACGCCTTCCATCAAGGATTGGCCAAACCATCGGTATTGTCGGAGGTTTGGTTATTGGTGATGCTGTTGTCAGTGCAGGCCTCATTTCGAATACCATGATTGTGGTTGTGGCGATTACGGCCATTGCGGCCTACAGCATCCCGACCACAGAAATGAGTGATGCCGTACGATTTTTGCGGTTTCCCCATATGATTTTGGCGTCAACCTTTGGATTTGTGGGGATAAGCTTTGGGTTTATGTTTACTTTAGCTCATTTATGCAGGCTAGAATCATTTGGCACAGCCTACTTTGCACCTTGGGCACCATTTCGATTAAAAGACATTAAAGATACGTTTATCCGTTTACCCCTGTGGAAATTTAATACCCGTCCGCATGATTCAAAACCGAACATCCTGAAAAAGCAATCTTTGGCAAGGGGCTGGGACAGTAATGAAAAAAAACAAGAATAAAATTACGAACAAGCAGCTTGTCTTTATGATTATCCAGGCCCAAATTGGGGTAGGAATATTATCGTTGCCCCATGATGTGGCATTAATAGCCAAACAGGATGGCTGGATGTCTACTCTAATAGCAGGAGTCATCTCACAGGGGATTATCTTTTCCTATTGGGGACTAAGCAGAAGATTTCCTTCCCTATCTTTGTACCAAATACTTCCAAAATTACTGGGTAAATTTGCCGGGAAGCTACTCATCCTCAGTTACGCACTCTATTTTATGGTAACAGGGAGCTTAGTTTTAGCAAGATATAGTGATATCCTTGATAAATGGATCTTACCGCGTACCCCTAATTGGATTACAATGGTTTTAATCCTCATCACTTGCATTTACATCGTCTATGAAGGTTTAACGAGTATCGCGAGATTTTATGTACTGGTATCCCCCATTCTGTTTGTATTATTAGTGTTGATTGCGTATGCAATGAAGGATGCGAACTTCCTGTATATCTTTCCAGTCGGGGATCATAGTATTCTAACCATATTGAAAGGTTCAAAAGAAGCTGCTTTCTCGATGTTGGGCTTTGAACTGTTTCTTTTTATCCATCCCCATGTGCAATCTTCCGAAAAAGAGAAGCTAATTGCCATCACAATTGCGAACATTTTTGTCACCTGCTTTTATACCTTTTTGGTGTTCGCAGCCCTTGTCTATTTCGAGCCCAATTTAGATATCGGGCTGACTCCAGAGCCATTATTATATATGATTAAAGCCTATTCCTTTCAGGTTATCGAAAGGACGGATTTATTTTTCTTATCACTCTGGCTTGTCATCGTTGCCACTTCGATCGCCAACTGGTTATTATTATCTGCAATGGGGCTGTCCAGCCTTTTTAGAAAAAAACACTATGCCCGTTTTCTGCCTATTGTTGCAGGTGTTTATTTAATTTTGGCTCTTCTTCCTGATCAAGGAAGAGACTTTGAAAATTTTAATCACTATCTTGGGCCGTCGCACTATATTTTTATCGGCATCATCCCGGTACTTCTACTTATTCTCTCTTGGGTTTTGTCGAAAAAAGAAGTGGTGAGTAAGCCATGAAAAGCAAAAAGCCTATCATTTTACTTCTATGTTTATTACTTACTGGATGTTGGGACCAGCACCTGATGAAAAATGCCGTATTGGTACAAATATTAAGTTATGATTTAGCAGGTAACGACGAAATGTTATTAGGGGTTTCCATTCCCATAATCGATGAGTCTTCCGCGGGACCGCAAGCCAAGGTAAAAAGTGAAACACTTTCTGCAAAAGGTCATACACCAAGGGATTGTCGACTTAAAATCGATCGAGAAGTATCTGGAATATTAGATTCTTCTAAAAATAAACTGATTATGTTCGGCGAGCGGATGGCGGCTGAAGGTATTTATCCACCATTAGATGTCGTTTGGAGAGATGCGCGAAATTCACTTGGCGCGACCCTAGCTGTAGTGGATGGAAAAGCGGTGAATCTGCTTGAAATTAATCCAAAACATGAGCCAAACGTGAGCGAATATATACAAGACGCACTTACTAGCGCAGAAGAAAACTCGGTCATTCCGAATCAAACCATCCAGACACTAGCCTCAGAAATGCTTGACCCGGGAGAAGACATCGTCCTCCCTTACCTTAAAATGAATAATAAGAAAAGCGCAGTAGTAGTCGGCCTAGCTTTAATGAATGAAAAAAAATATTCGGGAAAGTTATCTCCGCAAGATTCTTGCCTACTTATTTTATTGAATAACAAAAAAGGAAAATACGCACGATTTACAAAACGAGTCAATAAAGAAGAAAAGCAGAAATTAAGAAATTATATTTCGTTTAATGTCAACAATATGAAAAGAAAATTAAAAGTTCATGTAAATAATGGAGAAGTCTCTGTTCAACTCAAATTACATTTAAAAGTAAATGTAGATGAATATCCCAAAGGGGATGTTCCAAAGGATCTAAAACGACTAAATAAGGTATTAACAAAGGACCTTACAGAAGACGCGAAAAAGGTTATTTCAAAATTACAGCAGTCGAATTGTGATGCATTTGGAATTGGGAGGAGATTGATCGCGTTTCACCCCAAGACTTGGGAAATGCTAGATAAGAAGGAATATTTTAAAAATGTAAAGTTTACCACGAATGTAAAAGTAGAAATCATCAAACAAGGTATTGTTTTGTAATGTTTTAGTAATCAACTATGAGCACCTTTAGTAAATGAGTATTAGAAGCCATCCCTTCATTTTATCACGGATGGCTTTCACATTATTTAACTGATTGAATTAACCTGAATATTTGCTTTGTCGTAGTTCTTAAATTCTCGGATGTAACGGTTGAATCCATTGCTTCTTCTAATGTCATCGGTGCATTGACAATTGAAAAATAAGAAGTGATCCCATGTTCATTTAATATAGCTGTCTCTTCCGTAATACAGCCTGCAAGAGCAAAGACAGGTATTTCATGCTTTTTAGCAAGTTGTGCTACCCCAAGGGGTGCCTTTCCCATGGATGTTTGTCCGTCCATTTTCCCCTCACCTGTAATAACAAAATCAACACCTTGCATGTTCTGTTCCATCTCAATGATTTCTAATACTAGTTCGATTCCAGACTGGAGATGTGCGTGTAATAATCCAGCAAAGGCAGCACCAAGTCCACCTGCCGCTCCAGCGCCAGCTATGTTCTGAATATCTCTCCCAAGCTCTTGAAGAATAATTTGAGCAAAGTTTTCAAGCCCCTTATCGAGCTCCTTTATCATCTCTTCCGTTGCCCCTTTTTGTGGACCAAAAATATGAGCTGCTCCTTTTGGTCCGTAAAGAGGGTTATTCACGTCACAAGCTACTTTAAAGGTACAATCCTTCATCTCTGGGATAACACTAGAAAGATCAATTTTTCGAATGTTGGACAGTTCTTGCCCTCCTAAACCGACTTCCTCATTGGATGAATTTAAAAAGATGAAGCCCATCGCTTGAAGCATTCCAACACCTGCATCATTGGTAGCACTGCCTCCAAGACCGATCACGAATTCCCGACATCCCTTATCTATTGCATCACGAATAAGTTCGCCGACACCATATGTAGTAGCAACAGCTGGATTGTGCTTGTCGGAAGGAACGAGTGGTAGACCACAAGCTGCCGCTACTTCAATAACTGCCGTATTCTTATCCCCTAGAATACCGTATACAGCATCTATTTTTTCTTTTAATGGCCCTGTGACTTCTTTTTTGATGAATTTTCCACCTGTCGCTATTACCAATGATTCTACAGTACCTTCCCCACCGTCTGCTAAAGGAAGAGCGATAATTTCAGCATCAGAATAGACATCTCTGATACCCAAAGCTATCGCTCTACTACCATCATCAGAAGAAATACTTCCTTTAAATGAATCCATTGCAATTAAAACTTTCATTTATATAGCACCCCTTTTACCTAAGATTATAGGAAAAACTAAGAGTGGGTGTAATGGTCTATATGACAAAGGATTGGGCTGTTTTTTGTTTTCGGTAACAAAAATACTTCCAACTAAAGAGTTTGAAGTATTATGGCAACATAAAGTTTAACAGAGTTATGATAATCTCTGGGATTTACCTTTGTTTTTTCGGCAATTTTCTCAAGGCGGTATTGTAACGTATTTTTATGAATAAATAACTCTGCAGCTGTCTCTTTTAAAGAAAGATTATTTTTATAATAAGTGTGGAGAAGGGTTATTTCATCTTTTGAAAGCTCACCGATCAATTTCGATGTATAATCACTTCTAATACTAGGATCGATATTTTCCATAATCATTTCTAATTCAAGTTTGGCATATTCACCTATAAGGATTTCCTTAGAGAGAGCATGTTTTAAGGCAAGTTTCGCATGTTGATAAGAAGTTGCAAGTTTCTCCCCCACACACACGCTGCCAATACCAATCGTACAGTTTATCTGCATCGAGCGAAAATAAGCTTCTATTGTTTGAATTATGGTTCTATATTGCGTTTCATTAATAATGATGGCATATTGGTTTGGAAAAAAATAGCTAAAAAGCTTAATACCATGCTTTAGTAAGATGTCGTGCATATTAACGGGAAGTGAAGTCGGATCGTTTAACCCATGTAATTGAATGATGCCTACAAACGCTGTCTTTTCAAGCTCAATTTGAAGCTGGTGCAGGTGTTCTTTCATAGAAGCATCCTTTATTTGATTTTCAAAAATAAGCATGCGAACTACTGATGATCGTAGTTCATCTAATGAATGAACTTTACCAATTATCATTTGTTCTTTAATTAAAACTTCTGTCATTTTGGTGAGTAAAAATCCAAGCGATTTACATTCCTCAGGATCGCCAGATATGCCAATGACACCAAGCATTTCCTGATCCATCAAAATCGGATAGTTAATGCCTTTTTTGGCGCCTATGAATGTGTTCTCCTCAGTAACCTCTACGATCGCCCTCTTTTCTTTTACTTGTATAGCAGCTTCATGAAAAGAACCAATACGTTTTGGATCGGTACTCGCAATAATTTCACCGTCTAATTTTATAAAGTTGATGTCTTTTCCAATCACTTCTTTTGATGCATCTACAATCATTTGGGCTAACGGATGGCTAATATGGAAATTATCTTTCATCATTATTGATTTCCTTTTCATTAGAATATCTCTTTTACTATTTTACCATCTTCGATTATCACCTGGACAGACTGCGGTCTGTCGTTATTTTGAATTTACTTTTTTCTATTCAACCATAAACCTACATGTTAGAATCATAAGGTTGAGAATTTATAAATGATTAAGGAATACACGTGAGGGTGATATTGCTGTGAAAGAAACTGTACTGATTCAACAAAAAAATAAACTTGAGATTACATTTGGTCTACTAAAAAAAGACTTGGTCTTTACCATTTCCCTCGTACTAGCAGCCCTAAGCTGTTTTATTCAGCCGCCAAAACTGGAGTATATTAATTTTCATGTGCTGGTTTGTTTATTTAATCTGATGCTAGCCATCAAGGCTTTTGAAGAGCTTAAGGTATTAGATAAATTGGCTATAAGTCTTTTAAATAAATGTAAAAATAGTAAATCCGTTTCTGCCATCCTTATTTTGTTATGTTTCATTAGCTCCATGATCGTTACCAATGATGTAGCCCTACTTACGTTTGTTCCGTTGACTCTTGTGATTAGTAAAAAAACGAATATGCCCATGATGAAGACGGTCATTCTTCAAACCATTGCGGCCAATATTGGCAGCAGTTTAACTCCAATGGGAAACCCGCAAAATTTGTTTATCTATTCTTATTTTGGAATTAAACCGGTGCCCTTTTTTACAACAGTCGTCTTTATGGCCATTCTTGGGATCAGTTCTCTGTATTTTCTCATTCGAAAACTTAAGAGTACTGAACTAAAGGTGTATCTTACTCCGGTTATGATTGTTGATGGGAAAAAAGCTGCCCTTTGGGGAATTGTACTAATCATCATTATTGCTTCTATTTTTGGCATCTTACATGATCAAATGGTCTTCATTATCACTTTCATGATTTCGCTTTTATTAAATAAAAAGATATTAGTAAAGATTGATTATTTATTGCTTTTGACCTTTATTTGCTTTTTCATTTTTATCGGGAATATATCTCATGCTGAGGCCGTACAGACCTTTGCAAGTACTAGCCTAAAAAATTCAGCTTCTATCTATTTTAGTTCTATCTTTTTCAGCCAGATAATTAGTAATGTACCGGCCTCCATTCTTCTGGCACATTTTACAACGGATTGGAAACCTTTGTTATTGGGAGTAAATATCGGGGGACTTGGGACCATCATTGCTTCACTAGCCAGTGTCATCTCTTATAAATTGTTTATTCAATCCAATCCAAGGGAAGGTAAACAATATTTAACCAAATTTACGATTTATAATTTTGCCTTTTTACTATTTTTTGCCCTAGTACAGTTTGCAATCTTAAAATTTTTAAAGATGATGTAAAAATGGCGGGTTCCTTTGATCAGCGAATTTCCCTGCTTGATCCTTTTTGAATAGCTATAAGCAGTTGATTTTCAAGATGCCTATATTACTTCATACAAACCAGGTAAAAAGAATATAATACGATTCTCTATAAAAAATAATCCACCCAAAGCAGGATGTTTTTGACCTTCTGTTAACTGTTTTTGATTTACTTCCAAATGTTTTTGACCTTCTGCAATTAAAAGCGGAGACTAATTAACATTGTTTTCGGTAAAGGGACCTAATTCCTACTACTTCAATAATGGGTGTATACTAAGTAAGTTAATACCTCAATTTATTTGACCAGAAGGGGCGGAATTAGATGAAAAAAAATCAAGATTGCATGTACTGTATGGAAGATGAAAGACGGGATAACCTGATGATTGAAATTGGTAAACTAGATGTATCCACTGTCTTTCTTTTTAAAGAGCAAACCTATAGGGGCAGATGTAACGTGGTTTATAAGGGTCACGTGAAGGAGCTGTTTCATCTTAATGAACAGGAATCTGCTTCTTTTATTCATGATGTGAACCGTGTTGCCGAAGCATTGGATAAGATCTTCGAACCGAATAAAATTAATTATGGCGCATACGGGGATACGTTACATCACCTGCATATGCATATTGTACCCAAATACGAAGGTAAAGAAAATTGGGGCTCTACTTTCGAAATGAACCTTGGTAAAACGTATTTAACCGACAACGAATATAACGAAATGATCAAAAAAATAAAAACACAATTACAAATCGACTAATCAATATTCTGGGACGGTTCGCTTGCTTAAGTAGTTAATTACAGAGGCACAAAATTAACTTGGTGAACCATCCCACTTTTTTACTAAGCTACTAAATTTTGATCTCTCAAAATTTAGTAAAAAAACACTTGGGCTGCCCCAAGCATTTTTACGATTTAGAGAATATCTTTTTTCAGAGCGCTTTTGATTAGCTTTATCTCTCCATTTTTTGGGATTAATTCACTAATGTTTTCATATTTTTCTGTATGGTTTTGGTCCTCCAATACATATTCCTTAAAGGAGCAGCAAAAGAGTTTTCGGGCCACTTTTCCTTTTTCGCCAATTAGGTTGAACCAGCCTTGCCCCACATAAAAAGGATTGGTTAGGATATGATCAATGATATAAGCGATACGGTCCTTTTCCTCCTCTGGATTAAATTTAATTTTCGAAGAAAGGGCCAAGATAAAATAGTTTTTAAATTTATCTAATTCTAGTAATTGAAGATGGTACTTTTCACACTGCTTATGATTGAAATCCTTCAGGACTGTTTTGATACTTTTTTCAACGTCTATCTCAAATTTACTTGCATCTTTCCAGGTTGATAAACGGGAATCAAAAATAGACAGTGTTAGGATATAAAAGGCAGCATAATTCTTAGGATCATATACATCAGCAACTCGGTTTTCATCTTCCGGTACCACAATAAACTTTTTATAATCAGCAAAGAAATTTTCAATCATATCGTATACCTTCTTTCATACGTTGATAGAATAATTGAATAAGGCACTTTATATTTGTTCTATCTGCAACTCTTTTTGTTATGAAAAAAACATCCAGGTTCGATTTACTCATTCGTATTTGTATCGTAAGTTCTTCTTGTAATCTGTCAAAATCAAGTCTATAAACTAGTGAATAATTATGTATATATATATTCATTTATCAAAATCAAAAATCCTGCTTATTGCTCCAAAATTCTGCATTTTTCACGATTTTTAATTAAAAAGTCCTATTATATGTCTAATGATTTTATCGTACAGGTCTTTTTGCCGAGCGAGCTTCCTATATGCCACCAAATCAAAGTATATATAATTGTTAGGATCTATTTTATTTAATACAGGCATAAACAAAAACATCTGTTAACAAAGAAAAATGGCTTTGGTATTATCCCAAAGCCATTTCCTAAATCTTTATTATTTATTATACCGAGTTGTTTGTGGCACATGAATTTTGATACTTTTATTTAGAACTAACACAATACATACGAGAACAAAAATATCTTTAAACATATTGAAACAAACACACCAAAAACCAAAGTAAGAGATTTAATCATCATACACTCAAACTGTCCATTTAAAACCTTGATTATTAAGTCGGTCTTTTCAACCATTAAAAAAAGTGCCGCTTCAATCCTGAAACGGCACTTTTATATATATGTGATTAAACACTCTGAATCGAAATTCGGTCGGGTCTAGTATAAATGTTCAATGAATGATTGCGGAGAAAACCAACGGTAGTAATATTCAGCTCTTCTGCTAGCCTGATTGCCAATTCGGTCGGTGCTGATTTTGATAAAACAATACCACATCCAATTTTGGCTACTTTTAATAATACCTCTGAGGATATCCGACCACTAAAAACGATAACTTTGTCTGAAAGAGTTATAGAATGCTGCAAGCAATGACCATAAATTTTATCCAGAGCATTGTGTCGTCCGATGTCCGTTCTATCTACGACGATGCCATTCTTGTCACATAGGGCTGCATTGTGTACTCCACCTGTATCCTGAAAGATAACCGACGACTCCTGCATCAGTCTCATCAAATGAAAGCATTGGCCAATAGTAACCATAACATCTACGTCTTCAAGTGGTTTAACGGTTCTAGCATCATTATAAAAATAAAAGCTTTGCCGGCTTTTCCCACAGCAAGATGTTACATATCTTTTCGAGTGAAACATCTCGTTGAGTTTGTTTACCTTATGCGTATTCACAATGGCACGGCCTGTTGCTTCGATAATCGTAAGTTCTTTAATTTCTTTATAACTATTAATGATACCTTCTGATGCCAAAAAGCCAACAACTAATTCTTCAATATAATCAGGGCTGCAAACGAGTGTAGCGAATTCTTGCTCATTTAGCACAATGGTAATGGGATATTCCGTTACAATCGTATCCGTTACTTTGTGTATGACGCCGTTCTCATACCGCCATACCTGACTTTCCATTTTCATTGGCTGATCCATACTTTTTCACTCCTAGTTACTTTCCCTCGATAGACTGGTCAAAGACGAATACTGTCATCGCTATATCTTCCTCGATGTTAATATCGGAAAACAGCCGCACAACCTTTGCCCCCATCAATGTTTCAAATCTTAACAGGACCTCTGGCTTTTTATAGATTTCCTTGACGAATCTTGTTCTCGTCTCATGTACCATCTGTCTGCCCTGTTCTGAATGGATCATAAACTTTTCTACATTTGTAAGATTCCCTTTCATTTCGCTGATCGCCCAGGAATCGATAAATTTCGTGGTGATTTCCTTCGGTCCATTTCCAACATATTCTTTTCTAATTTCGCGAACAAGCATACTAAATTGATGCTCCATATTCTTTGTCATTAACCGCCCTCCTCATCTTTACAGTTTCGAATTCTTGTTACTCTTTTAATCCTTCTCCTATACCCTTTAACAGGTTAAATCCAAATCCTAACGCACGGTTGATATTAGGATCCTTCATGGCTTTCATTAAGTCAAAGAGCCCAAGCTTGGTATCTGCTTTTAATCCTTGCTCGGCCTTTTTCAATCCGGCTGTCAAACTTTTGGCGAGCTTACTGGTTGTTTCTGGATCCAGTTCAGTCAAAATGCCGCCAGCAGCCATCGCATTATTGATCATGTTTGTTACCGGTTTTCGTGTCAGTTGTCCGACAGCAATTTTTGCTGCACTCTCTTTTGCTTTTAAGAAACTTCCTAAAGCATCCATCATTCCGCTATCATGCAATTCCTGCAATAGATTCAACGTCTCGAGTAATGAATCCTTATTTTGTGCGACCCCGGAAAGAAGATTCTCCAGGGATTGTATTTTCTTTTCTTCTTCTGTCAGTTCTGCTTTTTGAATAGTCTGTATTGGCCTGGCCATTACGCATTCCTCCTGTCATAGAAACCCGGCTTAACATATTCGTTTACACTGGCAATCGGAACGTAATCTCCGCGTTCCCACTTGCGGTAAATCTCAAGGCCCATTTGCGGTGTTCGCGTCGCATTACGTGGATTGTACTTTGGAAGCGGATTTTCACCATCAAATTCAAGAACCTCCATCCGAACTTTGGCTTGTTTGTATGCTGGTGTATGTGTCACCACATCTACTGCCCCTCCTGTAAGCAGGTTAACCGCACTCTCGTGGCTGGAGGAATGCATTGGCACATACACCGTTTTTCCTGTCACACGGTCTGTTACTAGAACTGGCAGGCGAATCGCCCCATATGGAGATACAAGACGGACAAGTGAACCATCCTTTACGCCGCGCTCTTCTGCAAGTTCGGGGGATACCTCAACGAAAACTTTCGGGAATTTGTAGTTAAGTCCTTTTGATTTCTGTGTTAAGTTTCCTTCATGGAAGTGCTCCAACAGACGACCGTTATCTAATGAAAGATCGAATTCTTGCGGGAACTCCACTGGCGGCACATAATCAAACAGACCGAACCGAGCTTTTTTATCTGGGAAATGAAAACCGTCTTGGTAAAGCAGCGGTGTGTCTGTTCCATCAGGAGAACCCCAGTGGAAGCTGTTCCACCCTTCAAGAACATCGTAGCTGCACTGGCTGAAGAAAGGCGTTAGGCTTGCCATTTCCGCAAAAATGTCACTTGGATGAGTATAATTCCATTCAAAGCCCATCTGTTTCGCGAGCTGTGTAAGAATCCACCAATCCGGTTTACTATTCCCAAGAGGCTCTAATGCTTGATACAAACGCTGTACGCGACGTTCGGTATTTGTAAAAGTTCCATCCTTTTCAAGAGAAGGAGCTCCTGGCAAAATAACATCTGCGAATTGGGCTGTTGTGGATAAAAAGATTTCTTGTACGACAAGGAAATCTAATTTAGTCAGCATTTCCTGTGTATGATTGGAATCAGCATCAACCCAGGCCATATCCTCCCCAGCGATGAACATCGCCTTCATCTCGTCTTTATCAATGGCTTCCAGCATCTGAATATTGTCGAGACCAGAAGCTGCAGGGATGTCGACACCATACGCCTTTTCAAACTTTGCACGTACTTGGTCATCTGTTACTGATTGATATCCAGGGAAGATATTTGGCATCGTTCCCATGTCAGCTGCACCTTGTACGTTATTATGTCCCCGTAACGGGTAGGCTCCAGCATTTGGCCGTAACATGTTTCCTGTTGCAAGCAGCAGGTTTGCAATCGCGACAGAAGTGTGTGAACCCGCAATGTTTTGTGTCACACCCATCCCCCAACAAATCGCTGTTCCATCTGCATCACGAATCATTTCCGCTATTTGAATTAATGTTTCGTTAGCAATGCCTGTTATCTTTTCTGCCTGTTCAAGAGTATATGGCTCCATCATTTTCAGGAACTCATGATATTGATTGACATGCTTTTGAATGAATGGCTCATCATGCCATCCTTGATCCATCATATACTTCGTAACAGCTGATAGCCATACGTAATCCGTTCCTTGTTTCGGACGGACGAACAAGTCGGCACGATCTCCCATTTCATGTCGGCGGACGTCAACGGTAATTATTTTTTGTCCGTGAAGTTTTTGCGCACGTTTGATACGTGTCGCAAGTACTGGATGTCCTTCTGCAGGGGCACATCCTACAAGTATGACAAGACCCGCACCCGCTATATCTTTAATGGTTCCAGTGTCGCCGCCAATGCCTCCTGTTTGTTGTAATCCCCATGAAGCAGGAGACTGACAATAACGAGAGCAGTTGTCCACATTATTTGTTCCAAACACTTGGCGGGCCAGTTTTTGGATCAGGTAATTTTCTTCGTTGGTCATCTTAGAGGATGAAATAACACCGATGGAATCACTTCCGTAAGTTTCTTTGATCCCACCCAGTTTCTTCGCAACGAGAGAAAGGGCCTCGTCCCAAGTTGCTTCAACAAACACGTCACCTTGACGGATCAAAGGTGTCGTAATCCGCTCGTTTGAATTTACATAGTCCCAGCCAAATTTACCTTTTACACAGGTGGAAACACTATTTACAGGAGCGTTTTCAGATGGTTCGATTTTGAGAATTTCGTGATCTTTTGTCCAAACTTCAAAGGAACAGCCTACGCCACAGAACGTACAAACGGTTTTTGTTTTCTTGGTGCGGGTATCACGCATCGCTGCTTCTACTTCTGAAACGGCAAAAATTGTTTGATAATCAGGTTCTACAGCTTTGACAATGTCAATCATCGGTGTAAGCAAGTCATCTGAGATGCTTGTCATAAATCCAGCATTTCCAAGCATCGATTTTTCCATCAAGGCATTACACGGGCAAACGGACACACACTGACCACAGGATACGCATGAGGATTCGTTAATACTTTTTCCTCCGTCCCATAAAACACGAGGCTGACCGCTTTCCCAGTTAATTGTTAGCGTTTCATTCACCTGAAGATCCTGACAGGTCTCCACACAACGTCCGCATAAGATACATTGATCAGGATCGTACCGATAAAACGGATGAGACATATCTACCTCATAGCCTTTAGAACGATGAGGGCGTGTTTGGTGTTCAACGCCCATCATTTCTGCTGTATTATGTACACGACAATTGCCATTGTTATTATCACATACGGTGCAGTATAATAGATGATTTTCTAAAATACGGTCCATTGCTTCCTCCTGTGCTTCCTTCGCAAGCTCAGACGAGGTCAAAATGTCCATGCCGTCTTCCATCATAGTCGAACATGCGCGCATAATGTTACCGTTTATTTCACACATACAGGTATCACAGCTCTGCACCGGACCTAGAACTTGAGAATAGCAGATGTGCGGATGGTCCATTTCCTGTTGAAGTAAATAATCTAAAATACGCGTTCCTTTTTCTACCTCATGTGCTGTTCCATTAATTAACACATTGATTTTTTCTTTCACTGTAAGTCCTCCTTCGTTCAAAGCAGAGAAATCTATTTATCTACTAATAAGATCACTTTATGACCAATATACGTCCTATCCTGTATTCTTCCTTACCTGTAACTAGTCCTTCTTTTTCTTTTTCTATAAAACTATTAATATGCATAATGTACAAATACTAGTCGTTAACCAGCTTTTTTGATACTTGGCTTTGCTATTGCTAGTGTTTGAAGAGATTCTTTATGAATCATCCAATAGATGAAGGCAACAAAAACCGTGCCGCCAATAGCATTTCCCAATACTACTGGGACGAAATTAGTGAAATAATTTCCCCATGTAAAGTGCCCTGAGAAGATAGCTGCCGGGATTACGAACATGTTAGCTACAACTTGCTGAAAGCCGATTGCTACAAACCCCATAATCGGAACCCAAATGGCAAACATTTTTCCAACAATATCATTTGAACCATAAGCCATCCAAACAGCTAAGCAAACGAGCCAGTTGCAACCAACAGCGGAAATTAGGCTTTGAATAAAGGTTTCGTCTATTTTCTCTTCTGCGATTGCCACGGTTTTGTTTAGGAAAGGACCTGTTTCCGTTAACCCTACTATGTGACCAAAGAAGTAGGCAACGAAGATTGCTCCCATAAAATTACTCACTAATACTAAGAGCCAATTTTTCACTAATTGACCTAGTGTAGCACGCTTTGCTAGAACGGCAATCGGTAGTGCCATCATATTTCCTGTGACCAATTCTCCACCTGCAATTACGATTAAGATTAGTCCTATTGGGAAAACCGCAGCTCCGATTAGCGAACTGAAGGAACCCCATTCCTCCGGCAAATTTGCCGTTACTCGAATATCTAATAGGAATCCAAGTGAAATAAAGGCACCGCCTAAAAATCCTAATATAAGTGCATGTCTAGGCTTCATTGATGCCTTTCTGACACCCGCCTCAACTGCTAACTCCACAATACGCCTGGAACTATGAAACGCCATAATCTTTTCCTCCCATTAGTTAATTCTCGAAGCACGTAAGCATGGGGACGGTTCTCTTGCTTCAAAAACGCAAAAAAGCCCACCATAAATCGGTTTCCATGCCAATGCATGTACCGTTTTATAGTGGGCTGATAGCTGAGCATTTTCTTATACTAGCAATCTTTCCCGCCATATATACTACGTAAAGAACAGGATGCGCCGTCAATTTTTATTAACTAGCATCAATGAACTCTCCATACTCTATAAACCTTTTTAATATTATCACGTATAAGTAGATTTGTGAACATTTAATGAATTTTTTTTACTATTTTCATTTGAAAAACCGCCCATAATATTGGCTGGTTTATCACATTGTCACGAAATTAGTAAACTTTTGAAACAGAATTGCAATACTACTCTGTTATTATTTTATTATAGTAGAACAAAGGAGTTTTAAAAGTGAAAAAATCTCTGATAACGATTTCAACATCTCTTATGCTGTTATTTGGAATTAGCAGCGGTGCTTCTGCGGCATCTAATACATATACAGTAAAAAAAGGCGATTCTCTTTCAAAAATTGCCAAGACCTATCATATTACTGTCAATCAATTAAAGCAATGGAACCATCTTTCATCCGATCTTATTAAAATAAATCAAATATTAAAAACAGCAAATCCTGGTAACCCTGCAAATCCAGCTAAGCCTGTGAAGGCAATAAAAGAAATCACGGTCAATGCCTCTGCTTACACGTTAAACTTTAAGAATTCTACTGGTATTACAGCTACCGGCATTAATTTGAAGAAAAACCCAAACCAAAAGGTGATATCCGTTGATCCGAAAGTAATTAAATTAGGTTCAAAGGTCTATGTTCCCGGTTACGGTTATGCTATAGCGGGTGATACTGGTGGCTCCATAAAAGGATATAAAATTGATGTTTTTATCCCTTCTCAAAAAGCTGCTCTGCAATGGGGAAGAAAAAACGTAAAAATACAAATTCTGAACTAATCAACTTACCGAATCATCTTAAAAGCCGCGGCCAAATGGTGCGGCTTTTTAAGCTTTTCGGTTTTCTTGCCTAATATCAATCAAATTCAACTTAAATAAGAATCTAAAAAAGAAACCTTGAATTAATCTATTTGTTATTACTAATATGGAATAAAGAGGTTATGACCTTTTTTAAAATTTTTTAGGAGGAGCCAATATGATTGTATTAGTAGCGAAATATTATTGTAAACCAGGTAATGGTGACCAGGTTCAAGCTTATCTCCAAGAGATGAAACCCTTGGTGTATGAACATGAGAAAGGGTGTATTGTCTACACCGCTAATCGCTCAACAGAAAATAAGGATCTTTTCTTACTTTATGAACAATATGTAGATGAAGCCGCCCTTGAGGCGCATCGACACACACCACACTTTAGAAATATCATTGAAGGAAAAATAATCCCGATCTTGGAAAAGCGTGAAAGAGAAATATATACTTCCATTGAATAACCTCTAAGCTGCACATGATGGATAAAAAAATGAACAATCCAAACTATAGGTACTAACCAACCTAAGATTTTGGGTTGTTTTTTAATGAATATAATGTAACTTTCACTATGGTTTAACTATCTAGGTTCCCTTATTTAATTTGCCCATTGTTTTTGAACTTGTTCTTTTGCGATTCGATAAACTTCTTCTTCTGTTTGGTTTTTAGGAGCTATTACGTTGGTTTGATAAACTTTACCTTTATGAGTTACATAGATTGTGTACTTGTACATTTTGTTCTATCTCCTTTTTTAACTTTTTTATATTTTACAAATAAACTGAAACTCATTAAAGCTAAAAAAAAGGTCAAGATTTGACAAATTCTCAACTTAACAAACATTTAATATTCCCCTATCAACCGTATTGGCTGGCAAAGGCAATAAAATCAACAAACTTTTTAAGATTTTATTCTCTTATGTACGTTGTTACAATTCTAATAACGAAGAAAAATGTCGAAATATATTCGTAAATGAATCTTTATCAGCTAGATTGGCAGAATGACAGGTTTATACCTATTAAAAAAACCATAAAAAAAGTAGTGGCTATCAACATGATAACACTACTTTTTTTATGGTTTCTTAGACAACACTTTCTATTCTTGATTTTATTTCTTCTTTATAATGGAGACCTCTTAGTGACTCCACTATTTTTCCGTCTTTAAATAAAATCATAGTGGGAATTCCCTGAATTCTATATTTTGCCGTTAGCTCCAATTCTTTATCTGCATCCACCTTAGCAATTAAAATGTTTTCCGCCCACTCTTCCGATAGTTCCTTCAGTATAGGTTCCTGTATACGGCATGGAGCACATCTTGGGGCCCCAAATTCAACAATTGTTATTCCTTTTTCTATAAATTTATCAAATGTATGAAAGTCTAATTCATTCATCAATGATAAAACCTCCTTTTATTTTTCATCACCAAACGGGGGAATCTGTTCGTTTTTTATAGCTGTTATCCGATCAACTAGGTTGGAGCGTATCATTGTCAGTAATTCAATTTGTTGATCCAGTTCCTCCAGTTTTTCTTTGTAAATAGGGAGTACTTCCGTACAGAACGCTTCCTTTTTTTTCAGAACGCAATGCAAAAAGCCTGAGAGTTGCTCAATCGATAGTCCCAAACTTAAATAAAACTTAATTGTATTGACTTGTTCAACTGCTAAATCATGATATTCGCGATAGCCGTTTTCCAATCGCAATGGGCTTAGAATTCCTTGTTCTTCGTAATACCGTAATGACCGAATGCTCACACCAGTTAATTTAGATAGCTCACCAATTTTCAATGAGGTTTCCCCCCCTTCGTGATGTATTAAGCACATTATAAACCCTCACATTAATGTGAGGGTCAATACGTTTTTTCATAAATTTAACAATAAGAGGACAATATAGGAAAGAAATTTGCCTTCTTTTGATTATAGCATGATTGGTAATACTGGAAGTAACCTCCTAAAGATTTTACGTATTAATCCTGATATAGTATGTAGTGTCGCTTCTGAACGAATTAAATATGAAATGGTGAGTAGTCGCGGTTCCTTTTTAAGGAGCTGAGGAAAGTCCAGGCTCGCACAGCGCTGAGATGCCTGTAGTGTTCGTGCCATCTGCAAGGGTGGGCAGCCGATTCAACAATCGGCTGACGGCGGTGAAATCATGCTAAGTCCTTCGAGATATGCTGAGAGTATCCTGAAAGTGCCACAGTGACGATGCTTTTCTGGAAACGGAAAAGGTGGAACGGGTAAACCCCACGAGCGAGCAACCCAAATTAGGTAGGGGCATCATCCTGCGGGAAATGAACCTAACGGATGAATTGACCATTGGTCGATAGTTATATGACTACTACTTCCTGTACAAGGCTAGCTGCCGTTTGCAGTACGGAAGTACAGAACCTGGCTTACAGCCATTTCATATGCTGATTAAATTGTTTATAGAGGCACTATATGGCGGGATAATTCGTTAGTCAGATACTTAATCCCTGCCCCTTACATACATATTCCTTTGTGAAACCATATTATAACGGATCATGGAAGTCGTCCTTCCCGTTTGTTAAAAGATTTGCCAGGATAGCAGAGTTTTCCTGGTCAGCATCATATTGTAAAACATCGTCATATTCAAAAAGTTGGAATGAATCAGGAAAGTTTTCACTCATGTACTTAACAAAGGCTTCCGTGTCCTCTTCTCCATTCTGCCGAAATTCCGACATGATTAAACGAAATTTATGAGGCGGAATCTCGCATTTAATATGAAAGGATTTTGTAAATCCAAATTCTTTTGAGCTGTAGAGATTGTATATAAATGACATTGGAATCACCCATTCTGCTTGATTTATCTTTATTATTTTTCCCTATTTTTTTAAAAAAATGTGTAAAATAAAGCAGCCGGGCTTTCGAGAAAGATTCAATTTAGTACGAAAAATTCCAAATATATTTTTTCGGAATCGATAATTAATTCCCCTGCAACCCATTTTTAATAAGATTGTAAAACTATTAGCTTTTATATATGTTACATTGTATGTAGTTCTGTTATATAATAAAAAAATCAAATAATCATAGTTACAAAGCATTACTTTAGCGGTTAGCAGTATCAGTCTATTTATTTAGAGAGGGATTTTAATTATGTTGACACGTTACAAAAAAATGTTTAACAAAATTGCCATGGGACTATTGTCTTTTATGCCGAATGAAAAAGATCTCCAAAAGCTTCAGATGACCATAACACAATATGAAACAGAACAAGACCGGCAGCTTTTTTTGTGGAAAGAAGAGGAAGGTATTATTGGTCTTGTCGGTGTTTTATTTGTTGAAAAGGACCTGATGCAAATATTACATATTTCCGTAAACCCCTCCCATCGCGGGAAAGGAATCGGTAAAAAAATGATTAAGACCCTAAAAGAACTTTATCCAGATCCTCATTTTGTTCCCGATGAACATACAAAAGCCTTTTTTGTAAAATGTGACATACATGATTCATTCCCAAGCAGACTGTCAGAAATACTCGCATGAACCTCTTATACTAAACATAAAAAGGTACATATGCAATAGGAAAACGGTGAGAGAACTTTCTCTCACCGTTTTCCTTATACAACCAGCCTGATTAATTCATCTTTTGCTTGGACATTTCCATCACTGGTTGGAACAACATCTATATACTGATTAGTATTAGTAATGACGACAGGTGTTTTTACATCATAGCCAGCGGCTTTAATGTTTTCAATGTCAAATTCAATCAGCAAGTCACCCTTCTTCACTGTATCCCATTGTTTTATATGAGAAGTGAAAAATTGCCCTTTCAGCTTGATGGTGTTAACCCCAACTATAATTAAGATTTCAGCTCCATCTTCTGAAGTAATGCCAATCGCATGCTCGGTTGGAAATAAGGTAGTCACAACTCCATCTACAGGAGATAACACTTCCCCCTTTGTTGGATCAATTGCGATTCCTTTTCCTACCGTTTCAGTTGAAAAAAGAGGATCTGAAATTTTGCTTAATGGCACAATTTCTCCACTTAAGGGGCTTGATATAGTTTCTCTATTTACATCCTTGACTGTTTTTACAGGTGCTACGTCGCTCTTACCCTCATATCCCAAAATAAGTGTAAGTACCATTGAAATAACTAAAGCGGTTAAAGTACCAACTAAATATAGCCCAATTGGTGTAAACACAGGAATAGACAAGAAACTTGGGAGAGCAAATGCAGTCCCTTTTACCCCAAACATACCATTAATGGCCCCGCCTATAGCTCCTGCAATTGCCACAATCAACATTGTTCGTTTGTAACGGACGAGGATACCATAGGTGATAATTTCAGTTGTTCCTGCTAATGCACCAGGAACAAGCCCAGATGCGGCGAGTGTTTTCAATTCTTTATCTCTGGTTTTAAAGAAAACCCCAAGGCCCAACCCAATTTGAGCAAAAGGAGCTGCGGCGATCATCGGGCTAAGCGGATCACCGCCAGTCGCTAGATTTGCAATGAATATTGGTATTATGGCCCAGTGAAGACCTAATATCGTCAGAAATGACCATGCAGCTCCCATCACCGCTCCTGTCAACATTCCACTTGTTGAACTTAATAATTTAATTACAACTGCTAAGGCCCCTCCAACATATGTACCAAATGGACCAAAAATAATTACGGTTAAAGGAACGATAACAAGTAATGATATAAGTGGATTAACAAACATCTGTAAGTCTTTATAAATCACTTTTTTCAAAAACTTATCTAATACCGAATAAATGGAAACCGCAATTAATATAGGAAAAACGGTTGAAGAATAACTCGCTAGTATAACAGGAATTCCTAAAAAATGGACATTTTGAGCATGTGAGGCAACTAAATCTGTAAAATGCGGTTCCAAAAGCGCAGCGCCAATAGCGCCACCAACATAGCCATTGGCTCCGAGTTTTAAGGCTAATGTAATCCCGAGAAACACTGGGAAGAAGTAAAAAATAGCATGGCCTGCTGCACCAAGGATAGCATAGGTTCCGCTTTTTGGAGATAACCATCCTAATGTCGTTAAAATCGATATTAATGCAGAAATTAAACCGGATCCCGCAAGTACCCCAAGAATTGGCGCGAAACTTCCGCTGATGGCTCCTAAAATTTTATTCATAACGGTTTCTTTTTTTTCTGTCGTAGAATCACTCGTATTCATAGCATTCATTTTTATGTACTCCCTTGGTTGAAGTTTGCTGTCGGTCCATCCAATTTAATAAGCAGATCTTTTTGTGCAGACTTCAAGTTATGATTTCTATCTTATTTTTACTTTTTCTCATAAAAATCATTCAGCAAATAGATTACTTGTATTGGTTCAATTTGAAATAAATAAAAAAGGTGAAGGAAATTGATTTTCCATCACCTGCAGCTTGATTCATCTTTTTCAATTAAAAACTTTCTCACTATGACCTTATTTAGATGCTTCATTCCAACCACGCATAGATTCATCCAGATCCAGCTATAAAACAGACCAAAAAGCAAAACGCCTAATCCCACTTTACCACTTACCGTGCTTGAGACTAAAGGACCTAATACGGGGAATTGAAACAGATAAAGTAAAATAAGGATCCCGGCCGTGAGGGAGGTTCCTCCCATTAACGAAACCACAGTTCCCGTTTTATAGAATTTAAATCCAATCCCAAGCGAGATGCCGAGAAAGCCGGTGGTAAACAGAAAAACCAAGACTTCACTAGGCTGTAGAATGATTAATAACAGGGTAGTGACCGCATAGGTTAACAGTCCGATTCGGATCGAAATGATCGTCGAGAGGACAATCGGCCCTGTTGCCATAATGCTAAACGCATAACCAATCCCGCCCATCAATCCTGCTGATTGAAGTATGGCCGCAATCGCACCGAGCAGGCTTCCTACGACTAACTTCATATTCTTGGTATACGGTCCGACTGTAATCACATGTTTCTTTTTAAATACTTTCACAGTCCACTTTATAAATCGCATAAGCATCCCCTCAATCTGGTAAATAACGATCCGATTCTGATTATTGATTACATTAAACGTTATCTTCCTATTAAATGAAAATGGAGCTATCTCTAACATGTATTCCTGAATTAGCAATTGATGTATGGTTTTTTCATAAAAGATCGACTAAGGGATAGCTATAGTTCCTTTCATACCCATCCAATGTTAATTATGGTCAAAAATAAAAACTCATCCTTTTGGGTGAGTTTTTCTAGTTAACATAATAAATTTATGTTAACTTAAACTACATTTCCTTTTATTTGCTTCGGCCTATTTTTCTTGATGATTTGGTTGTTTCCAATTAGAGTAATTTCACTGAATGGATTAGTATTTCCCACATGAACATTAGAATAAATGAACGTATCACTGCCAATGATGGATCGATTAATCACAACATTTTCGCCAATAAACGTATTTGGCAAAATGACTGAATTTTTAATTAACGCACCTTTACTTACAGTAACTCCGTTATAAAGAACCGAATTTTCTACTTTACCAAACACCTTACAGCCCTCAGAAACTAATGATTGGGAAAGGTCAGCTTTTCCGTCCAAATAAAAAGGCTGTTGGGAGGTTTCGCGAGTATAAATCCCCCACTCTTCATTTTGTAAAATAGGATTGGTTTCATAAGAAAGTAAATCCATATTTGCTTCCCAAAGGCTTTGAATGGTACCCACATCCTTCCAATAACCGTTAAAGCGAAAAGCATAAACCTGATGGTTATCATTAATGATGGCAGGGATTACATCTTTTCCAAAATCCTTAGATGAAAATGGTCTTTTCTCCTCTATTTCTAAATATCTTTTTAA
This sequence comes from Bacillus sp. OTU2372, assembly GCF_038440275.1. Lineage (NCBI taxonomy): Bacteria > Bacillati > Bacillota > Bacilli > Caryophanales > Bacillaceae > Bacillus > Bacillus sp. OTU2372. The sequence continues at coordinate 62,589 of NZ_JASATK010000004.1, forward strand.
CATTTTCCATTTAAAAATGTAGATCCCCATTGAAGCAAGATTAGATTTAGGCCGTTTTGGCTTTTCTACAAAATCTAGTACTCTCATGGAATCTGCATCTATGTTCATAATGCCAAAACGATTAGCCTCTCTCCAAGGAACATTAATGACGGAAATCGTGACATCAGCATTGGTTTCTATGTGCTGATCGAGCATTTTATTATAGTCCATTTTATAAATATGATCCCCGGATAATATTAAAACATTCTCTGGATTGTGACTCTCAATATATTGAAGGTTTTGATAAATAGCATGAGCCGTTCCCTCATACCATCGATCCCCTGTCTCACTTTGAAAAGGAGGAAGGATCGTGATGCCGCCATTTTTCCGAGCTAAGTCCCAGTACTTTCCGTCACCAATGTAATTTTGAAGAGTGTGTGGTTGATACTGTGTTAAAACACCCACTGTTTTAATACCAGAATTGCTACAGTTACTTAATGTAAAATCGATAATTCGATATTTTCCACCGAATGGAACAGCAGGTTTTGCTGTATATGTGGTTAGATCTTTTAATCTAGTCCCTTTGCCGCCTGCTAAAAGCATGGCAATACATTGTTTTTTTGTCATGGTCTCCTCCTTGTTGTTTTTTGTTTATGGAGATTATATGAGTAAATAGGATATTTACAAAATCTGTCATCCTAATAATTAAATAATAATCCAAAATTTTTGAATAACAAGTTTTCGGTTAGTTTTTCTAACCGTTATTTTTCCAATATAATACAGAAAAGGCTTTCAAGAATTCTGTTGTTTTGATAGATCATTGTTCTTTCAGCATTGTACTAGATCAGCTGCCCTTTCAGAAACTGAACAATTATGTATTAACCCAACCATAATTTGATTGTATTCATTGAGGAGATTTTTCATGTTTAGTAAACTTTACCACAATGTTAGTTTGCTATTTATTGATTTTTTTATGTAACAAAAAAGGATGCCCCAAACATAGGGCACCCTCTACGGTTTAATTTTCTGCAAGTTTGTTTACCACTTTTTGTTGTGCAGCCTTTGACTCTTCTGGATCTTCTGCTTGTTTTGCCCGTTTAATAAAGAATGCAAGAACTAAAGCAATAAGGGCAATCCCAACGGAAACTAGGAATGCATCGTTAATCCCTTCTAACATCGCCTTCATGGCAATTTCTTGCTTCATTTGTGCGATCATTTCTGCAGTCGGTTTTCCTGTTATATGCTTCATTGCAGAATCCGCCAGTTCAGTGGCATGTGTTTTCGTACGGTTTGACATAATGGTTATTAAAAGAGCCGAACCGATCGCACCCGATACCTGCTGTAACGTGTTGTTCATCGCTGTACCATGTGGATAGTACCGTGCAGGAAGCTGATTTAATCCGTTAGTCATAACTGGCATCATAACCATTGACATCCCAAACATACGTGCTGAGTAGATAAGCATTAATTCCGTATAGCTTGTATCTAATGTTAATGTACTGAACATATAGCTTGTAAAGATCGTAATCGATAAACCAATTATAGCAAGAACTCTGCCGCCGAATTTATCGAATAATTTCCCTGTGATTGGGCTCATAATCCCCATTAAGATTGAACCAGGAAGCATTAATAAACCCGATTTTAATGGTGTGATACCGAGAATCGTTTGCACATAAATCGGTAAAAGCAGCATCGCTGAAAACATTGCCATAGCAATAACGATCGAAATGACAGAGGATAAAGCAAACATCGGATATCTATAAACTTTAAAATTCAACATCGGCTTCTCTAGTTTGTTTTGACGAAGTACAAACCACACCAAGCTGATTGCACCCACAATAATCGTTACGTACACCTGAGGGCTATCCCAGCCTTTATCACCTGCAGAACTAAATCCATATAACAATCCGCCAAATCCGATACTTGATAACACCAATGATAATAGGTCTAGACGGATATCTACTTTGGCTTTTTTATCTTTTAATATGAAAATGGAAACCAATAGGACAACAGCCGCGATTGGTGATACGAGGTGGAATAAAATTCTCCAGCTATTATGTTCGATTAAATAACCTGATAGAGTTGGTCCAACGGCTGGGGCAAAAATGAATACCAATCCAAAAAGACCCATCGCACCTCCCCTTTTTTCAGGCGGAAAGCTTGTTAACATAACATTCATTAAAAGTGGCATCATAATTGCGGAACCTGATGCTTGAATCATCCTGGCCACTAATAATAGTGGAAAAACATGAGCAAATCCGGCAATAATCGTACCTGCCGTAAATAAACCCATGGCTGTCAAAAATAATCCTCTTACTGAATATTTTTGTATTAAAAACGCAGTTGCTGGGATCATAACCCCGTTTACCAGCATATACGCGGTTGCCAGCCATTGAACGGTCGATGCATTTACATCTAAATCCTTCATAATGGAGGGCAGTGCGACGTTTAATAGTGTTTCATTTAACATGGAAATAAACGCACCGATCATCAAAATGGCAATAATGCCATAGGGCGGGCGATTATTTGTTATCGTTGATTCCATTTGTATTCCCCCTTGTGTAAACTGATGGTACATTTTTTTGTACTATTATTCTGCATAAACAATATCATAAACCGTTAGTTCATTTTTTGCAACTAAAATATATCAGTAATTTAACGATATTTGTCTAGGAGTCAAAAATGAGGTACAATAATTTTGTACTATCAGTCTAATCAGAAAATAAAGGTGATTTTAATGAACGATAGAAAGCAGCAAGTTATTGCGAAAGCCCATCAATTGTTTGTCGAAAAAGGTTTTCAGGCCACTTCGATTATTGATATTTTAGAATACAGCGGTATCTCTAAGGGTACCTTCTATAATTATTTTTCATCCAAAAATGAATTGCTGATTGCCATTTTTACTTCATTGGGGAAGAAAATCGATCAGGAGCGAAATCATCTCTTAATTGGACAAGATCCAGCTGATATTGAAGTATTTATCAGACAGCTTGAGTTGCACATGGCTTTTAATAAGAGGAATAAACTGTTAACCCTGTTTGAAGAGGTCTTTGTCTCCAATGACCCAGCTTTAAAACAATTTTTAAAAAGGATGCAAATTATGCATCTTAGTTGGATTTATCACCGCTTTTTAGACATTTTTGAAAAAAGCAAACACCCATATCTACTAGATTGTACAGTCATGTTCACTGGAATGCTCCATCATAATATTCATTATCATTTTTTGGCACATGAAATGGATAGCAGTTTAAAGCATGTTATCCGTTTTACCGTGGAACGAGTGGTAAAGATGGTGGATGAAGTGGAAAGAAGCGGGGATCAATTATTGGATCCAGAAATTCTTTCTAAATGGCTCCCTGAATGTAATAAAACTGGACTAGTGTTTGAGAAAAAACTATATCATATCGTTTCCGCATTAAAAAAACATCTGAATGAGGGCGCAGATCAACTTGAACATTTTGAGTTACTGGACTTTATTCAGGAGGAAGTCATCCATTCCAAGACGCCGCGAAAATTCCTTATTAAAAGTGCTCTTGCCACATTAAGAGAAATTTCAGGAGAAGTCTGGCAGCCGGATTTACAAAAGCTTGAGGAAATAATTGAGGATTTTCTTAGTGTAAAATCAAATATTTAAACAACCAAAGTGCGAAATGGTTTCGCACTTTTTTCATTGCTCCAATGCATCTACTGGCATGACGTCGGCTATATAGGGGGCATTTTCCGAAAAGATGCAATACAAATCTGTAATCTTGTCATGAAGCTTTGTGTTTCGGATTACCACCCCCTCGTATCCCTGCTTGATTAACTTTTTACGAAGATTGGCATTGGCTTCTTCTTTATTTAATAGAATGACTTGATCTTTCCAGGTAGGATTTCTTTTTTTGGTTGCTAGATAATCACAATAGATGTCACGTTCACTCATAAATAAATCATAGGATTCGTATTCCTTTAGATTAGGTTCATCAATAAAAACTCGATAGATAAATCCACGGACTGGCTTCTCTTTTTGCACGATTTTTGGTTCACCATCCTCCCAAAACTCCGTTTCTGATTTATCGATAACGGTTTCCGTTCCGATGGCAAATGGTTTTGCCGAATGGATATCAGAAGTAAACCAAAATCCAATTGTATCGATATCATTACTCAATTTTTGGACCACTGTTTCTTTATTAAAGTGTTCAAATTTTTTTATTGATCCGTGATAGACGATCATAAGCAGCACTCCAACTATATTTTAGGCAATCATTTATCGGAAAAACTAAAAAGACCGCCTTTTGACGATTTTAAAATGGAGGGACAGATATACTGTCCCATCCGGCTTACTGATTATGATTTTGTTGTGACTTTATCGCCATTTTTTCAAGGCCATTTTCTCCTGCAAATTCTACATCAGCCTCTGGAGCACCCTTTTTATTCTTTGAAAATTTGCTTTTTTTGTTTTTCGCCATGTCTTTTGCACCATCCTATTATTGAATTAATTAAAGATGCTGATAGGCACCCACTATTTTAGTTTGCTTTCTTTTTTGTGGGCTATGCTTCTTGGCTAACATGGAAAAACATGGGGACGGTTCCTTTGCTTCCGAGGAAGCAAGAGAACCGTCCCCATGCTTTTAGCGTCTTGGGAATCCGCGTTCATATTGTCTTGGAATTTCTATTTCTTTGTGAAGTACGGTTGCAGCTTCTAATGCCCAATAAGGATTTCTTAACATGGCTCTTCCAACGGCAACAAGGTCTGCATCTTCATTTCCGATTACTGAGTTGGCCAGTCCTGGTTCATCCAATCTGCCAACTGCAATTACAGGGACATTAAGTGCTTGCTTAATCGCTCTTGCTAATGGCACTTGGTAGGCTACATGTGTACCCGGTCTTCCCTCTGCAGCGATTGGGCCTTCTCCACCTGCGCTTACATGGAACATATCCACTCCTGCTTTTTGAAATTCTCTTGAAAATTCGATGGCTTCGTTGATTCCATAACCGCCTTCTACGTACTCTCTTCCCGAAATACGTATAATTAATGGCATATCTTCAGGCATCTCACCTTTGACGGCCTGTATGACTTCTTTCCCAAATTTCGTTAATTCCTGTCCATACTCATCTGTTCTTTTATTCGTGAAAGCTGATGTGAATTGGTGAATTAAATATCCGTGTGCTCCGTGAAGCTCAATCACATCCACTCCTGCTTTGATGGCTCGCTGTGCAGCCAGACGGAATTTCTCTACCATTTCTTTTACTTCTTCTGTAGAAAGAGCTCTTGGTGTTTTGGATTTTTCATCAAATGGAATCGCAGATGGTGCAACAGGCTCTTTTGCATCTTGTGCTTTTCGTCCGGCATGGGCAATTTGAATACCCACTTTTGCTCCATGTTGATGACAAGCGTCAATAATGCGTTTCAATGTAGGGACATGCTCGTCTGACCACAAGCCTAAATCATAATCTGTGATGCGTCCATCTGGTTCCACATCGGTCATTTCAATGATGATTAAGCTGGCACCGCCAATCGCACGGCTAACATAATGTACATAATGCCAATCGGTGGCAATTCCATCTTTATTGATCACAGAGTATTGACACATCGGCGGCATAACCACGCGGTTCTTTAATTGTAGTCCTTTAATTTGGTATGGTGAAAATAAATGATCCATCCGAACACTCCCTTTATGTGATAGCATGACTTGATACAAGGTTGAGTGGTTTTACTTTCGTTAGCGTCTACCTTTACCGCCAATTTTACCACGTTATTTTCGCATCTAAATCTGCTTTTAGTTTGCTGTATTTTTAAAATGTATGTGCATGCATATAAATTAGCATACGGTTATTTAGTCCGTCAAGCAACTTGATTCCACATAAAAAAATGGGACCAAGCAACCCATACCTTAGCGGATTTTAATCGGTCCCATCCTCTTTTAATTGATTCAGTAGCTGCTGCAGCTCGCCAAGAACCGTTTCTTTCGAAAACGTTTTTTCAAGGGTTTCTTGAAACGTAACCATTGCCTGTTTAAGCTTTTCCTCCCCTTCTACTGTTAATGAAGTAAAAATAGCTCGGCGATCGTCTGTACAAATATGCCTTTTTAAGGCTCCACAGTCCCTTGCTTCAAAGCGGCTTACCAGTCTAGACATGGCACTCTGACTTAACCCCACCATATTCTGCAGCTGTTGCAATTTTAACTTTTTCTCAGGAGATTCTGCTAAAAATAAGAGAACGTAGAATTCATTCAACGATAATTGATGCTTCTGTTGAAGGCTGTCTTCTAATTCATTTGTAATTTTCAATTGCAGATTGGAGAAAGATAACCAATTGGTTATTAGTTGTTTTTGTGGAGTCGATTCCATCTGTACCACCCTATTCTTGTCCAAAAGGCCCTAGAGCCAGTGTTTTATTTACCTTTATACTACCAATTAATTTATTTACTAGTCAATTGGACATGATGCTTCTTGATAAGAATATGCAAGTATATTCTATGAATTTAGCAATTTTATTTTTAATTATCTTAAAATATGGGAGATTTTCTAACAGAGAAAATGCAAATGTTTGGTAAGCCAGATTGTGTTAGCTGGTCATATTTGTTCCAAGTACCAAAAAATAACCTAAAGGAAGTCAACTGGAATTGGAAAATACATACATATCCCATTATGCTGGGGTTACACTAATAAAAAGTGTTAGACAGGTGGTCCCGAATGAATCAAAAACTAATCCAAGCCTCACATATTTATATCTTACTGATTCTTTTTACTGGGTTTATGGTTCATGTCTTAAGCCTCCCGATTTTGTTATCAACGGCTAAAAGAGATGCTTGGCTTAGCGCTCTTGCTAGTGCTGTTCCTATTACGCTCTGGTTGTTGTTCATCTTCTATATTTATAAAAAATTAAACCAGTATGACCTTTTCTTATTTCTAAATCATGCTTATAACAAATGGGTCTCGATTATTTTTTCAATCGTGTTTTGTGCTCATTTCTTTATTACCGCTTTAATTACTCTTAAATTTACGATTTATTGGGCGAATGCCAACTATACCTTTGATGTTCCGAATTATGTGGTTGTTTCCTTGTTTGCCTTGATTTGCTATTATTCTTCCGCTAAAGGGCTTCGCACCATTTGTACCATGGCTATGCTGATCCTGCCCTTTGTTGTCTTATTTGGTTTATTAGTTGGGGTGGGAAATATACCGAATAAGGATTACGAACAATTGTTTCCTATTTTTGAAAATGGCTATATCGATTTTTTTAAAGGATTAGGATATGCATGTTCCGGTTTAGTTGAAATATCCTTTATCTTATTTTTAACTTCAAGCCTTAAAGGTAAATTAAAAATGAAATGGCTCATATTAACGGGGATCATACTTGCAGGGTTATCCTTTGGACCTTTAGCGGGTGCGATTGCCGAATTTGGCTCAGTAGAAGCGGGAAAAATGAGGAATCCGGCTTATGAAGAGTGGAAATTGCTTACAATTGGAATGCATGTCACCCGCCTTGATTTTCTTTCTATTTTCCAGTGGCTGTCAGGTGCCTTTGTCAGAATCAGTTTATCTTTATTTATCGCTGCAAAGGGCCTTTCGTTAAATACGGAACATAAATGGGTCCTTCCAATGCTTTATGTTTTATTAATTATTGCAGCTAGCATTCATTGGGATTCCGTCTCATTTATTTATTTTTTGAAAAACTTTTACTTTCCCATTAACCTAATCTTTCAAATTTGCCTACTGCTCCTGGTTTTCCTACTCATCAAGTTTAAAGGTGTGAGCCATGAAAAATAATCAGTCTTCAAAACAAACTATAGACATTGTCCAAGTAAAAAGTTGGTTCGAAGGTTCTTCTGATATTACAGTCAAACAAAGAATCTATAAAGAGAAAAATTCCACTTGCTCATTAGAATTCTTCTTTTGTCCCAATTTAGTGGATATAAAATCCTTGAACGAAGTCATTTTCCCTCAAATTAATTTGGTGATAGAAAAGAATGGTTCTTTCACCATTGAGCTTTTAAGCAAGATTATGGAGGTCAGCCCGCTTAAAGAAGGAAAAAACATCAAAGCTGAATTGGAAAAGAAACTGTTTTCAGGAGAACTACTTATTTTTTGCTATGATGTGAATGATTTCTTATCGATCCCAATCTCCAACGCTCCAAAGAGAAGTCCAGAAGAATCCACTTTAGAGACTTCTGTCCGTGGACCGAGAGATGGATTTGTTGAAAATGTATCGGATAACATGGCATTAATTCGGCAGAGATTAAAGACCTCTTCTTTAAAAAGTATTGAATATACACTAGGTGAGCGTAGCCAAACCAAAGTATTGTTGCTTTATATAGATGACATTATCAACCCTTCCCTTCTAGATGAAGTAAAAAAACGCTTAGAATCCATCAAGATTGATATTATTGTCAGCAGCTACGAGCTGGAAGAGCATCTTTATGATAATCTTTATTCTATTTTCCCATTAATGGACCATATCGGGAGACCAGACTTTGTTGTTCAATCTTTAAACCAAGGGAGGTTTGTCATTATCGTTGATGGAAATCCTTCTGTTATTATAGGTCCAACTAATTTCAACCAAGTTCTATTCTCACCCGAAGACGTACACCAAAGTTTTTATTATATAAGCTTTATTCGAATCCAACGGATTATTGGTGTTTTTACTACCGTTTTTTTACCAGGCTTCTACATTGCCTTAATTACGTTTCAAATAGATCAGGTACCCTATTCACTATTGGCAACCATTGCCATCACGAGAATCGGGCTACCTTTATCAGCACCTGCAGAGGCTATGATCATGTTGATTTTATTTGAATTATTTAAAGAAGCTGGTGTACGGCTTCCGAAAGCGGTGGGCCAGACGGTGGCTGTTCTTGGCGGATTATTTATCGGTGATGCTGCCATCCGTGCCGGGTTAACCTCTCCCTCTATGTTAGTGATTGTTGCTATCACCGTGATCTCTGGTTATACATTGATTAACCAAAACATTGGCGGTAATATTGCCCTGCTTCGTATGGTTGTCTTACTTTTTTCATCCTTTTTAGGTTTATTTGGTTTCTTCATTGCTTTCTTTCTGTTATTAACCCATGTCGTCTCATTGGAAAGTTTTGGGCAGCCTTATATCTCTTTTTTATCCAATCCAAATAGATTCGACATTCTTAAAAACTTCTTAAAGCTGCCATTTCGCTTTCTCAAGAAACGGAACAAAGCCTATCGTCCTATCGATCCCGATAGTCAAAAGGAGTAATTTATGATGAGATATATATTCCTTACTATACTCAGTTGTCTCCTCTTGGTTGTATCAGGTTGTACAGGTGCAAAGGAAATTCAAAATGAAACCTATATAACGGCAATCGGATTTGATTATTCTAAAGGGCGGTATACCGTGTATCTTCAAGCATTGAATTTTTCCAATATCGCCAAACAAGAAGGCGGTTCTGGATTGCAACAGGCTGCACCGATTTTAATTGGTCAAGCCACAGGTAAAAGTATCCAGGCCGCAATCAGTAAATTAGAGCAGCATGCTGCTCTTCCGTTGTACTACGGTCATGTGAATACTTTTGTTTTAAGTAAAAATGTCATTGAAAAGCATTTACCTACTGTTGTTGAATTTATCGGGCAGAACTCTTTCCTCAGATACAATTGTTGGCTGTATGGAACAAATAGTGATATTAAAAAGGTCCTTTTAGCTGAAAGCTTTTTTAATTACCCTTCTATCTATACCGTCCTCCATAGTCCTAGTCCGTTATTAAAGGAAAACTATTCAATGCAGATTGAAAAATACAACCGGATGATTTCAAAATATAACCAATCAGTAGGTACCTTGATTATCCCTACCATTGATATCAGGAAAAAGATATTCTTGCAGGATGAAAAGCCCATAAATATTGCAGCTTTGACCGGAGGATTTGTTGTTGCACAGCATCAATTCAAGGGCTGGGTCAAAAAACATGATCTAATTGGCTTAAAGTGGTTCTCCGAAAAGGCAGCGCGAATCCCAATTTCACTCTTTAATGAGCGAGTGAGTGTAGAAATTATTAAACCCAAAAGTACTATTAAAGTGATAAGTGGACCAAAACCAGCCTATGACTTAATAATTAAAGCCAACGCCTATATCAATCAAAATGTAGATAATTTGAGTGTGAGTAATATTGAAAAAGAATTAGCGCAGAAAGTGAGAAATGAAATTCTAATATCCTTGGAAAGAAGCAATCAAATAAATGCGGACCTTTTAAATATTACTGAAATACCCTATCGGTATCATCACAAAAAGTGGGACATTAATGTTATCAATAACATTAATAAGAACTCTGTAAAACATATCAATGTTAAGATAAAGATACAACAAAACATAAATTATAAACGCTAACACGAAAAAGGATGCTCCGGCTTGGGGCACCCTCTTGAATATGTGTTTTATAAGTTGTGTTAAAAACAATACACCCTATAAAGTTGAACCAGCCTTATCACTTTCCTGGGTTTTTCATTGTTTGGTTAACCAAGTTTTGCGTCGCATCATCCGTCGATTCTGCCGTGTTCTCAATCGCAGACTGCACGTAGTTTAAACCGGACTGATTAATGTTTTTAAAAATTTTCATTTTATTTTCCGGATCTTTGTGAGCTCGGTTGCGTACCATGTCTATTCCTCCACTATTTTCTTTTACTATTTATTTTCTGTTTGGAGATTGAAGATTATACACTTCCTTTAAATTTAGTCAAAAAGACCCCCGCCTTATTCCTCATATTGTAATTTTTTTAAAAATTACCTATCTTTTCTATTTCTATTTTTGTATACTTGAGCAAGTTAAATAAACATAACTAGGGGAGTCCAATAGTTTGGGCTGAGAGAGAAACACGTTTAAGTTTCTTGACCCTTCGGACCTGATCTGGATCATACCAGCGTGGGGAAGTTGATAAGCATCTTTTATTAAGATTAACTTCTACATACATTTGCCGGGTCCATCCTTTTAAAGGACCCGGCTTTTTTATGTGCTTCTTTTTTCCCATTCATGTTCTAGAACTCGTCCTTTTATTAAATAAAAAGGGAGAGATTTATCAATGGTATCCACCTCATTAAATGAAAAAAACATTTCCATCATGTCAAGCTTTTCAGGCAGTAAAAAAGTTTATGTAGAGGGTTCAAGACCCGATATTAAAGTTCCTATGAGGGAAATTGAACTAAGTCCGACAACAAGTACCTTTGGAGAGGAAGCGAATCCCCCGGTACGGGTGTATGATACAAGCGGCCCTTATACAGATAAAAATTATTCAGTAGATATTACAAAAGGTCTGCCAGCCCTTCGTAGTACATGGATAAATGAACGATCTGACGTTGAAGAATATGAAGGCCGTGAAATCAAACCAGAAGATAATGGATATCAAGATCTAAATGACCCTAGGGCTAATCATAAGGTATTTCCTAGATTAAAGCGTAAGCCATTACGAGGAAAAAAAGGGAAAAACGTGACACAGCTCCATTATGCAAAGAAAGGAATCATTACACCTGAAATGGAATTCATCGCCATCAGGGAAAATATGAAGCCGGAATTTGTTCGTGATGAAGTGGCAAGAGGCCGGGCAATCATCCCTTCTAATATCAACCATCCAGAGACAGAACCGATGATCATCGGACGCCATTTTCATGTAAAGATTAATGCCAATATTGGGAATTCGGCGGTTTCCTCATCGATTGAAGAAGAAGTGGAGAAAATGACATGGGCCACTCGCTGGGGTGCCGACACGATTATGGATCTTTCAACAGGCAAAAACATCCACACGACTCGTGAGTGGATTATTCGAAACTCAGCCGTTCCTGTTGGTACGGTTCCGATTTATCAAGCCTTAGAAAAAGTAAATGGAATTGCCGAAGATCTAACTTGGGAAGTTTACCGTGATACATTAATTGAGCAGGCTGAACAAGGTGTCGATTACTTTACCATCCATGCCGGTGTCCTCTTACGATATGTACCGTTAACAGCGAAACGGTTAACCGGAATCGTCTCACGTGGCGGATCGATTATGGCCCAATGGTGTTTGCACCATCATAAAGAAAACTTTTTATATACTCACTTTGAAGAAATCTGTGAAATTATGAAATCATACGATGTGGCCTTCTCATTAGGGGATGGTTTACGTCCAGGTTCTATTGCAGATGCAAATGATGAAGCTCAATTTGCGGAATTAGAAACTCTAGGAGAATTAACGAAGATTGCTTGGGAACATGACGTACAGGTGATGGTAGAAGGGCCGGGACATGTACCGATGCACCTCATTAAGGAAAACATGGATAAACAACTTGAAATTTGCAAGGAAGCACCCTTCTATACACTGGGACCTCTTACAACGGATATTGCTCCCGGATATGATCATATAACTTCAGCGATTGGAGCTGCAATGATTGGCTGGTTTGGTACTGCCATGCTATGTTATGTAACTCCAAAAGAACATCTTGGCTTACCAAATAGAGACGATGTTCGCGAAGGAGTTATTACCTACAAGATTGCTGCACATGCGGCTGATTTAGCTAAAGGACATCCCGGTGCGCAAATTAGAGATGATGCTTTATCTAAAGCTCGGTTTGAATTCCGTTGGAGAGATCAATTTAATTTAGCATTGGATCCTGAACGTGCACTAGAATATCATGATGAAACCCTGCCGGCAGAAGGGGCAAAAACAGCCCATTTCTGCTCCATGTGCGGACCTAAATTTTGCAGCATGAGAATCTCTCATGATATTCGAAACTCTGCAAGATTAAACAAACTTGAAACAGAAGAAGCGATTGAAAAAGGAATGAGGGAAAAAGCAGAAGAGTTTAAACAATCTGGTGGTAACCTTTATCAGTAAATGGATTAAAATTACTTGTGTTTATCCCAAGAAGATTTAATAGAACAATGGCCAGAAGAATAATAGATAATCCCGTACCAATGCTATCGGGATGTCCATCGAAGAAAATTGGTGCAACAAATTGATTTATTAAGGAAATAACAATCGCAATAATGACTAAGAAAATATATATATTAAAAGAAAATTGACGTATGCTAACGCATACGTCAATTCGTTCTTTACTCTATTAAAATTATTTACTGCAGCTGCGGTACTTTTTTAATGGCTTTCTTTTGGATGGGTGCTTCTTCCTTTTTACCACGTGTGCGGATAAAGAAAGCCAAGATAAAGGCGGCAATCGATAAATAGGTAGCGATCATAAAGGCATCATCAATCCCCATTACCGTTCCCTGTTTAATCGCCATCGCCATGTGGACCTTATCCGTAGGGGAAATCTCTTCCTGGCTCATAATCGTTTTCATATGTTCTTCCCCTTGATTGGTCATGATTGAGACAAAAAAGGCCATGCCCACAGCCCCAGCAACCATCCTTAATGTATTCACCATTGCGGTACCATATCTATTTAAGCTGAGGCCCAAATCATTTAATCCCGCTGTAAAAATTGGCATCATGAGGATGGACATTCCAAACATCCTTGCCGTATATACCCATAAAACATAAGTATAGGACGTATCCGTATGAAGTTTTGTCAGTGCGTAAGTGGTCACAATCGTTATCGCTAAACCAATAATTGCTAACCATCTTGCTCCATATTTATCAAATAGCTTTCCAGTAATCGGAGACATAACCCCCATCACTATGCCGCCTGGGAGAAGCATGAATCCTGCTTGAAGTGGAGTGAAGCCATGGATATTCTGCATATAAATTGGCATTAAGATCATTCCGGAGAACATTGCCATCGTGATAATGACATTAATGATGGTGGTTAACGTAAACATGCGATACTTGAAGATCCTGAATTCAAGAATAGGATGGCCCACCGTTAGTTGACGCCATACGAAAAGAACAAGGCTTATTCCCCCAATGACAAACAAGGTAACGACCTCCGGATCAGTCCACCCCTTTGTTCCACCTGTAGAAAATCCATAAAGTAAACCGCCAAATCCAATTGTGGATAAAATAACGCCGAGCACATCCAATTTTGGACGGCTGGTTTCTGTCACATTTTTCACAAAAAAGATAGCCATTAAAAAGTCAATTATAGCAACTGGGGCAATGATATAAAACATTGTATGCCAGGAATAGGTTTCAATAATCCACCCTGCCCATGTTGGACCAATCGCTGGGGCAAAATTCATCGCCACACCAAAAATCCCCATTGCAAACCCGCGACGCTCAATCGGGAAAATCGTAAAAATAACATTTGTTATTAAAGGAAATAGGACCCCGGCTCCAATTGCCTGTACTACACGACCAATTAGGATGATGTAAAAGGCCGGTGCAATAGCACAAATAAAGGTACCAACCGCAAATACCCCCATGGAGAATAAAAATAATTGCCGTGTGGTATATCTTTCCATTAAAAACGCAGTAACTGGAATTACAATTCCATTTGTTAACATGAAGATGGTACTTAACCAGTTTGCGGTTGAAGCGGAAATATCAAAAGTCTCCATAATTTTAGGCAATGCTACATTAATCACCGTTTGATTCAAGAATGCAACAAAAGCCCCTGCCAGCAATACCGCAAATATCGGTGTTGTTCGAATAGTCTTGTTCGTTGTCTCCGCAGTACCCAAGAAATAAGTCCTCCTGACGATGTATTTATAATATGAACTTAGATAGTATAGTACTTGATAGTATGTGAATTCAAGGAAAATACTAATCATCTGGGAACACGTGAGCAAGGGGACGGTTCTTACGCTTCTTTTTATGCATGAGAACCGTCCCCATGCTTCCTTAAAACTCCTCGTATGTAGCTGGATCTTGATTGTTGATTCTTCCCTCTGGGTGGGTTAATCCTGAAATTAAGCTCATTTCAGTTTCATTTAATGAAAAATCAAAAATAGAGATATTTTCAAGCTGCCGTTCAGGTGATGATGATTTAGGGATCGAAATAGCTCCTAGTTGATAATGCCAACGTAATATCACTTGTGAAATCGATTTATGGTGATGGTCAGCAATCTTCTGAAGTAGATCATTTTGTAAAACTTCATTTGCCCGAGCTAAGGGACTCCAAGATTCGGTAACAAGACTATTCTCTTCATTCCATTTTCTTTGTTGTGCTTGATTGAAAAATGGGTGTAATTCTATTTGGTTCATGCTCGGTTTAACGCCAGTTTCCTTTTCTAAACGCTCGATATGTTCAGGCAAGAAATTACAAACACCAATTGAACGAATCAGACCCCATTTTTTAGCATCAATTAATGCTTGCCATGCTTCTACGTATGTATCTTGTTTTGGATTTGGCCAATGAATCAAGTAAACATCATAATAATCTAAATTTGCCCGATATAACGACTCTTGAATGGTCGTAATGGCTTTATCATAGTTTTGATAGCGGCCTGGCAGTTTAGAGGTAATCTTTAATTCTTCTCTTGGAACTGAACTGCGTCTAACAGCTTCCCCTACCGTTCCTTCATTTTCGTAATTATAAGCCGAATCTATCAGTCTATAGCCGATATCAATCGCACTTATAATAGAATTGACCCCTTCATTTCCTTTTAGCTTATAGGTTCCCAAACCGATAACTGGCAAAGTAAGCCCATCATTTAGAGTTATCTCTGGAATTGTCTTCTCCATAACTATTCACTCCTCTCAGTCTTATTTTTAAATTACCATATTTATCAATAAATTTCATAGTAAGAGATTGGAGTTGCAATATATATTAAATACTAATTGATATACTTTTTTCATTTATGGGTATGTTACATAACAAACCACTATTTCAAAGAAAGTAGGGATTATGATGATTTGGACGATTGTTGGATTATTACTATTATTTTGGGTCCTTGGGCTTGTATTCCATATTGCAGGAGGACTTATACACCTTCTACTAGTAGTTGCTGCCGTGGTAATCATCTTTAAATTTATTTCGGGCAGGACAAAAAATAGAGCCTAACGACTAAAACACGTAAAACACGGGAACGGATCTAGTGCTTCTTTTGGAGCATGAGAACCGTCCCCGTACTTCCTTGCTTCCATTATTGCTTTTTAATAGGAGTAACAACGGCAAATAAATTTTCGGCTGGATCGGAGACATTAAATTCAATGATCTTGTATCCATTTCCCCCACCTTTATATTCATTCTTCTTAGTTATTATTAATTGATTGTTATTCATTGTTCATTCTTCCTTTCTAACATTTCTTGCACAGAAGTTACTATATGACGAATGTAAAAATATGTGAATCTAAATTTCAACGTTATTAAGAGAGCCCAAAATTAAAGAAAAAGACTGCCGCAGCAGCCTCTTCTCTTCATTCTTGTTAATTTTGCTTCTTCTGTTGGGCTAATTTTACTTTATCTAACGTACCAGGAGGTTGTTCGAACCATTCATTTTTGATCATGAAATAGGCAATGTCCTTTGTATACTGGGCAATCTCAAAGGATAGCCGCTCATAATTTAAAATTAAGTCACTACGTTGACTTGCAGCAGCAGCAGTAGCATAGTTACCAGTCCCCGATGCTGTTAACAAGCCCATATGGAAAATGATTAATTTATCAGAAAATACCTCTGCTGTTGAATTTGTAATGGCTACATCAGCAGATACAGGAGACTGTGTATTATTATCAAGTAAGATAGAGGTAAAAATTTTCACATGCTTATCAGAAATATCCTTTCCTTGCAGCATAAGTTTTTGGACTTCTTTTCTGGGGGAGGTTTGAGCGAAACTAAGACATAATTTTGCTCCAATCAGGTTATTTTGTATATTCAAATTTAAGTGTGAAAGCTCTACTGTATTTAATGGTCGTTTGTTTGAAAACGGGTTTAAACCCCTAAAATAGCTCTTACTATCAACAAAATCCTTTTGCTTTGGATAATCAATATAAGGTGAACGGATAAATAGGCCTTTTTCCAGGAGAACCTCTGAACTTTCATCATATAGGTCAGAAGTTTGCTGCAGTGCTTTCTTAAAGTATTGCCGAACATCTCTTCTTGCACTCATCGCTAAAAAACCGCTATAGCCCAGCATTCCTGCTTTTGACATATGGTTGAGGTATGTAAGCAAAAATGCATCTGAATATAGTCGAGGAGCATTGAGGTTCACATCGCTAGAAGAAAAGCCGGTGGGAACTGGAATCCCTTCTTGCTTAAAAAGATCTGTTAAAAAGGAAAGGTGGTTAGAGGAAATGCTATGCCCCGTTTCAATTATGAGCCTGACTTTTGGATCTTCCACGATGTTTAGAAAATAGCTTAGAAATTGAATTGCCATACTATCATTTAAATAAGCTGTCCAAATAGATGCTATTTCAGAAGAGGTTAAAGGTATTGTGGTTTTTGACATTACATTAGAACCTCCAAATACTACAATAATATATGTATTATTTTTATTATGATCACTTTTTATTCTTATTGGTCACCAAATAACTTTTATCCTTGATGAAGATCTTCACAAAATCAGCAAAGAAAAGATCCTATTTCAAAAAAGAAATAGAATCTTTTGAATTGCTCTTCCAAAAAAGTTAGTTGGCCAATAACTTTTGAGCCACAATATAACCAGAACCGCCATTCACTCCATGGCCAGGCCATGTAGCAGCACCAAGCATATACACATTTGGAATTGCTGTTTGATGCCCCGGCTGCCCTGGAAGTGGTCTAAACAGATAACTTTGCGCCAAATCATGTGCACCGCCATATGGGTCGCCAGGTCCTGCGTTCGGGTTAAATCTTGCGATCGTGTTAGGCGTAACAACATATTTTCCGATGACAGCACTAGGAATGTTCGGAATATGTTTGCTTACCACATTTAGCACTCGTTCTGTAAAACGCTCTGTTAAATCACGAGTCCAAGTTCCGTCCCCCAGCTCAATTTGGTTGGCCGCATCCCCGCGTGGACGGATTGGCACTTCCAACACCTGTACCCTCATAATTGCCTTGCCTTCTGGGGCACGCGTTGGATCCAAGTTCGTTGAGCAATCTACAGTGAAGGTCGGTTTTGCAGGAAGTAGGTCCGCCATCCCTTGGGCAATTGCCAAAGTAAACCCATCTAAGCCGTCGGTTAAGTGTGGCTGCCCTACCCGGTTAAACCGTTCATCCGGCCACTTGGGCGGTTCACTAAGGGCTAAATGAATCTGTACACACCCGCGGCCATATCGAAACTTTTCTGCTTGCGCGCGGAGTGGCGGCGATATTTCGGTATCTTTTAAGAGTGAGAGATAAAGCTGGTCTGGTGTGGTGGTGGCCACCACTGCCTGCTTGGCAAGGATTTTTCTCCCTTTAGCTGTCCGAACACCTACTGCTTTACCATTCTCCACTATGATGCGCTCGACAAGTGTATTGGTTTGAATCTCCCCTCCATGATCCTTGATTAATTGTACTAAGGCTTGAACGAGTTTTTCACTGCCTCCCTCTGGTGTAGGCATCCCGCCGCCCATCAGTGCCATTGCCGTCAAAGGCACCCAAATACCGCTGCCCACTTCATCCGGAGTACGCCCCAAATGTGTGACCCAGGATGCGAGCATCGCCCGCATTACTGGCGATTTTAGTGCACTAACTGTGTTACGTGCTGTTGTCATCAGTTTGGCCGCAAAAGAAGAATAACCAGCACCACCCTCTTCATGAAGCAAGCGCTTGATAATAGGTGCAGCTTCAGGGCTAGAAAGATCCATGTTAAACAAGCCGAATACATCGTTAACATATGGATTTAATAGTTCAAACATCGCAGCTAAAGCCGCACCATCACCAGGAGCCAGCCGTTCAGCTTCCTCCATTAGCGCATCAAATGCAGTCGGAAGGACAGCTGTCTGTCCATCTTCCATCGAAACCCCTGTAGGGAGGTCTGTATTTAAATAACGTAACCCTCGCTTTTCTAAGTCCTCTCTTAATTCAGCGTAAGCAGGCCCTGTTGTGAAGAGTGGATGTGCCGCTGCATAGACATCATGCTTGAAACCAGGAAGCGTCAATTCCTCAGTGCGAAGAAAACCTCCAGGGCGATCATTTTTCTCTAAAACTAGTACACTACGTCCTGCGCGAGTCAAATAGGCAGCCGCAATTAACGCATTATGGCCGCTCCCAATGAAAATCACATCAAATTTATCCACCAAATCTCTCCTCCAGTAAGCCAAATATAGTTAAAAAGATATTCTGGCATCTGGATATTAAGTACTAATTCTATCAGGATTTTATTGAAATATTTCGTGCTATGTTCTAATTTACGTAGGAAATATTTCCATATGGAAGAGAAATTACTAATCTATTAAAATAAGTAAGAGCATGGATGAAATCAAACTCTTTATTTAACTTCTGCAAAAATAATCCAATAATCTCTTACTTATAGATCTTTTTGATCCACATTTAATTCAATCAAATTACCATCAGGGTCGGCACAGAAAATTTGTGCAAATCCACTTTTACCGTGCGGTTTTTCAAGGATTTCCACTTCATTCTGTTTTAACCATTTAAGAGTATCATAGTAGTTCCCTACTCTAAGAGCAAAATGACCTTCTCTGCTGGATAAGCTTTTATCCTGACGAATCGTCTGTGAAGAGGGATCGACAATCAAGTGGAGTTGCTGCCCCTCTATTTCATACCAGGCACCTGGAAAATCAAATTCAGGACGGCGTATTTCTTTTAAACCTAGAGTTTTCCCATAGAAATCTTTTGCCCTCTCCAAATCTGTTACAGAAAGGCTCACATGATGGAGGGATAGATATTTAATCAAAACTTTTCACTTCTTTCAATTAAATTATTTTAAAATGTTAATCTTCTTAACACTCCCAATAGTTCAGTGTCTATTTGATTTCCTTTTCTATTTTTTCAATAATGGTTTCATAATATCCAGCTGGGTGTGGAACAAATTGTTCTCGTCCAACTAGTTTATCAATCACATGCTTACTGCCATCAGCTTTTATTTCATAACCTGCCACTCGAATTGCGTCTTTGATTCCAGTCCACAGTTCGCGAAAGTCGTTAAAATCCACTTTTACGATCCCTGCCACTTCTTCTTTTTGCAGGATTAATTCATTTATCTCCAGATGACATTTATATAAAAATACATGGGCAATTTCATTATCAATATAATCCCCTTGAATCGAGAAATAATCAATGATTCCTAGTGGCTGTAACTCGTCAAAGGTAAGATTGACACCCAGTTCCTCTTTCACTTCGCGCACTCCATCTTCTATCGTTTCAGCTGCTAACAGGTGACCCGCAGCGGTGATATCGAAGAGTAAAGGATTTTCTTTTTTCAGTTCACTGCGAAGCTGCAAAATGAGATTATCCCCACTAACAAACCAACAATGGAAAACTTCATGCCAATATCCCTTTTTATGTACCTCTTCTCGCGTAGCCACACCCATTTCATTTCTCGCTTGGTCGAAAACTTTTAATTGTTCCGTATTCATCTTGCTCCCCCTGTCACTTTTTAATGGAGATAATCATACGTATTTTTTGCTAGTAGTAAAAAGGTCACGACGATAAACAAGGCCCGTACGTAACCACTTCCTCGCGTAATCGCAAATTTTGAACCGCAAATGGCCCCAACTAATTGGGCAATTCCCATCGTAATACCATAGGCATAATTGACATGGCCCAAAAACATAAACATAAGCAATGCCGAAATATTACTGCCAAAATTTAAAAACTTGGAATTCCCCGCTGCCTTTAAAAAATCAAAGCCAACCATTAAAAAGGCAAAGATTAAAAATGAGCCGGTTCCCGGACCTATAAATCCATCATAAAATCCAATGGCAAAAATGAGGGTCATAAATATCGTTAAGTGCCGGTTTGATAATTTTTTGTTAGTTGATACACTTCCCCAATCCTTTTTGAAGATGGTATAAATCGCTACAGCCGCGAGCATGACCAGCATCAATGGTTTTAGGACCTCAGGATTCATCAAATCGACAGTCCAGGCGCCAATCATTGAACCAATAAACGTTAAGGGAAATAACTTATATACGGACTTGATATCGAGCTTGCCTGAGCGGTAGAACATGATGGTGCTGGTTAAAGAGCCGATGGTTCCGGCTAATTTATTGGTAGCAACAGCTGCCGCTGGCGATAATCCTGTAAATAACAATACCGGCAATGCAATCAGACCGCCGCCGCCAACAACCGAATCGATAAATGCGGCTAAAAAACCAAATACAATTAAAATAACTAATAACGATGGATCTAAATCAAATGGCATCTATTCAACCTTCTCTCTAATAACTATTGAAATAGTAGCTAAAGTTTTAACTATTGTAAATAGTTGTTGTTTCTCATTTCTAAAATTTAAAAAGGTAACAATGGATTTCCCTGTTACCTTTTGTTTTGATATCTCGTTATTTTTCAAAAGAATACGCTCTTTCCACCTTACAAACTCTGACTATATAGTTTTTATACCATTCCTCTTTGCCCCTTTGTTGAGCGATTATATGCGCTGCATGGTTCTTCCATTTCTCGATGGCTTCTAATGAATTCCAATAGGAAACCGTAATTCCTAATTGTGTGTCCCTCGCGCTTTCGATTCCCAAAAAACCCGGCTGTGTCGAGGCCAGTTCCTCCATTGTTTCTGCCATTTTCCCATAACCTTTATCCCCTTCTGTCCGTTGTGAAGTAAAGATCACAGCATAATACGGCGGCTGTAGTGTCTCGCTCATTTTTTATTCCCCCTTTTTTGGTCTCCATAATTTATTTTATATAAAATTTATAACACATGGTCTTTTTATGATTTTTTTAGGATCATGGTCTCTAATACAACTATAATCATATATTTAGATGAGGATTTATTTCTAATACATTTTATATGAAATTAGGTGAGACCAAATGTTTGCTGTTCATTTTTTTGAAAACAAAAACCTCTTGTTAAGCCAACTCCTTCAACGGGTCCCTGACGTCGGGGAAGAATTAAAGATAAAAGGCCGTAAAGGAAAGGTTTCAAGTGTTACCAATGTGGAAGAAAATAAGTTTCATGTCCAAGTAGTCATAGAAAAAGTCACTAAAAGCAAAACAGCCGTCGTGGACCAATCCAAAAAGAGAAAACGGTAATATCTTGCAGGATTCAGTCCACTGTCTCTTTTTATGTAAGAATGTCATTTACAAAAAGGAAAGATTACCCATGAGTGATGACAAAACACCCTTGAATGATGACTCGCTGGAAGACAGCTTAGAGAAAATTATCAAGAAAGAAAAGATAAAACTGGATGCCCTTGAAAAGAAATTAAACGAATTAATGAAAAACCTGGAAAAATATAGGAATATCAATAATCACCAATGATTAAAACCATCAAATTTTATTGATGGTTTTTTCCTCATCATAAGTGCTTTTTCTATTGACCTGTAACCGTTAACATGGTAAAAATACTGGTGGAAACATATTCCTTTTATCACCTTGGTAGATATATAGAATCGAAGAAATGGGGAAACAGATGGAGCAATTACCATGTCAGGACTGCAAAGGGTTGTGCTGTGGTCCAGTTGCTATATCCGAAGTGGAATTAAAGAAAATAAAAAAGAAGATTAAAACTATGCCGAGGAAAACACGTTACAAGTTAGAAAATCAACTCCGCTTCCATGTGACTTGTATTTTTTATGATACGGAAAAAGACCGGTGCGGCATTTATTCTGCCCGTCCGAAAGCGTGCAGTATGTTTGGGTATTATAAGGGCATGACTTGTTTTCGTAAGCCTGAGTTAGCAACGAAAAATCATGATTTTATTGAAGAACCGGTTGGGATTCTTTAGTTTGATTTTACTTGGAAGGATTTTAACATAGAAGATACCAGAGTTTCCTCCATGGAGTGCTCTGGTATTTTTTTGCTTCCATTCAAACTCCTGAGTGAGCTTTTTTCCTTCATTTGTCCAAATGAGGCCGATAGTCGGACACACTCTGGCTTTTTTCACTCCGCCTAGTCCAAGCCAAACCTTCATTTTCTTTTAAAAAAAGCCTATAGCCACCTCTTCAATTCCTCAATAAACCCAACAACCTCTTCCTCTTTCGTTGCCCACGAAGTTACCAAACGGATCGCTGAATGATAAGCATCGACCTTCTCCCAAACATGAAAGGCATAGTTCTTCTCCAATTCAGCAATTAATGTATTAGGGAAAATCGGAAATATTTGATTAGACGGAGAATGTGTCAGAAACTTCACATTAGCTTGCGTCAACGCATCTTGAAGCAACCCTGCCATCCGATTGGCGTGCTCCGCTAACTCAAAAAACAAATTGTCTCTAAACAATTCGAGGAACTGAATCCCTAACAATCTTCCCTTCGCCAGTAGCGCTCCTTTTTGCTTAATATGATAACGGAAATCCTCCTTAAGAGAATCTCGACAAATTACTAAAGCCTCTCCCAACAACGCCCCATTCTTCGTTCCGCCAATATAGAACGCATCAACAAGGTTAGGCAAATCACTTAATTGAAGATCATTTTCCTTCGAACAAAGAGCAGACCCTAGTCTTGCACCATCCATATATAAAAGAAGCTGATTCGCACGACAAAAATCACTTAACTGCTGCAGTTCTTCCTTTTTATAGATCGAGCCGATTTCCGTTGAATTAGATATGTATACAAGCTTAGGTTTTACCATATGTTCATCTGGATGGCCCTCAAGTACGGCTTTTACACCCGCAGAAGTTAGTTTTCCATCTTTACTTTCAACAGAGAGAACTTTGTGGCCTGTAGCTTCAATGGCTCCCGTTTCGTGACCAAGAATGTGGCCAGTGCTCGCGGATATTGCTGCCTCATGTGGTCTTAAAAATGCTGAAATGGCTGTTAGGTTTGTTTGTGTCCCGCCAGTTAACAGATGAACATCCACGTTATTACGGCCCAATTTCTCCTTTATTCTCTCAATTGCCTTTAAAGAATAGTCGTCTTCTCCATATCCTTCTTCTTGAACTAAATTGGTCTCCATCAATGCCTTAAGGATTTGTGGATGTGCTCCTTCACTGTAATCATTCTTAAAGCTGTACATTTTCCGTTCCTCCGTTATTAATTTTCCATTTTTCATTCACCCTTAATCGTACCATAATCCGTCAATTTAAGTGAATACGATTACCCAATAATAGGTTAATCATATCAATATTTACCTCATCCCAGCTTCGAATAGTTCCACACAATTAGGTGACGATATATATGTAACACATTATTTATAGGGAGTGAAGTTCTTGAAAAAAGGTTTAGTCACTTTCGTGTTAGCTTCTACCCTTGTTGGTTTAACTGGCTGTGCTGATAATGCGACCAAAAACAACTTACGAGATGACGTAAACAATGGTATGGATGTACGCAACGTCAGGAACAACAATGATAACCGCTTAAGTGTTCAAAATGTAAATGATCAAGATCATAACCTACGATATTCAAACCGTGCCGGAAGGGCGGTTGAAAAACTGCAAGAAGTGGATTTAGCGCATGTCATCATCCGAAATAACAATGCCTATGTCGCAGTTCGCTTAAAAAACAATCGATTTCAAACGGGTACTGGTACCACAAACAATCGTAACAACATGGGTACAACAGGCATCACTGGTACAAATAATAACTTAGGTACTACCGGTACAAATGGCCGTGACAACCACCTTACTTCACGCGGCGCTGGAACTGGTCTGAATGGAAACTATCCTAGTACTACCGGTGTAAATGCGCTTGATAATACAGCTACTGGCTTAAACCCTGGAGCTGGTGGAACATCAAATACTCGTGGTACGATCGGTATTCGCGGCACTGGCACCAATAATGGCACAACAGGTAACATGAATAATACTTTTACGGGTACAAATGACGGTACAACTGGAACAAATGACGGCACGACTGGTACTAACTTCCGTAATGTGTCTTCACCATTAGATCAAAGGATTGCGGATCAAGTACGTACAGCAGACAAGTCTGTTCACCGTGTCTATGTTTCTTACGACCGTGACTTCTTCCGTCAAATGACCGACTACTCAAATGATTTAAACACAAAAGGCCGTAACCGTAATAACAACATTTGGAACGACTTTAACAATACGGTCAATAACATCTTCCGTTAAATTTTCAGGAAGAAGCATTCTCTTTCCTCCATAGGAAAAGCAATGCTTCTTTCTTTGCCCATTTGCCCGTTTTAACTATCCATTAATTGATCCTTGTCATCAGCTTGTGTTTACCTCTTTTCAGGTATTGTTTGACATCTTCGTTCTGATTGATCCTCCAAATAGAACACTCCCCTCGCAGTGAATTACCTACGAATAAGTGTCTTGCATGCGTTTATATGGAAT
The DNA here is from genome assembly GCF_038440275.1 of Bacillus sp. OTU2372. Taxonomy (NCBI): domain Bacteria; kingdom Bacillati; phylum Bacillota; class Bacilli; order Caryophanales; family Bacillaceae; genus Bacillus; species Bacillus sp. OTU2372. The sequence continues at coordinate 87,715 of NZ_JASATK010000004.1, forward strand.
TATCTTTTCCTATCGATGGTAAAGTTATGAATGATTCCCAAAAAGACAATAAGAGCGATTTATCAACCGCTCCCTCATCTGTTTCGTCTTTTAAGTTCATAAATACGCCGCTTGATTTCCTTTTCAAGATTTTGAAAAAAGTTTTCTAATCCTTTGTTGGCACCGGAATCTAAAACTCGCTTGCCGGCTAAACCTAGTGCCCCTGTAACTTGACCATTTGCCTTACAGGATAACATGGTAGACCCTTGATTTTCTTTAAGCATAAGTAAGCAATAGCCATTCAGCTGTCCCATATTTCCATTCCCTTTAATATGGAGCCGTAAAAGGCTTGGGGCTTGTTCTTCATTTAATCGTATTTCTAGTGTAAATAAGTCTTGGATTGGCCCTATGTGGGTCTCAATTTCCGCTTTATATATACCATTTGATACCATGGAAAAGGACCTGCATCCTGGTAGTGCATTATGAAGGACTTTTTCATTTTTGATATACCTCAAGACCAAGTTTCTTGGTAATTTGAAGTGGTATTGGTACTCGATTTCCACAGTTTCTCCTCCCGTTGCCAGTAGATTATGATTTATTCATATTCATGGTTGGGCGGAGATGTTAAAAGAAACTTTATATATTTATTTACATACTAAATAGAAAAAGGAAAGGTATAATAGAAAAGCTGACTCGATCTATCGTATGTGACGATTTTTCGGAGTCAGCATTTTTTATAACGTTTTCAGCTCATTTGTCCTTATTTCCTTCTTTATCTGGAGTTAATTCTTCCGAGAATTCCGTTAACAAACCTGGTTTGGGTTGTTTTCCTCCCCTAACTGTCGTCTTGTTCTGTGTGCTAATCCGATATCTCATTACAAAGTAAATAGCGGAAAACAAAACCAGCATGACAATTCCAGCCACAAGCCCTGTACCTTGACCGGGAATTAACGGCATGCTTAAAAGAACAATAATTAAGCTAATTAACGCAATATACGAAGTATACGGAAAGCCCTTAACTTGACAGTTGCCTTCCGGTGGGCAGCCTTCCCTTTTACGAAAGCGGATATGACTGGCCATAATCACCGCATAGGTAAAAATCAAGGTGAAACCGCTCGTACTGATCAATACCAAATAGACCCTAGGGAACAGCAGGCCAAAACCTAAGCCTAGAAGCATAGCAAGACCAGAAAAAAGAATGCCGCGATAGGGCACATCTTTATTATCCTTGAGCAATTGCGGGGCATGTCCCTCATCAACTAATGATCGAACCATTCTGCCCAGCCCAAAAATCGCTGCAAGCATCGCTGATAAACTAGCCGAAATTAACACCCCATTGAGGGCGGAACCAGCCCAGCCAATCCCCCATCGATCCAATGAAGCCACCATCGGACTAACCGTTTCATTTAGTGCGGCTGTCGGGATGAGTGGAAGTAGGACTGCTGCGTACAAGATATATAATCCAACAAGAGAAAAGACTGTATAACGAATCGCCTTAGGAATGGTATCACGGGGATTCCTTGCTTCCGAAGCTGCTAATCCAATGATTTCAAAACCTGCATAGGCAAAAACCACGAGTAACATACTTCCGGCTATCCCCTTAATCCCGCCTGGCATGATTGATTCTCTAGTTAACTCCCCTGCCCCTATCGCACTTGTGTGAGGGAGTAAACCAGTGATTAACACAATAGCGGTAATGATAAAAAAGATAATCGCAAATATTTTCACTCCGGATAGCCCACTTACTATTTTCCCAAACTTGTCTGCCCCTAATAAGTTCACTAGTGTTACCCCAACAATAAGAAAACTTCCGAAAATGGCAATCGATAAATGGGGAAACCATTGTCGGAGCAGGATCGAAATGGCGGTAGCCTCACTCGACATCGATAAAACGGTACCTGTCCAGTATAGCCAGCCCACGACAAAGCCAAATCCAGGACCAAGTTCTCGTGCCGCGAAATTACTAAACGATCCAACAGTAGGAGTGGCTACTGTCATTTCTGACAATGCATAGAGGATTAAATAAACCAGGACGCCTGCTAAAATGTAGGACAATAAAATAGACGGTCCAGCTGCATGAATGGCAACGGATGAACCTAGAAAAAAGGAACCTCCAATGACGCTTCCCAAGGCCATCATCGTTAACTGCCACGCGGACAGTCCTTTACTTTTTGTCTCCATTAAACGTTTTCTCCCATACTTTAAATTTTTTGCTTGATACATGACAAGGATATTATTAGCTCCCGTTTATAAATTGATTCGAGAAAGAGACAATTTGAACCATATGTCGAAACAGGATTCACACAAAGAAGCCGCTCAAAAATTTGAGCAGCTCCCTCTTTTCTTATGTTTAACTGATTTAAGTTTACATATAAGTATGTTGATTCGGCGGCTCTGCCAAACCAATGTTTAAGTATTCTTTTTCTAATTCGCTCAGGGACATCTCATACAGATGCTTATTTTTTATCTTATAGACCCCTGATTGGATTAATTGATCAATCAAAATTTGTCTTTTATCGTGGACAGCTTCCTGAAGTAATTCGCTCACCCGAGAAAACCTCCATTCATAGACTTTTATTTTTGACCTTCTGCCCTTTATTATAAATAGTCCTATTTTAAAATATTGTCGAAACCTCATATCATCGTAAACTTTAACCTTATTTTAATGAACGTAACAATTTTGAATATGGACATAATGTTTTTTCAAGATATTTAATCAGATTGTTACATTTGTTCATTTTTGATGGTTGAAAAAATAATTGCTATACTCGTTGTAGATTCAAACTCCCGAGAGACCCGAGGTGAATATCGATAATGAGATATGCAAATTTAGATAGTGTTGAAAATAAAAAAACGTTTAAAGATATGCGTAAGTGGCAAAAAGAAAGAAAATCCAAGATAAAAGATTTAACAAAAAACATTGAACAATCACCTGTGAAAAAGATTCAAGAATTGAATGAAAATAGGAGCAAGACTACCTATACCTGGATTGGCCATTCCACCTTTTTACTCCAGCTAAATGGCGTAAATATTTTAACTGACCCAGTTTGGGCCAAGCGGATGGGTTTTCAAAAAAGATTGACAGCACCTGGTATTGCCTTGGAGGACATACCAGAGATTGATATGGTTATGATTTCGCATGGCCACTATGACCATTTAGATTTTCCAACGTTGAAAAAATTAACAGGCAGCCCTCATTATTATGTACCAGCTGGATTAAAATCACTCTTTTTAAAAAAGGGTTATCAAAATGTAACGGAGCTAAACTGGTGGGAAAGTGCCGAGCATCAAGGCATTTCCATTCATTTCGTCCCTGCCCAGCACTGGACCAGACGGTCATTGAATGATATGAATACGTCCCACTGGGGCGGATGGATCTTTCAAACCGGGCAAGAAACCATTTATTTTGTTGGTGATACCGGCTATTTCACCGGTTTTAAAAAAATTGCCGAGCGTTTTGACATTGATACCGTGTTTATGCCAATTGGCGCATATGAACCAGAATGGTTTATGGCTGTTTCTCATATTAACCCTGAGGACAGCGTCAAAGCCTTTCTGGAGTTAAAGGCGAAAACATTTGTTCCAATGCATTACGGCGCCTATCGCTTAGCGGACGATACCGGACCGGAAGCATTAGAACGTTTATACCGCGCATGGGATAATCAGCAGCTTCCTAAGGAACAATTAAAAGTACTTTTACTAGGCGAAACGGTCATGTAGTTTTATAAGAAGGATGTTTGTTCCACAGCAAACATCCTTCTTTTTTATACCCCTCACGCCTGATACTAAACTGTAATACTCTGATAACACCGCTGATAAAATGATTTGCTACAATGTACAACATGTATTAAGAATAATCAGAAAAATCATGAAAGTAGTGGTGTTATAGTGATTAAAAAGGTACTAATACTTTTAAGCCTGTCAATTTTACTTGCAGTAGGCGGGATTAACTTGTCCAAACATAAGGTTCAAGCCGAATCGTTAGTTGACTTAGATACTCAAAATCATAATGCTGCCCTTCCTCTTACTACCAAAACTACAGAACCAAAATTCCCGAATACCTCCACTCTATCCAACAACCTGGTTCAAGTTTCTCAAGAAATCCAAGAGAATACGGAGGCCATCCAAGCGGCAGACAAAAGTCAAAACGAGCTCCAGGTAGACATTCAAAACCTTGAAAAAGATATTCAGGTAGTCAAAGATCGCCTGAAAAACCGAACTACTATTTTAAAAGAACGCGCCCTTGCCTATCAGCATAGTGATAAACAACTTACATATATCGAAGTGTTGCTTGAAGCGTCTAGTTTAAATGACTTTTTGGACCGTGTGGGTGCAGTGGCAGCATTTGCAGAGGCTGATCAGGTACTGATCGAACAACAGAAAAGTGAGCAGCAGGAATATGCAAGAAAACAAGCAAATTTAAACAAGAAGTTGACATCCCTTGCTGAATTAACAGATAATCTAAAAATAAGAAGAACACAACTTGAAAAAAAGCAGGCAGAATTTAAACAAATGGCACTGCAGCTTGAAGCTTCGCCGTCTCACATCGTTAATCATATTAAAGCTCAAAATGGATACGTACATACAGTTATAAATGCTGGAAGGAAGTATATTGGAAACTCCGTTTATGTGTTTGGCGGCGGGAGAACAGCCTCTGATATCGCCCAAGGACGCTTTGATTGCTCCGGTTTCGTTCACTGGGCATTTTCTCAGGCTGGTATTGAAATTGGACGAGATACCTCTTCCATCAAAAATGATGGCCGACAGGTTTCTGCGGCTAATATGCAGCCGGGTGACCTTGTGTTTTTCGACACATATAAAAAAGATGGTCATGTTGGGATCTATATCGGAGATGGTAAATTCATCGGCTCTCAATCCTCTACAGGAGTGGCGATTGCCAATATGACAAAGGGTTACTGGAAGTCTGTATTTAATGGACAGGTCATCCGGATTTAATGACCACCTTCCCTATCGAATGGAAACCAACTCCTACATATTTCTGTTGTTTTCCTTGCTATAATGGAATATCAGGGAGTGAATGATATGAAGCTTTTAAAATACTTGATTTGTTTGGTATTGTTAATTGGAGTTGGAACCTCCATATGGATTTATTATCCTCATTACCAACTTTACCAGATGAAAAAACATACCGTTAAAGCAAGTCAAACGGACGATCGAGTCTCTTATCTAACCTATTTTAAAAACACAAAAGATGGCACCTTGCATCATTTAGCCTTAGGTGATTCGATTATCCGCGGGGTTGGTGCCGGGCAGAGCGCAAATATGGTGACGCAATTTTCTAATTTGCTGAGCGGACAGACCCATAAAAAGATAGAGTCCGACAACCAAGGGATTAACGGGATTACAAGCAGCGAATTAAATCAGCTCGTACAGACCGGGCAATTTGATGATTCCATTAAGCAGGCGGACATTATTACTATTAATGTAGGCGGAAATGATATCATCCATGCTGCCAAGGGACTCGATCTCCAGTCTGTATTCCAGACCTACGACGAGCTCCAAGCCACTTTTACGAAAAATTTAACTGATATTACGTCCAGAGTAACCAAACTAAATCCTAATGCCACAGTTGTGTTATTAGAATTATATAATCCGTTATCTCCTGACAATCAAATGTACGCACTTGCTGATAAACTTCTGCCAAAATGGAATGTCCATATATACGAAACATCAAACCGACTTCCCTCTTCCATTGTGATAGAAACCACAAAGGTAATTAACGGGGAACACTTACAAAATTTATCAGCCGATGGTGTTCATCCAAATTTGGCAGGCTATACGGCCATCTCCGAGCAAATGATGTACCAATTTAAACATCAATATCGAAAAACGGCAGCATAAAAAACGAAGGAGCATAACTCCTTCGTTTTTTAAAAAATTTAATGCGAACGTTTTCACAGGTCAAATAAAATTTTTATTTACTCTTTTGATTCGAATTTCACTTTTATTACGTCTTCTTTTCAAACGATTTACTCGTTCTTTTTCATAAAAATAATGAACAATAAAGTAGGAAATTACACTTAGGATAATACCAAAAATCGTCATTCCTATAAGCGCATGAAACCCGCCGTGGATCAGGCTTACTAAGCTATGGAAATCACCATGAAGGAGTTTTTGAAATGAAAATGTTCCATTGTGTCCAAGTTTCACCTTCATTGGAAAGATTAGTTTCCCCAATTTTCTGGCAAATGGTAATAGAATAACTGGCAGCAGGGTGAGTTTTCCAATCACATTCCCGATTATTGAAGCTGGTAGTGACCCTTTTGCTAAGCGGACAATGGGTACAAATAAAATATAGATAAGGGAGGCAGACGAAATCACTAACATCTCTAGCCCGAATCCAATTGCGAATCCCAATGATACCTTTTTTGCCCCTCCTGGAGAACGGAGAAGTTTTAAAAAGTTTAACTTAAAAGCACGTCCTAGTCGTTGAATGAAATTATGCTTTTTATGTTTTATGCTCATAAGTTAACCCCCCAACCGAATACAATAAATGATTATAAGTTAATTATATTCCAAATAAGCTAAATAAACCAGAAGTACTATACAGGATATTGCTGGTTTTTTGAATATTAATTAAAAATTAATCTAATAAGGGAATGTTTTCCTAAATCAAGTGGAAACGATACCTTTAAAGGTACTTTAATTTTACATAAGATATTCATGTTATCAAATCATGTTCCGTTTTCAGGACTATTAACCCATCAAGAAGGGAGCTTCACGATAAGGGATCCCTTTTCTTATCCTTAAAAATTTCACAAATAGCTCGTGTACTAAAAAGGTAAAGTGCTAATATTTATTGTATGATGAAATTAAACCTATATTTATTTAAAACAAAGGAGTAAAAACACTATGTCACAAACGTTTAATGCCTTGATTGTGGATAAGCAGGATGAAAAATTTTCGGTTGAAGTACAAAATCTATCTTTAACCGATCTGCCTGAAGGAGAAGTCCTCATTCGTGTTCACTATTCAAGCGTCAATTATAAAGATAGCTTAGCCAGCATCCCGAATGGCAACATTGTGACACGCTATCCATTTGTACCGGGAATTGATTTAGCAGGGGTGGTCGTTTCTTCCAGTGACGATCGATTCCAAGCAGGAAATGAGGTAATCGCTACAAGTTATGAAATCGGAGTTTCCCATTTTGGCGGTTACAGCGAGTACGCGCGGATTCCTGCTAACTGGATTGTTCCGCTTCCTAGTGGTTTAACTATGAAAGAAGCAATGGTCATTGGTACAGCCGGCTTCACGGCAGCACTCTCCGTGCAACGTTTAGAAGAAAATAACGTTACTCCAGATTCGGGCAAGGTCCTCGTAACGGGTGCAACGGGCGGGGTCGGCAGCTTTGCTGTTTCCATTCTTTCAAAACTTGGCTACCTGGTCGAAGCTAGCACAGGGAAAGTTTCAGAGCATGATTATTTGAAAAAGCTTGGTGCAACAGAGGTCATTCCGCGTGAAGAAGTTTATGACGGAAAAATTAGAGCCTTAGGCAAGCAAAAATGGGTCGCCGCAGTCGATCCGGTCGGTGGTGAGCCGCTTGCGTCGTTATTAAGTCAAATTCAATACGGCGGTTCCGTGGCGGCAAGTGGCTTAACAGCAGGGACAAAGCTCCCAACAACCGTGTTCCCGTTCATTCTAAGAGGGGTTAATTTACTAGGCATAGACTCGGTCTACTGTCCAATGGAGACGCGATTAAAAATCTGGGATCGTCTCGCTTCAGATTTTAAACCTGCAAACCTAGAAGCGCTCATCCAGTCAGAGGTTACACTCGAGCAGCTTCCTGAGTTGCTTCCCACTCTTTTAAAGGGTCAGGCAAGGGGTAGAATGATTGTGAGTTTAATTTAGTATTGTGTATTTCGCTGATAAAAATGAAAAATCGCCGAAAAAGGTGTCGAATCGCTGATATATCCTAAAAAAAAACATAAAGAAAGACTGCTCTTTTTCGAAAAGAAGCAGTCTTTCTTTCATTATTTAACGATATTTAGCCAGAATATGATTTTCTATAGGTAGATGTAATTCCTCAATCCCCTCAATCACCAATTTAGCAATATGTTCTGCCCCATATTCCTGAAAATGGGTTGGATCCTTAACTCCTTGAGGGTAATTCGGATATTGGCCGGCTTTTAGCCATAAAAATAATTTCTTTGTATCATCGGTCCCTAGCTGTTGGTATAATCTTCTACTTTTTGCCGCTAAATCAATCACAGGGACGTTTTCCTCTTTTGCAAGAGCCTTCATGGCTTCCGGATAACGGCCGTGAGTATCCAATGCCCTGCCATCGTTTGAAAAACTCATCCGTTGAACAGGTGTGACCAGAATGGGAAATGCCCCTTTTTTCCGAGCCCCATCAATATACTGTTTTAAATAAATTTTATAGGTTGTATTTGGATTAGTGTAGAGATTTGGATAACTAACTTTTTCATCATTGTGGCCAAACTGAATAAACAGATAATCACCCTTTTGAATACTGTTCAAAATCCAGTTTAATCTACCCTCATGGATGAAGCTTTTCGAACTTCTTCCCCGTTTTGCTAAATTCCGGACTGTTACCTGTTGGTCAAGCATGGTTGGAATCACCTGACCCCAGCCTGTACGCGGAAATAGTGAACTTGGATAATCGGATACTGTTGAATCCCCAGCAAGATAGATGATGACAGGTTTTGGTGCTTGCTCTGCCATCGCGGGCTTTGGTGCCGCTGCTGATCTAGTATTAACCATGTAAGCGGCAAAACCGGCTAGGATGACGAGAACTGAGATAAATGTAAGCTTCATGCCAAACCTTTTTTTCAACTTCTTTCCCCCTATAAAAAAAACCACTCATGTAAAAATATTGTTCTTGTAACATTCCCAATCAATCCATTTTTACACCTTTTTCACGTTTCTGTACAGCAATTTAATTCTTTTTTCATATGTTTTTTAGTTCTAAAATAAAAAAGAGAGGCAGAATTCCTGCCTCTCAATTACATTATTCGTGGAAATTAGTACCATCGGTTGTTGCTTTCACGATACCCGCACGAATCACAAAGTCACCGAAGTGCTCATCTTCCTGTCTTTCTTTCGCGTAGCGAGGAAGAATTACACTTAATTCCTTAAGAATTTCTTCTTCGCCGATATTTTCACGGTACATTTTGCTTAGACGTGAACCGTCATGTGCTGCACCTAGATACATATTGTATTTACCAACCGCTTTACCAATAAAACCAATCTCTCCAAGGGCGTGTCTTGCGCAACCGTTTGGACAGCCAGTCATCCGGATGGTAATTTCTTTATCACGCAAGCCGCTCTCATCAACAATCTCTTCTATTTTTGTAATCAGAGAAGGTAAATAACGCTCTGCTTCTGCCATCGCTAATCCGCATGTAGGAAGAGCCACACAAGCCATTGAACTACGGCGGAGAGCTGAATAATGATTGCCGTCTGTTAGGCCATATTTCTCAATTAACTCACTGATTTTCTTCTTTTTCTGGCTTGAAACATTGGCAATAATCACGTTTTGATTACCGGTCAAGTGGAAATCACCAGTATGGACCTTGGCAATTTCGCGTAAGCCGGTCTTTAATTTATAATCTGGGTAGTCAGCCACACGGCCGTTTTCAATATACAGGGTGAAATTCCATTTCCCTTCAACGCCTTTTACCCAGCCGTAACGGTCGCCATTATGATCAAATTTAAATGGCTTCGCTTCTTCCAGGCTCCAGCCAAGGCGGTTTTCAAGTTCAGCCTTGACGTTTTCCAGACCAAGTCTATCAACTGTGTACTTAAAGCGTGCATTTTTACGAACGGAACGGTTACCGTAATCACGTTGGATTGTAATCGTCTTTTCAGCCACTTCATAAAGTTGGTGCGGCTTAACGAAGCCGATCACTTTTGCCAGCTGTGGATATGTTGCGGTATCACCGTGTGACATACCCATACCGCCGCCAATACCTACGTTAAAGCCGATTAGTTTGCCATCTTCGACAATCGCAATGAAAGCAAGGTCTTGTGAAAAGACATCGATATCATTGGATGGCGGAACAGCGATACCAATTTTGAACTTACGAGGCAGGTAAGTTGGCCCATACATAGGTTCCACTTCTTCGAATTCAGGAGTGCCGGCCACTTTTTCTTCATCCAGCCATACTTCATAATAGGCTCTTGTTTTTGGAAGAAGATCATCACTTAATTTTTTAGACCATTCATATACTTCTGCATGAATCTCAGATTGATATGGATTCGAAGCACACATTACGTTACGGTTTACATCACCGCAGGCTGCGATGGTATCCATAAGTGCCGAATTAATTTCCTGTATGGTGCTTTTCATATTCCATTTTAGAATGCCGTGCATTTGCCATGTTTCACGTGTGGTCAGCTTTAAGGTGCCGTTCCCATATTTGTCAGCAAGTTCATCCATAACAAGCCACTGGTTCGGTGCTGCCACTCCCCCAGGAAGTCGGACACGAAGCATGAATTGATAAGCTGGTTCAAGTTTTTGCTTGGCACGCTCGTTGCGAAGATCGCGGTCGTCCTGTAAGTAGCTGCCATGGTGTTTCATTAAGCGGTTATCATCATCAGGAATTCCTGCGCTAATTCTATCAAGCATGACTTCTTTAAGAGTACCACGTAAGTAATTACTCTCAACTTTTATACGCTCAACGTCGCTTGGAGGTCCGTCTGGTGCTTTGAACGTCTGGTTTACCATTTTAAAAATAACTCCTTTCCCTCACAACTCAGTATACATCTCGCTGGTAACGTTTTTGCTGCTGCATGTCGGCTAGGTAAGCCTCTGCTTTTTCGCGGCTCATGCTGCCTTCTTTTTCAATGATGTCGATAAGTGTTTGATGAACATCATGTGCCATGTGCTTCTCATCACCACAAATGTATACGACCGCACCGTCTTGAAGCCATTGGAATAATTCCTTGCTTTGTTCTTGCATGCGGTGCTGTACATAAACCTTTTGGTCAGTGTCTCTTGAAAAGGCTACATCTAGTTTCGTTAATGTACCGTTTTGCAGCCACTTTTGCCATTCAACTTGGTAAAGGAAGTCAGTCACGAAATGCTGATCACCGAAGAACAGCCATGACTTTCCTTCAGCCCCGGTTTCTTCACGTTCCTGCATAAATGCGCGGAACGGTGCAACACCCGTACCAGGTCCAATCATAATAATTGGTGTTTCAGGGTTTTGTGGCAGTTTATAGTTTTCGTTTTGCTGGACGTATACATTGAGGATATCCCCAGGATTAATACGGTCAGCTACTAATGTCGAACAAACGCCATTCCGGAGACGTCCATGTGCATCGTAGCGAACAGCACCGATGGTTAAATGAACTTCATCAGGGTTAGCCGCTAAGCTTGATGCAATTGAATAAAGACGGCCTGGTATTTTTCGTAAAATCGAGACAAACTCTTGTGCCGTTACGTTCCAAGGCGTGTAGTCACGAACTAAATCAATTAAGTCACGTCCATGAATATAGGCTTTTACCTCTTCTTCTTTACCAGGTGCAAGAAGATCCTGTAACTCTATATTTCCTGTCAGGTCTGCTGCTTTTTGAAGAAATGGCTTTGTTAGAACGCTAATTTCATAATAAGAAACAAGCGCCTCTCGTAAGGTACGAACGTCTCCCTGTTTCACTGTTACTTTTTCATCAGGGTTCATATTTAATTCCTTGATTAATAGATCCACTAACTCTGGATCGTTGTCTGGATAAATTCCAAGAGCGTCTCCCGGCTCGAATGTAAGGCCAGAACCTTCAAGTGAGATCTCAAGGTGATGTGTTTCTTTATTTGAGCCTCTGCCGTTCAAGTTGATATTTTCAAGAACTTCTGCTTTAAATGGGTTCGTTCTTGAGTAAACCGATTCGACTGCTGGGTTTACTGTCGTTTGAGCTTGTGCTTGAGTCACTCCAGCGGCCTCACCTAAACTTGCAAGAACTCCTTCAAGCCATTCTGCAGCAGGTTCATCAAAGTCAACATCACAATCAAAACGTGGATATAGACGTGTTCCTCCAAGTTCTTCAAGCCGACCATCGAAGTCTTTCCCTGTTTGGCAGAAAAATTCATAGGAGCTGTCGCCAAGTGCTAAAACAGAGAAATGTAAGTCTTCTAGTTTTGGTGCTCTTTTGCTATATAAGAACTCATGGAAGCTAATCGCATTATCAGGCGGTTCCCCTTCTCCATGAGTGCTCGCAATGATTAGAAGATTTTGAAGCTTTTTTAGATTGTTTGGTTTAAAATCGCTCATGGCGCTGACGGTTACTTGGTATCCATTTGCTTCAAGAGTTTGTGCTGATTTTTTTGCTAAACCTCGTGCGTTCCCAGTTTGAGAACCGTAAAGGATGGTTACCTCTTTAGAGATTTTTTGATTTTCAGCTGGAAGTTGTGCTAATTGGGCTGATGCGGTTCCCAATTGGGAGCCGGCAAGATAGCCGCTTAGCCAAACTTTTTGTGTTTCTGACAAGGTTGGCAGGAGTCTGTTTAGAAGCTCCACCTGCTCCTCTGTAAACGGGCTGTTCAATACCTGAAGTTGCAACTATACCACCTCACATGGAATAAAAAATTATTATTTTAGAAAATTATTGAGAAAAGTCTCTCTAATAATCTAGCATGCCATTTTTTTATGATTCAGACAACTATTAATCTAAAAAAAACTGAATATTTATGATTAATAGAGTTTTAAAATTGTTCTAGTCATTTTCATGACTGTATTTTTGATTTTTTTCGGTTCCAGGAATAAAAATTGTTTTTTATTACCCTTGCATTGATTTATGTCTTTATTATGGTCAAAATAATTATTTTTTGTGACCTATGGTTATAAATTTTCGCCAAAACGGGCACAATTATAATTATTTGTGACCATATAATAGGTTTCTTTCGATAGCAAGGTCAAAAAAAAGACTGCAGAATGATAAAACAACTATCCACCTAATGCCCGCTCAACCACAATATCCTCAATTACCCGATGGCTGCTCAAAATACCTGTATGATAAATTTCACGGCCCAGCTTCGACCACTTGCGGATCTCTGCCGTTACCTCCGCAATCAGGAGCCCAGTGAATAATAAATAAGGAATCACAATCACCTTACCCTCAGCATCATCCAGCACCGCCGCTAACCCCTCTTGCAAGCGAGGTTCCGCTGCCGCCAAATAACATACCGAAACGCCTGTAATACCAAGCCGTTCCTTCACGCCATCCGCAATTAAGCCAAAATCTGCCAGAGTAGCAGGATCACTGCTCCCCCTTCCGACAATCAACACTCGATCCTGAAACCCGACTGGACCTGCGGTCACTCGAACTAGTTCAGCCACTGCATCCAGAATCTTACTATGAACACCGAAAGGATCCTTTACACTGATCGAAATATCCGGGTAAGCCGAGCTTAACACCTTAAGCACATTTGGGATATCCTGCTTTATATGCCCTGCAGCCAATAGAAACAGGGGAACAACCGTTACTTCCGTTGCGCCTTTCTCTACACACCGCCTAAAACCTTCTTCAATCGACGGCTCTGTTAACTCTAGAAAACTAATTTCTTGCAACGCCACATCCACGCGCTCACTCACTCTTGCAAAAAAGGCCCTTGCCTCGTCTGCTCCTTTTTTCGAGCGTGTACCATGACCAATGTATAAAATGGCTTTCATCTTCATCCCCTCCAAACACTACCCATGGACAACCGGCAGTTTAGGAACAATTTCCTCTTGAAACCAGTTTAACCGATTATGAAGCTTTACAACCTCGCCAATCACAATCATGCTTGGATTTGAGATTGCAGCTTCCTTCACAAGATCCTCGATGGTTTCAAGCGTTCCAACAACCGTTTGCTGATCACTTAGCGTCCCCCAATGTACAAGCGCAATTGGAGTATCGGGTGATTTGCCGGCCGAGATTAACTGCTCCGTTATGGTCGGAAGATGAGATACACCCATATAAATACAAAGCGTATCCACCCCATTAGCCAAATGATACCATTGATGTTCCGCTGCAACATTACCAGCGGCCTGGTGTCCCGTGATAAAAGCAAAACTTTTGCTCAAACTGCGATGGGTAACTGGAATTCCGGCATAAGCGGATGCGGCGATCCCGGAAGTAATCCCGGGAACCACTTCAAACGGAACATCGTGCTTCACACATTCTTCCGCTTCCTCGCCGCCGCGTCCAAATACAAATGGATCGCCGCCTTTTAACCTCACAACCTGATAGCCTTTTTTAGCGTATTTAACTAAAAAATGGTTAATGGTTTCTTGCTTCATTGTATGGTAGTTAGGGAGCTTTCCACAGTAAACAAGCTGCGCCCCTTCTTTTGCAAACTCAAGTAGTTCAGGATTTACGAGCCGATCATAGAGGATGACATCGGCTTCCTGCAGGCATCGTAATCCTTTGACCGTTATTAAATCTGGATCTCCTGGACCCGCACCCACTAAATAAACCTTGCCAGCCATGGCTGTTCATCCTTTCCCTAACTAGATAATGTTCTTACTTTGCAAGTATTGAAAAATCTGCTCGACTGCTTCACCCACTGAAAATTTGTCAGAGCGTATAGTGATTTCTGGACGCTCCGGTGCTTCATATGGAGAATCAATTCCTGTAAAATCTTTAATTTCGCCGCGGCGAGCTTTTTCATAAAGCTTCTTTGGATCACGAGCTTCACATTGTTCTATTGGGCAGTCAATGTATACTTCAACAAACTCGCCCTCTTCAAACAATGCACGAACCTGATCACGGTCAGAACGGAATGGAGAAATAAACGCGGTTGTTACAACTGCACCGCTGTCGACAAATAATTTTGCCACTTCTCCAATTCGGCGGATATTTTCTGTTCTGTCATAATCTGAAAAGCCTAAGTCCTTGTTTAAACCATGACGGATATTATCACCATCTAGGACATATTCATTAATTCCCTGACGATATAATTCACTTGACACGGCATTAGCAATCGTTGATTTACCAGAACCGGAAAGGCCAGTAAACCAAAGAACACAGCTTCCATGACCATTTTGAGCGCGGCGGTCTGCTTTCGAAACCGTTGCAGAGTGCCATGTAATATTCGTTGCTTTAGTCATTGTTGTTTATCCTCCTTAGACCGTTGCGGCTTCTTCTTTCATACCTTCTATTAATACTTCCACTACTTCTTTCCGGCTGAATGTAGCAGGAGGAAGGACACCAGCGCGAAGCATTTCTCTAACCTTAGTACCAGAAAGGATCACGCGGTCTTCTTTGCTGTGCGGGCAAGTTTTGTCAGATGCCATACCCTCACACTTTGTGCAATAGAAGCTGTGTTCAAAGAACATTGGTTTAATGCCAAGTTCGCCTTCAGCGAAATTGCTGAAAATGTGCTGAGCATCATATGTTCCGTAATAGTTGCCTACACCAGCATGGTCGCGGCCAACGATGAAGTGAGTGCAGCCAAAGTTTTTACGGGCAATCGCATGGAAAATTGCTTCTCTTGGTCCGGCATAACGCATTGCTGCTGGATATACACCAAGTTGTACACGCTCAGCAGGATAGTAATTATCAAGTAATACACGGTAGCTTTTTAAACGAACTTCTGCTGAAATATCGTCTGATTTTGTTTCCCCTACAAGCGGGCTTACGAATAATCCATCAACTGTTTCTAAGGCAGCTTTTTGGATGTACTCATGTGCACGGTGGATTGGATTTCTGGTTTGGAAGCCAACAATTGTTTTCCAGCCTTTTGCTTCGAACATCGCGCGTGTTTCTTTTGGCTCATACCAAACATCAGCGAATACGCCTTTATCAGATTTTTTAACAAGTGTAATATCCCCTGCTACATAAACAGGTCCTCTTTCATATAAACGTTTAACGCCTGGATGGGCGACTTCGTCTGTTTTGTAAACTTCAATAGCTTCTTTATCTAAATCTGGCTCATACCATTCAGATACTTTGATTACACCATAAACCTCGTTTTGAAAAACTAACTTGATTTCTTCTCCTACTTTGAGTGTTGCAGCCGTTTCGTAGGAAACAGGCAATGTAACTGGAATGGACCAGATGGTATTGTCTGCCAAACGCATGTTAGAAACAACATTTTCGTAGTCGGCTTTTCCAAGGAACCCTGTTAGCGGGCTGAATAGTCCTACACCAATCAACTCTAGATCACTCAATGCAATAGCATCAATCTCAAGTTCTTTCTCGATGTTTGTTAAATCATAAGTTGGGTCGAATGCTTGAATTAGTTTTCCTCCGTGAGGTGCTGGTAAAAATGACACTTTCAATCAAGTCCTTTCTTTTTTGGGAAATTATATATCAATAAAAATATGAAACTAGCAGATTTAATCTTTCGCAATCTCCTGGTGCACCGTGATACTTGGTTTTTGTCTTTTCATTAAGGACATAACACCAAAGACGGATATTAACACCCCGGCCATTGCGATGATAGGGTAAAGATTATGTTCAATAATCATTTGGATTAATGTATATGATAATACCATGGATAAAACCGGTGATACAATCCAAACTGTTAGAAGTTGTACGACGATATCTTTTTTCAAAACAGATTTGCCATTTTTTGCAAATCCAATCCCGATAATCGATGATGTGGTAATTTGTGTCAACGGAACTGGAATTCCAAAAACAGAGGCAATCGTTACAATAGTTGCACCTGTTCCTGAGATCACACAGCCCTCTTCTAACCGCAGTGCCGTAATTTTCTTCCCATTCGTCTCAAGGACGCGATGACCGAGGATAAGTGCCCCGCCGGCTACGAATAAACCGCCCCACAAGATCCCATTTTCGGTAGAAATTATTTGGGCCCCGACCAGAGGACCTACGGCATTGGCCACATTGTTCATTCCAGCTGAAAAGGCTTCGAACAATCCCATAAAAACGACTAATACAGAAAGAAAAGGGACTGCCTTCGTTGCTTCCATCCATTTTTTTAAATGTTTATTTTTTAATAGATACGTAACCGAGATCGCAATGATAAAGGCAACAAATGGCGTCAGCAGCCAGAATAGCAAAATCCAAACTAGTTTGCTGACAAACACGGATTGATAGACAATCCCTGCACCAATCACAGCACCTACCGCTACTTCACTCGTTGAAAGTGGAATTCCGAAGATATTCGCTAGGAACAATGACAGTGCCGCAGAAGTTAAAACAATTAAGGCAACCGGGACCGTAAACGTGCTGCTTGGGACAATCCCGCTTCCCAGCGTTTTCACAACTTCTCCGCCGCCAAGCCATGCTCCAAAGAAAACGGTGATACTGCATAACAGCAAGGCCAGCCTTTTTTTTACGACACCTGCTCCGTAGGCAATCCCCATCGAAGCTGCTGCCCCGCTGGCACCTATATTAATGGCAAAAAACAAACCAATCATCATGGCAATAATTGTGAGCAAATAAAATACCCTCCTTTAATCCCGCATTACGGACTTTTAACCCCCGTCTTTAAAATAATGATGGATTAAGAGCCCGAAGAGGTGGGCACTGCCCATCAATACCGGAATGGTTCAAAATCCACAGTGGGGACCACGGTGGTGATGCTCTGGCTTAACGGGTATGTAAGCCACATTCTGTCTTGCCGCTGCCTGACCAGCGTCCTGCGCGTGAATCCCCGCCATCTCCAACCGGCTTTGTGCAAGGGAAACAGCCAATACTAGGGTAATTTTGGTCATGTAAGGTATTGTATGGAAGATCCTTACTCTTGATGTAATCCCAAACCTCATCCCAAGTCCAATGAATTAATGGGCAAACTTTAATATTTTCGAATTTTTCATCCTTATTAAGGAATTCAGTGTTGGCTCTTGTTGGTGACTGTTCCCGGCGCAGTCCTGAGATCCACGCTTGTTTAGCAGTCAATGTCTCCCTTAATGGGATTACCTTACGAATGTTGCAGCACTGATTGGCATCTCTAAGCCATAAAGCTGAGCCATATTGTGCTGCTTGTTCATCAAGACTTACTTTCGGTTGTTTCCGCTCAATCCGCAATGTTGGGAAGCGGGCTTCGATTTTGTCGATTACCTCGTATGTTTCAGGGAAATGAAGCCCTGTGTCTAAAAATACGATATGGGCATCAGGCTTTACCTGATGAATGAGGTCAATCAACACAATCGCTTCTGCACCAAAACTTGATGCATATACGATTTCTTCATCGGGATAGTTGTTATAAGCCCACTCTAATACCGCACGTGCCCCTTTTGTTTCATCATCGAATGAAAATGTGTCTGAAATTTGTTGCCAATTTTGATAGGTTATTGCAGCCGTCATTCTACATGCCTCCTTTTTTCATAAAAAAAACGTCTTCCTGGATGGTTGACGTGTGGTCAGCCTCCAGCGTTCTGGTCAGCGGATTTTATTTTGTTTAAGACGAACCTTTTCATTTTTTTCTATTTGTACAATCTTGCCATCCTGAACTACTAGTGTAATCGACCCAAATTTTAAAGAAACCAACATGCTCTCTAAATGAGTAATTAGTTCTTCCCTTTCCGCAGCGTTCAGATGATTCGCCTCCTTTTTACAAAAAACGCCTTCCCCATTTTAGGAAAGGCGTTACTTAATCCAGTAAACACCTTATCTACCAAAATGAAAAACATTTTGCTGGAATTGGCACCTTGCTTGGCAGGTTGCCGGGCTTCATCGGGCCAGTCCCTAAGCCTCTCTAGATAAGAATTTTATTTGATGGAATTAATCCTACCATACCAATAGGATTTATGTAAATAAAAAAATACAAAATTTAAAAAATTATTAGCCTCCCCTCTCTATCGTTGTGAACTTTTAGCAAAAATTTTTTTGAAACCAATGCCCTTTTTTGAATTTTTGCATTTACTGTAATGTGAAGGAGGATGATAGATGTGACGGAATTGAATTTTCATCAAATTGCCCATGAACTGTTAAAAAAAGAAGTAGAAGTGGTGACCCTTCAAGGGAACTTTGTTGGCAGACTTCTCGATGTTGGCCGTGATGTTATTGTATTGGAATCGAGAGGCAGGGTTCGCCCGCGAGTTTTAGCGATCAGAATTGAAACCATCGTGGCGATTTTCCGGGTAGAAAATATTGGACCTAGAGGACCATTTGGATTTGGACCAGGTGAAGCCGGGGATTCACCTGAGCGCGAGGAAAGCAGCAGTAGCAGCAGTCATTAAGGTAAAATAAAGAGAAAGCAAATTTTTTATTGCTTTCTCTTTTTATTCGTATATCCGTAAACCAATGATAGTGTCTGTCATTACCCTTTTACATATTATCGTGTTAAAATAGTGAATTGAAAAATGTGCTCAAGAGTATTATGAGTTCGGAATTACATAAGTCGTGTTTCGTTATTGGAAGGACAAGATAAAATTTTTTATAGACAGAAGGGTTTTACTTGAAAAAATCAACAATGAATTTAGACCATAAACTACTTCGTTTTTCGGTCACTTTGATTACTGCTTTTGTGGGCGGACTATTGTTCACAGTCTTGCATACACCGATTCCCTGGCTGCTCGGTCCGATGGCGGCTGTATTGATCGGTGCTAGGTTTGGAAAAATCGCCTTTTACTGGCGGGTCGGAATTCGTGATACCGGCTTAATTATCGTTGGCTATTCGATTGGCTTATCGTTTACAAAAGACGCGCTCTTGCAAATTATCGCGAAACTCCCATCGATGGTGCTCATGACGACTTTATTAGTCTGCTTTTGCGCTGGAATTGCTTGGGTTGTTTCTAAACTGACTGGGGTCGATTATCCAACGGTTCTGACGGGAAGTATTCCTGGCGGACTTTCGCAGATGATTATTTTTGCGGAAGAAATGAAAGGAATCGACATTACCACTGTTACTTTCCTGCAAGTGGCTCGATTGATGATGATTATCTTTGTCGTCCCCTTTTTGATTTTGGGTCCGTTGTTTCATCATGCGGGCAGCGGTGCAGCGGCGGATGTGGTGGATAAAGCATCTCAAACCACAGGTCCGGTTTTTCCTAATTTGATTTTGTTAGCGATGATATGTATATTTTGTGCATTTTTGTCGCGTAAACTTAAGTTTCCAACTCCCAACTTATTAGGACCTATCCTCGGAACAGCGATTGCCGGTATTTCCGGGCTGCATGGACCTGTCTTGCCGCCATCTGTATTGAATGTTTCTCAGTTTATGATTGGCTCCTATATTGGTTTGTTGTTGAAACCGGAGAAACTCGAGCATAAAGCAAAAGTCATTAGCCTTGCATTTTTAAGTGGTCTGTTCATGATTGTCGGGGCTGTCGGATTAGGAATGTTGCTTATTTATTTTTACCATATTACACCGTCCACTAGTTTATTAAGCCTGGCACCAGGAGGAATGGATCAGATGGCCATTCTCGCCCATGAAGTGAACGCCGATTTATCCATGGTTACAGGCTATCAATTATTCCGGCTCTTTTTCATTTATTTTGTCGTCCCCCCAATGCTGCGGCTGTTTTTTAATGTTGGATCTGGAAAGATAAAAAAGAAGCCGGCATAGTTTCAAATTGACGTTGGAAGATGGAATTACTACTGGAATTGTATTTGGATAATGTATTATTGACTACCTTGTTAAAATATTTTTTGGCTAACTTTCATCTATAAGCACTATTGAATACCTAATCCTGCTATTAGACATAAAAAAACACACCAAAAGTTAGATTTTCACTCTAACTTTTGGGGTGCACTTAACAATTTCATATCCGAATTGCTTATTACCTTATCATTTTGGATAAAGGATTTCATCGATAATCCCGTATGCTTTTGCTTCCTCAGCACTCATAAAATAATCCCGATCCGTATCTTTGGCCACTTTTTCAACCGGCTGCCCTGTTCGCTCTGCAATGATTTGATTAATATGCTCTCTAAGCTTTAGAATGCGCCGAGCAGAGATTTCTATCTCTGTTGCCTGCCCTCTAGCCCCGCCCAATGGCTGATGGATCATGATTTCACTATTCGGTAGTGCACACCTCTTCCCTTTTGTTCCGGCCAGGAGCAACATGGCGCCGAAAGAAGCGGCCATACCGGTACAAATTGTACGAACGTCAGGTTTAATAATTTGCATGGTATCGTAAATCGCAAATCCCGCTGTGGTCGAGCCGCCTGGGCTGTTTATATAGAGAGAAATTTCTTTATCTGGGTTATCCGCTGCTAAAAATAATAATTGTGCCACAACGCTATTGGCGGTATGATCATTGATTTCCTCCCCAATGATGATAATTCTGTCCTTTAACAAACGGGAATAAATATCATAAGAACGCTCACCCCGATTGGATTGTTCAATTACATATGGAATTGTACTCATTTTTTCCTCCTTGAAGCGATTTATTAGGCTATGCAGCCATACAGAGAGTGCTAGAAGGAGATTGATTTTTATAAGATGATTTTGCATTTGCATAGAAACTTGTTACATTGCTTATGTCCGTGATTGAAGGAATGGCTTTAATCAGCACAGATGGGTCCTGTTCTTTCAAGGCCTCATAAAAAATTTCTGTGAGCTCCTCTTTTTCTTCTACATCCCAAAATGATTCAACTGAAAAAGCTTCCTCTTCTTCCAATGTTTTTTCCAGCCGTTTTTTCCCACGATGAAGACTTGCCTTTACGGCCATTTCGGTTGTGCCTAATATCTCAGCAATTTCCTTTAGCTGATACTGAAATGCCTCTTTTAGCAAAAAGATGACGGCCTGCTTAGGGGTAAATTTGCGAATCAGCATTTCAACTGAATTACGGACTTCATCGAGTTGTTTCGTTGATTCTTGACTAGAAAAGTCTAGTTCAGCCTCTAACGATTCATGTTTTCTTTTTCGAAGCTGATCAATCCAATGATGATACGCAATTTTGTTTAATAAAGCCGGACTTATCTTGTGCTGATGATACCTTAAAGCCTTTAGATAGGTCTCCTGGGCAATGTCATCTCCATCCCATTCATTCTGGGCTAGAAAACGGCAATAGCGCTGTAGCTTTGGATAATATTCAGTCCAGTGATTCTCTTCCTCTTTTGAACCCATGGTCCTGAATGGGTTAAGCTTAACTGACATGTTTTTCACTCCTTATGCACTCTCTGCTATATAAACGTTTCAAGAAGGATGATAAGATACGGGTCAGATTCATTTTTTTATTTTATTATATGTTAGTTTTCGAAGGATCACATAAATCGATGGATGGAGATCTGCTTTTCTTTAATTTGCTGATACATTTTTTCCACGTATTCTTCTCTGGCTGCTTCTTCTAGAGTGATTTTACGTTTATTAAAGGATATGGTAAAGAATAAGAGATTAATGGTCATTTTATTCCCCTCTTTCTCTCTGAGCTCATTTTTCTTTATAACGTTTGTTTGAGCTATTTAGGATACGGGATAATGGCCCAAATTTAATTGGAATGACTTTCAGGTTTACATAATATCATTATGTTGTATGTAAAAAATATGTAAATAAAAAACTATTAAGTTAATAAGGCTTGTAATAGGCGGCAAGACATCCTACAATGGTTGTAGCATCGTTAGATAAAAAATTTGTTGATTTTGATGAAAAATAACCATGGATTATTTTTATCAGCCTGATATAATGCAAATTATACAATACATGTTAAAGGTGGGCATTATGGAGAACACAAGTCGATATGTTGTCAACGCACTTGGAAAAGGTGGGGAAACATATTATACTCTTTGTAAAGATAAACAAGAATTACAGACATGGATCCACAACAATCGTGAAAAATTAGTTATGGATGAACTCATCATTAAGGATAAAAAACAAAGTTTATTCTCCAAATGGTTCGGCCTAAAAAAACTATATTAACCACAGACGCCATTCTCTCGCATGAATGGCGTTTTACTTTTGATAATTTAATAATTTAACAGTAAAATAACTGCATATAAATAAATATGGTATTATCTTACAAATAGGAGGTGTTTGTTTTGACGAATGAATTGGTGGTGAAGGAAGGACAATTGAAGACCGTGAACAATACGAATAATATCAGGGTCCATAATCGCTTTAGTTTAACGGTGTATTTTGGTGATTCATTGGACTTATTAGCTTTGCTAGGAGGTGTATACATAATAAGAAGTGTTGCAAAGAAAAGAAAGCAAAAAAAGAAAGCAGAGAAAATGTAATGGCGGTTGTCTCGCCATTGCATTTTTTTGCTTTTAGTTTTCCAATTCCCTGATCCTCTTACGCAGCTCAATCATGACCGCTTTTGGGTTTTCCAGTTCAAATATGACATATTTATATTTTCCAGCTCCCTCGATTTCCAAGTGCAATAAGGGTACATTGTGTTCGAATGAAAGGAAAAACCACTCGTTACCAAATTTAAAGCTACCTTCGTAAATATGGAGTGGTGCAACCCGAGGTGCTTGGCATCTTGAGCATCCACATCGTAGGTTCAAATTCATCTAGATACACCTTTTTGATAGCCTTATAGGGAATTTTCAACTGCCATTTCAACGCAAAAATACTTTCAACACCATTTAATCTAAGTACGAACTCTTCCTCATCAAAGTGGACTTTCCTTGTCATAAAGGTCCCCTCACTTAGGGTTTGATTCATACCTTCTTCCTCTATTTTAACACTTACAGAATTAGGAAACTAGGAAAATGAAAAATGGTGTCAGGCACCATTTGACATGTTCCCATCATAAGAACAATACAAAATTAGTTAATGGTGCCTGACACCAAGGCGTTAAATTTTTTCTTTTGGATTTGGATGAGTCTGATGGAGAGGGCAATTCCTGCAGCGAGCAGCCCTATGGTAAGGCCAATCCAGTACCCTCTTGCTCCCAGGCTTGTGAAATTGGCCAGGAGATAGCCTGTTGGCAGGCAGATAAGCCAATAAGCGACAAGTGTCATGATAAAGGCAATATTTACGTCTTTATAGCCCCTTAATGCAGCTTGCGCGGTTGCCTGGATGGCATCCGAAATTTGGAAAAACAGGGCAAAGATTAAGAAGTTCGCCGTTAAGTTAATAACTGCGGCCTCAGTAGAATAAAGCCCGGCAACCTGATAACGAAATGCGACGACAACCAACCCCGTCCCAATGGCAATTACCACCGCGGTCCCAATACCTAACCAACTGTACTGTTTGGCATCCTTATATCTTCGAGCCCCTACTTCAAAACCGACAAGCACGGTTAGCGCTGTTGAAATACTAATCGGGATCATATAAATGAATGAGACGACATTAAGAGCAGACTGATATGCAGCAATCGTCGTTACATTAAACTTACTCAATAAGATGGTTACGATGGCAAACACGGTGGTCTCGAAGAAAACGGACAGTCCCATCGGCACGCCAATTTTTAAGATTTCCTTACACTGTTCCCATGAAAACTCTTTTAAATTTGAAAAGATTTGGAAAGAAGAAAAAGAATCTTTACTTTTTACGATATATATCGTCATCCCCAGAAATATCCAATCGGTAATAGCTGTCGCATAGCCTGCCCCTGCACCGCCAAGCTCTGGGAATCCAAACTTCCCAAAGATAAGAACGTAATTCAGAATTAAATTGATCGGCAATGATAACAGCATGATGACCATAATAACACGTGTTTTTCCTAAGGCATAAATAAAGGATCTTAGTACATTAAAAAGAAAAAGTGGGAGCATTCCATAACTAAGTCCAACTAAATAATCAAAGGCTGTATCATGTACATTTGGTGCAAGCTCCATAAAATTTAAAATGGGATTTAACAAAAAAGTTCCAAGAATGATGACAACGACTGTAATTAATACTGATAGATACATCCCGTGTTTGACTACAGTAGCTACTTCATCATTCTTTTTTTCTCCAAAGCGCTGGGCAGCAATCGGCGACACAGCAAGAAAAATTCCGCTAATTCCAGTAAAGATTGGACTCCATATGGACGTGCCAATAGCCACTCCTGCTAAATCAGAACTACTATATCTTCCTGACATTATTGTATTAAAAAATACCATTGAAAACATGCCAAGTTGGGTAATTAAAATCGGCACAAGCAAAACAAAAATTTGCTTTGTCTTTTCTTTAAGTGTAAAGGTTTGATTCATACTATTTATGTACTCCTATAAAAAAATAAAAATCCGAAATTTCATTATACCCTACTATGGGCTAATTTTCCGCAAAAAGAATTAGTTTAGGATATAAAAAATAGAACTTCATTCGAAGTCCTATTTCTTCACGATTTTGGATGGGTTATTGATTTTATATAACACCGCTGTATCCACCACAAATTCCTCCGGGGCATCTTTGCCTTTCCCCATTTTCTTAGCGGCCACTTTTCCATCGAATTCAAGTACATCCTCAGCTGCCAATTCAAATTTTTTCAATGTCTTACTATGACTGCACCAGGCTAGTCCTAATTCAATTGGATTTTCTAGAACAATTTGGACATTTTCCAAAACAACCACTTCGTCATTTTCTTCATTAAAAGGATTATAGACAAGCGCAAACTGTTTAACTTTAGCGGTAAAATGTACTTTATCGGCAGGCAGTTCAATTTTTGGAGCTTTTTCTTTCTTTTGTTTAGGTTCCTTGGCTGGTTTCGCTGCCTTTTCCTTCTTGGGAGCTTCTACAGGTGAGACTGTTTCGGGTTGCTGTGTGGACTCTGCTGATTTACGCACTGTTCCTTCATCCGAATGATCCTTCTCTTCAAGGTTAATTAAACTCTCCTTGCCGAAGCTGGACGACTGCATTTCTTTTAAAAAAGCAGGATGGATACAGGTCAAATTGCCATCTTGAAATTCAATCACAAGTGTGTTAAATTCTCCGGTATTCCCATAAGTCTCATATCCTTTAATTGTTACAAGACGCTGATAGTTGCCTTCTTTGTACCAAAACTCCTTTTTCGCCGTTGGCAGGCCCCATTCCTTCAGCTTTTCCTTATAATGATCATCATTTCGAAATGGTTCATAATCCCCTTTGGGCGGAATATATTTAGTTAAATCGGACTGTTCTAATTGTGAACGCAGAATGGCCATAATGACAATTCCCTCCATTATTTATGTATGTTCTTTGATTATATCATTTATTTCAGAAAAGAATAATTTGACCACTCTAACATTGATCGATCAATCGGCATAAAAAAAAGACTCTGCAAGGAGAGTCTTTTTTTTATAGCTTAAAACTATATTTTACGAACGTTAGAAGCTTGTGGTCCACGTTGACCTTGTTCAACGTCGAAAGAAACTGCTTGACCTTCGTCTAGAGATTTGAAGCCTTCGCCTTGGATTGCAGAGAAGTGAACGAATACGTCGTCTCCAGCTTCGCGCTCGATAAATCCAAAACCTTTTTCTGCGTTAAACCATTTTACTTTACCTTGTTCCATGTGTGGTTCCTCCTGCTGTGTGCTTTGCACACAATTTGTTACTATCCTTGCTCAAATCTTCAAGACAAAAAGCAGTGTTCACTTTAACGTTCTTTCCGACTCACAAAAATAATTCTACTTAACTATAGCAGAATGATATCCATAAAGCAAACTCCTTTGGACATTTAATTTTACTTTGGTAGAAAAGTCGGCCATTTAAGCCAAAATTTGTAAGCGTTTTTATTTATATATTTAGTGTTTCGAAATTTTTTTAAAACTTCTAATATTCTTCTATTAGATTGTGGTCTTTGATTGTATAATTACTATGGAATTAAAAAAGAAATCGGTGACGACACATGCGCACATATAACGAAAAGATCAGTATTTACCATGGAATGGTGTCTACCATTACTGTGAATCTTGCAAGTAATTATTTTCCTATCTTCGCTATCTCAATTCTAGGTGCCTCCAATTACCAGGTGGGCTTAATCAGCTCTCTTCCGCCATTGGTCGCATTGATGATGACGATTCCGGCAGCTATTTTATTAAACCGGTTGGAACTGCAAAAGAAAACGGTGGCTATGTCTGTTCTGTGGGCGAGAATGATGTTTTTACTGCTGGCAGGCGTCGTTTTCATTCATACCTCCTATCAAGCGTGGACATTTCTGATTATCGTAGCGCTCATGAATGTTCCTGGAACGATTTCGAATATCGGCTGGCAGACGTTGATTAGTGGGATGATAAAGGAAAATCGGCGCGGGGCCTTTTTTAGTGACCGCAACCGGCTCTTGACGATTGTGGGAATGATCACCACTTTAATCATCGGCATTGTGATGAAAAGTCAAACCCATCATGCCTGGGCCTATCAAATATTGTTTGTGATTGCTTTCCTGTTTGGTTTACTAGAAGTATTTTATCTAATGAAGCATCGGGAAGAACAACAAATAAAACAGGAACAAAAAAAATCATCGATGGATTGGTCGATTTTTCAGGATCGAGGCTACAAATGGTTTCTGATTACGGCTCTATGCTTTAATTTTACTTGGCAGATGGCTTGGGGGTTATTTAATATTTACAATGTTAAATATGTTCATGCGACCATCCTTTGGATAAGTATTTTTTCGGTTGCCAATCAGTTAGTGCAGATTTTCTCGTTTCCCTTGTGGAAGAAATGGGCGGAGCAAAGGTCTAACACTTTAATGCTCGTATGGGTAGCAGTGGGGATGGCTACAGCCCCTGTGTTAAACATTTTGTCGACAAATGTATTCTATATAACCTTTGTTTCGATGACCTCGGGATTTTTTGTTTCTGGTACAACTCTTTTATTGTTTAATCTATTGTTGGAGCAATCACCAGAAGAAAAGCGAACCTATTGTATAACTACCTATAATGTCCTCTTATCCATTGTCGCTTTTATTGCTCCACAAATTGGCATTTGGTTTTTAGAAATCTCCAACATGCGGATATCGATGGAGATCTGCACGATCTTGCGAGGTATCAGCGCCTTTGTCTTTTTCTTGATGTATGTAAAATTCATGAGAAACAAAAGATCAACTAAAATGATTTCTTCCAAAAAAGCGTCCCCATCATCTTAATTTTGATGGGGCGTTTTTTTTACAGCAAAGTTGTGGTGAGACACCAGTAAATTTTTAAACTGGCTAATATATTTAAAAAAGTTTCATATTTTTAGAAGGAGTTGATTTCTGAAAACGGGAGGGGCCAATGATTAAAATCAATCATCAGGTTGTTGAGCCGGGAGACCTAAAGGGAATTATCAAACCAGGTGAAAGAAATATTATTAAACTTATGGCGGGTTATCATTCGACGTTTGAATATGGATCCATAAATCAGCTGGAATTTGAACTCTTGTTTCGTATCAACACCATGAAAGCAGCTCAAGAACTTAACAAGAGCGGGGCAAAGTTTACGACATTCACGTATGCATTTTGCAATAAGACGTACTGGGACAGATTAGGAAATGGTGGTTTTTTGTTAAAATCAAATGTTAGCCCGTCTGTTGCGATCCTGGACATCCTAAAAAACGGCAAACTTTATGCGTTTGAATGTTCCACTGCCATTGCGATCGTTTTATATATTGCCACTCTTTATTCCATTGGACGCCAGAGGTTTGATGTGTTATTTACCAGGATTTACTTAATGGGTTGGCAATTCGATGAGGATCTGCCGGTTTATAATATATATTCGGATGATTTCCTGCCTGGCGATATCTTACATTTTAACAATCCTGATTTTGACCCGAAACAGCCACATTGGCGCGCCGAAAATGTGGTCTATTTTGGCGATGACAAGTATTACGGTCATGGCGTTGGCATCCAGCCAGCCAGTACGATCATCAACTTCCTAAACAAAAAAAGAATGCCGAATCCAAAGAATTCAGCATACCTCATGAATATGATTACACGACCCTACTACCCATCATTGACAAACTGATGAATGTAGAAATAGTGAAATTGGTGACAGGCACCGCTCGTGGACATTGTCCACGGGCGGTGCCTGTCACCTTTTTTACTCTATTTATATACTAAAAGTTAATAAATGCATCTTCTGCTTTTACGTTGTTCTTAATTACTTTGTTTTCTTTTAACCACTCTGCAACTTGTTCCCATGTTTGTGGGTCTTGGTAGCCGAATGATTTGTCTTTTGCGTCCATGAGCGGCAAGAGGATTTGTAAGCTCTTTGTCTCAATGTCCTTCTCTAATGGAGATGATTTGTCTTCATGCTTTAATAAAACGGACAAGCCTGCTTCTGGGTGGTCCTGAACATATTTTTGTCCTTTTCCAATCGCAGTCATAAACTTCTTAAATACTTCCGGCTTTGCTTTTAGTTCCTTTTCACTTCCGACCAATACTAATTCATAGTAATCTGGTACCTCGTAGTCAGCAGGATTTAAAGTGCGCATTGGATGACCTTCTTTGTCCAGCAATAACTTCTCATGATTAATATAACCGCCAATTAGAGCGTTTGTTTTCTTAGTTGCCATCGCCGGAATTAAGTCCCAACCCACGTCAACCATTTTAATCTTAGAAGCATCTCCACCGTCAGACTTAACCATGGATTGGACGATTGCTTCATCCAAAGGAATCGATGGATAGCCGATTGTCTTACCTGCTAAGTCCTTAGGGGATTTGATTGAACTATCTGCTGGCACCATTAGTTGATTAAGAGGGTGACGTACAATCGCTCCAAACGATTGAACAGGGATATCTTCCCCACGTGCCACCAATACCTGCGGCTGATAGCTGAGCGCCATATCAATTTGGTCGGCAGCGACAAGTTTTAACGGATCATTTGTATCTGCCGGCATTTGAATCTCTACATCCAAGCCTTGCTCTTTAAAGTAGCCCTTTTCCTGTGCTGTATAAAGGAAAGAGTGAACGGCGTTTGGATACCAGTCTAACATTAAGGTCACTTTCTCAAGCTTCTTGTCCCCACTTGTTGCGTTCTTTTCGGTTGCCTTTTCGTCGTTTTTCCCGCATGCACTTAATATTAGCAGCAAAAGGCTAAACAGGATTAAAGCAGTTTTCTTCATTGATTTCTACTTCCCCTCTTAGATGTGGTATTTATTTTTCAATAATTGTTTTTCGATGAAACTAATCAATAAAAACAGAATAATTCCAAGTAATGATAATAAAAATATCGCGGCAAACACGGCATCTGCCTTTAAGCTTCCTGACATCCGGCGGCTGAAGTACCCCAGCCCCTCACTGGCACCGAGCCATTCTCCGATCGTCGCCCCGACAACACAATAGACAACCGACATTTTCAAACCTGTCAAAAACGCTGGCAGGGCCATTGGCACCTGTATTTTCCTAAAAATCGCCCAGCGGTTTGCCCCCATTGTTAACAATAATTCACGATATTCCTGCCCCCCCGACTTCAACCCATCATAAGTACTAACGACAATCGGAAAGAATGCCGTTAAAATCGTGACGGCAATTTTGCTCCAAATCGAATAGCCAAACCACATAATAAATATTGGCGAAATCGCGATCAGCGGGATCGTTTGTGAAATCACTAGAAACGGATAAAGTACTTTCTCTAATGTACGAGAAAAGTGCATGCCAACTCCGAGTAAGGTTCCGGCAGTAACGGAAATCGCAAACCCAATCAGCACCTCATTCAGAGTGGCTGGCAAATGCTCTTCAAACAGAAGCTCACGGTTGTCTATTAATGAGCTCCAGATAGCTGAAGGTGACGGCAAGATAAAGGCTGGAATGATTCCCCGCTTTACAACCATTTCCCATAAGCTGACCAGAAGAATGACGACGATAATAAATAAACCGTAATCACTCGTCCATTTTTTTAATCTAGTTGTTTTCATGTTGAATCAGCCACTCCAGTTCTTTTCTCATCCTAATAAAATCAGCTTCATAGATTAATTCTGAACTTCTCGGTCTGGGCAGGTTAACCTTCCATTCTTCCATTCCATCCACTTTTAGCACATAAATCCTGTCGCTGAGCAGTATGGCTTCCTCTAAATCATGGGTGATAAACAGGACCGTCTTTTGTAAATCTCCCCACAATCCCAATAACCAGCTATGCATATTACGCTTCGTCATCGAATCCAGTGCACCAAACGGTTCATCTAACAATAATAGGTCTTTCCCAGTCATAAGAGTTCGTAAAAAAGCGACCCGCTGCCGCATTCCTCCCGACAGTTCATTGGAATAAGCATTTTCATAATCGGCAAGTCCAAAGCGAGCCAGCCACTCCCGCACTTCTGGTAATTTCGCTTTCTTATTTTCCTTTGTTACCTCGAGCGGAAGTAGAACATTGTCTAAAACGGTTCTCCAAGGTAAAAGCAAGTCCTTTTGCGGCATATAGCCCACACTTCCTAGTCTCTTTCCGGCACCCTGCTCCCCATTAATCAGAATTTCTCCTTGTTGAGGTTCCATTAACCCGGTTACCAACTTAAAGAGAGTGCTTTTACCAGAACCACTCGCCCCGATAACGGAAACAAATTCCCCAGCTTTTACGTCGAGTGAAATTTTTTCAAAAATCGGTTTTTCGGCACCAAAGGTATAAGATAGTTCGCTGATCTGTAACATTGATGAATTAGACAGGCCACTCGCCCCCCTGATAGACCATATCCCAGAACATATATTCAAAACGGGATGTCGTCAGGAAGTGTTCTTCTAGGATGGTTAACTCCCATTCTGGCTTTCCTTCAGTCAATTGATTCAATAAATCGATCAGCCACTGGGCTAGGGCACCAAATTCATCAGAAGAGTACATTTTTACCCACTCACCATAAAGATAGTGGTTACTAGCACCTTGATATTCATTTGCTAGCATCTTGCCAATCTCCCAATAGCTCCACATACAAGGCAATAATGCTGAAATCAATTCTTCTAATGAACCATTTTGTGCGACATTTAACATGTAACGGGTATAGGCTAAATTCATCGGAGTTGGTTTTGTCTCTTCAAGCTGTTCTTGTGTTATCCCAAATTTCTCCGCATATTGGCGATGCAAATCCATTTCCCCGTGCAATGTCTCATGAAGTAGCTTGGCAAAGGCTGCCATTGTTTCAATGTCTCTTGCTTTCACAGTTCCAAAAGCAAACAGCTTCGAATAATCGATTAAAAACACGTAATCTTGCTTCATGTAGCGAATAAATGATTCAACCGGAAGGTCCCCCTTCCCCATCCCGACAACGAATGGATGCTGATGGGTTTTCTCCCAAATATCACTTACTTTTTGAAAAAGGCGCTCAGAAAATGTCATGGTGTTTTTCCTCCTTCTTGGTGTTACACCATTCCGCGATAAAAATAGCTAATACCTTGGTAAAATCCAGCAGCTGCTGGATTTGCAGCTTTTCATTCACTGCATGTGCATCCTCTAATTTTCCAGGTCCAAAAATAGCAGTCGGAATCCCGGCACGACCTAGCCAGCCTGCATCAGTCACCGTTGTTGACATGCCTACGTTCGGCTGTTGGTGTAACATTTTTTCAAAGGAGTTCGTTAACAGTTTTGTACCTGGATGCTCCGGGTCTATTTCTAATGAAGGAAAAATTTCACCGCGGTCGACAATCATAGATTTCCCTCCCCAGACAAACTGTGGAGGATTTTCTCTGAGCCACGGATCAGCAGCGGCAACGGCATTGATATGCTGTTCAATTTCCGTAATCACTTCTTCGAAATCTTCATTCGGATAAAAATGAACCGTTACCCATAATGCACAGCGATCCGCAACAAACGCCGCATGTCTGCCACCTTCGATTACCGCAGGATTAATAGTATTAGTACCTGGCGGGAAACCTTCATAGCTTTTGGTTACAGCCCAGTGGCGTTCAAGTTCTTGGAGGCCAGCGATAACCTTCATCATTTTCTCAATCGCACTAGCCCCTTTAACACCACCGCCGGCATGAATCATTTTCCGGCGAATGCCATCGTGATAGGTTTCCTTGCTTTGAATGGTAATCCAGCCGGTAATGACGCCGCCTTGTCCTTGGATATGTAAGTCGCTTGTATCAACCACTACGGCATAGTCTGCACTATATCCGCGCTCGACACAGTCTTGAGTTCCGGCCTCCCCGACCTCTTCGCCAATGACGGATTGGAATTGAAGATCGCCTTGTAAGGTGACACCTAATTCTTTTAATAGTTTTATGGCAAAGAGTGATGCAGCAATTCCGCCTTTCATATCCGCGACACCCCGTCCATATATATAGTCATCCTTTTGGTAAGCCTCAAATGGGGAGGAGCTCCATTCTTTTGTGTCGCCAACCTCGGCAACATCTACATGGCCGTTTATGATTAAACTATTAAACTGACCAGAAGATTTACCTTGTAAAATTCCAACCACGTTTGGGTCATTAGGATAGACATCCCATTTATCAGTGTTAAAACCTAACTCTTCAAGATATCCTTTAATAAATTCCTGAACCTCATTCGTATTACGGGCGGGAGGGCTGACTGTTGGAAAGGCAACAATATCAGATAAAAGGTCTAACAATTCCCCTTTTCTCGCCTCAATTTCACTCGTGATTTTTGCAATCAATTCCTCGTTCAATTTTCACACACCCTAGTTTTTTATTGCTGGAGACTTACTATCATTCATTACTAATACTTTCTTTCTTAAAAATACGACTAAGACCACAAATCCAAGCAGTGCACCTGCAAACGAGCTGAAGATAAATAACGGAATAAATCCAAATAGTGTTGCTTTTTGTCCAAGGATTAACGTGGCGATCGGATAGGATAGAAGCGCACCAAGGATCCCTGTTCCTATTACTTCACCGGCAAATGCAAGGTACATCTTTTTTGTTTTTAAAAATAAAAGCGATGCGAGTAGGGCACCGACCATACTGCCAGGAAAGGCAAAAATAGAGCCTGTACCCATTAAATTGCGGATCAATGAGACCAAAAAGGCCTGGGCAACGGCGTAATAGGGCCCTAGTAAGACAGCAGATAAAACATTTAAAAAATGCTGCATGGGGAATACCTTTGTAAACCCGATTGGTATAGCTACGAGATTACTAGTAATCGTGCCTATCGCGACCATCATCGCCGTTAGTGTCAGCTTATACGTTTTATTCACGTTATCGTCCCTCCACACTATTTATTAATGCCTTCGCTGCTTCGAGTGGTGAATCTGCATGACTGATGGCCGTAATAACGGAAACACCATCTGCTCCGGCCTTTACGACTGGCGCTGCATTTTCACTAGTAATACCGCCTATTCCGACCATTGGAATGGTATAGCCTTGTTGGCGGAGAATTTCGATTAGCTCTGTTCCCCTGACAGGCTTCGCGTCATCCTTTGAGCTAGTAGGGTAGATGGGTCCAATTCCGAAATAATCAGCACCATCGTTGAGTGCCGTCTCGGCTTCTTCCGGGGTATGGACGGATACACCAAGGATTTTACTGTCACCAATCCTTTCACGTACCACCTTTACTGGTTCATCTTCTTGCCCGATATGTACACCGTCCGCATCGAGCTCAATTGCCAATTCAATGTCATCATTAACTATGAAGGGAATTTGATGTTCTTTGCAGATACTTTGTAACCGTCTAGCCAGTTCGTATTTTTCTGCCCCAATTAAAGCACCCTTTCCTTTTTCACGGAATTGAAAAATGGTAACTCCACCAGCGATTGCTTCTTTTAAAACCTCGACCGGTTCTTTGAGGCAGTTAGGACTGCCCATGATAAAATATACCTTTAAAGCCTCGCTCAGGTTTATCATCGATTTCCCAGCTCCCTTTTCTTCCGAAACGCTCCATGGTTTGTCGGCCCATGACCATGGCCGACCTCAATGCCATCCTCGATTGCCGCTTGAATAAACTCCTTGGCTGTTAAGACTGCATCATAAACTGAAGCACCTTTCGCAAGTTCAGCCGTTAGCGCCGCCGAGAACGTACACCCGGTTCCATGTGTATTTTTTGTCGGAATTCGTTTATTGGTAAAGGTATGAAACTCTCTACCATCATATAGTAAATCCGTTGACTCTGAATCATCTTCATCATGACCGCCTTTGATGACGACCGTTTGAACACCCAGCTCAACCAATCTTAAGGCAGCTTCCTTTTTATCTTCGGCGCTTTTAATGGTCAATCCCGTTAGAACCTCCGCCTCCGGAATATTCGGTGTAATCACCTTTGCGATCGGTAATAAATAGGTTTTCATCGCGAAAATAGCTTCCTGCTGCAGTAATGATGCACCGCCTTTAGCTATCATCACAGGATCAACGACGAGATTCTCCCATCTATATTTCCGCACTTGCTCAGAAACAGCTTCAATAATATCTGAGCTAAACAGCATCCCCGTTTTCACCGCATCCGTACCGATATCTTCCCCAATCGCTTGAATTTGTTGAATGATCGCTTCCGGTGTCATCGGATAAACCCCATGAACGCCCAAGGTGTTTTGTGCGGTGACTGCAGTTATGACGGACATACCGAAGACCTCTAATTCTTGAAAGGTCTTTAAATCCGCTTGAATTCCGGCGCCTCCTCCGCTGTCTGAGCCGGCAATCGTTAATGCTTTATTCATCTTACAAACCTCCGTTAAATCTTTTTAATTGAAGCATTTGCTTTAATATCCTCTTCTGTGACTAATGCTAATTGGTTTAAAAATTCAATTTGAAAGCTGCCCGGTCCCGCTTCAGCTGTTTTCTTTGCCGCCTTCTCCGCAGCAATCCCGTAATAGGCTAACGCAGCAACCGCTGCTCGAAGTACATCCTTTTCCACTCCAGCAAAGGCACCGATAACGGAAGTTAATAGGCAGCCCGTACCAGTCACTTTTGTTAAAATTGGATGTCCGCCCGATACGACATAAGTGGTTTCACCGTTTGATACAATATCCTCTTTTCCGGTTATGACAACAACACATCCACTTATCTTAGCTGTTTTGATCGCAAGTTCGACTTTGTCTCCATTTCCCGCACCTGCATCAACACCTTTTATTTGCCACTTTTCACCAATTACATTGGCAATCTCAGCGGCATTTCCTCGAACCACTGAAACTTTGATTTCGCTCATGATTTTGTGGGCTGTATCGGTTCGATATGTGGTTGCTCCGGCTCCCACTGGGTCAAAAATGACAGGAACGCCCTGCTCATTAGCCGCTTTCCCCGCTATCACCATGCTATTAACATTCTGGGCATTTAACGTACCGATATTTAAAACCAGTGAACTGGAAATCCTCGCCATATCCGCTACTTCTTCACTGGCATAAGCCATAACAGGCGATGCACCCAAGGCAAGCAGACCATTTGCAGTAAAATTAGTCACAACGACATTCGTAATATTATGTACAAGCGGGCTAACCTCTCTTACTTTCTGTAATGTTTCATAGATGAAATTTGGTTCCATTCTAAACTCCCCTTTTCTTTTTTAAAATAAGGCTGTGTTAAAGGTTATTATTGATTTTATAACGGTGTTGATTGGAGCTGAAGGCGCGAAGACTCCAGCGGGAGTACGGGGCTGGGGAGACCCCACAGGCGCATAGCGCCGAGGAGGCTCCCCGGACCGCCTGCGGAAAGCGAAGCGCCTGGAGCGGAAGTCAACAACCAAGTTTAACACAGCCAAAAATAAAAAAACCAGACCCATAAAATGGACCTGGTTAGTGTTCTGAAAGAAAAACGCAAAAAAATATCTCGTTTAGCTACTTTCCTACGCTGGTATTACCCAGATCAGGTCCAAAGGGTTAAAAACTTTATTGTTTTCTCTCAGCCTGATACACAGGGCACCCCTAGTAGATCTTTGGTTATTAAATTACACTCATATTAACGCTAATTTTCTACAATGTAAAGAATTTTTATTGACACCTTAACATTTCGCTAAGTCAATAATTTCCTTTAATTCATTTGTAAATCCCTTTATTGCCCGGTCATTTAGTACAGTTACTGGAACCCCTAGGAAGCCGTATTGTTCGACTTCTTTTTGGAAGGAAGCATTTTTTGAAATGTCCCTGACCTCAAACGGTATTCCTTCCTCCGTTAGTACTTTTTTAACCATTGTACATTCAATGCAGTCTTTGGTTGTATAGACGATCACTGTTTTATTCATTTGTTTCTCCTTTATCTGAAAAAAAGATATGCTCTGCCTTTATCGTATCACCAATATGAAAAAGTCCAAAGGAATACATCTTCTGACGCCGTTTATCTGTGGGTGAGCCAGGGTTAAAAAGAAGCACACCGTCTTCATAGCGTTTTATCGGGATATGAGAGTGACCAAAAATGATACAATCTACTGCTTCCCCGTTGAATGCTAGAGTGGCCCGCTTTTCAGTGGTTTTCCCTTTACCATGCCCATGGGTAATACCTATCTTAAACCCGCCTAGCTCTAGAATCCTTTTTTCGGGGAATTGTTCCTGAATGTTGTCATCGTCGACATTCCCAAAGACCCCTTCCACTTTCGCATAGGATTGAAGCTCATGTAAAACATCTATGGTCTGCCAGTCGCCAGCATGGATGATCAAATCCGTGTCCGATAATTCCTCTTTCAATCTGGCTGGAAGTCCCTTGGCTCGCCTAGGCATATGGGTGTCGGAAATAATCACAATTTTCAAATTTCATCCCTCGTTCAATATAATGTCCAATATATCTATTATATAACAATGGGCGCTGCATGTTGAATCATAGTGATTAATGCGTTTTATTCCTCGGGAAAGCGCACAAACAGACATTTTTCGCATAATGATGTCGGAAATTAACTGTTATAAAACAAAATGTCAAAAAATAAAAAACCTTGAGAATAATTCAAGGTTTTATGCAACTTTTTAACGAATGCTATTGACCATTCTTGTTTATTTATCAGTTATCTAACTTATTTAAATCCTTTTCGGTGCCTGTCACCTTTCGTAGCATTACTCCTGTTAGAAAGGTTAAAAAGACGTGGGTGCCGAGTTTTACGGTTGTATGAACTTGGGTGTCTCTTAATGGGTCGAGGCAGACGATGTCGATGGCTTTGACTTTTGGATGCATAGCAGCAGTGAGTACTGCATCGAAGAGTTCTGCTGTAGTCATTCCGCCTGGCGTTCCGACGGGGACCCCCGGGGCATAGGCAATATCGAGAACATCCATGTCTACAGTCAAATAAATAGTATCGACCTTTTCATCCAGCTCTTTAAGACACTGACTGACCGTTTCTTCAATACCCCTCTTTCTGGACTGGCGAAGTGTATAATAATTAACACCCTTTTCATCTGCATACTGCTTCAAATCTTTGGTGTTAAAAAAACCATGCAAACCGATGTTGTATAAATTCGAGCCTTCTATCACACCACTTTCGATCAAATTCCGCATCGGTGTTCCATTAGACGGTCCATTATCGGCCAGACTCCTTAAATCGAAGTGGGTGTCAAATTGAAGAATGCCGATTTTCTCGCGCGGTTTGGCCCAGTGTAATCCTTTAACCATCATCGCCGTAATCGAGTGATCTCCGCCAATTGCCGCCACTATCGAAGTAGTAAAATTCCGATGGATGGTAGCCGATGCCTCGACAATATTGTCCTGACAGCGGCGGATATCGGTTACATGCATCGGGACATCCCCCACATCCAGAGCCGTCATATCTGCTAAATCCAAATCTTCATCTATGTTATAAGTAGTGAATCCCTTCCAGGCACGCCTGAAGGCATCAGGAAATTCTGATGCCCCGGAGGGACTAATCGATGAACGAGAGAGCGGGACACCTACGACCACAACGTCCGTGTTCCTGGTCTGTTCTGGATTGGAATTGGTTGAGAGCGGCTGAATCCATTCATGAACCTTTGTTATTTGGGTGTTCCCTTCAGGCCTGACCCAGACAAAACTCGGTGGATTTAATTTAGGATAGAGAAAGCTTTTCAACCAGTTGACCTCCCTTTACTACAACTCTGCCATTTTTAATTACGGTATCAATATGATTTATCCCATATAAGTATTGGAGTTTCATATAATTCTCTACATTAAATATCGTAACATCGCCTTTTTTCCCTTCCTCTAAACTGCCGATATTGCTGGCGCGCCCAATGGCATGAGCTGCATTAATAGTTGCTGCAGTGATTACCTCTGCTGGTGTCAGCCCCATTTTTAAACATGCTAGATTCATCATAAATGGTAACGAAACGGTTGGAGAAGAGCCAGGATTACAATCGGTCGATAGAGCTACCGATACCCCTAAATCGACCATGTGACGTCCATTTGCCGACTCCGCCATTAAAAAATAAGCGGTTCCCGGAAGCAGGACCCCGACGACCCCTTTATCCGCCATCGCCCGTAGTCCTTTTTCAGAGGCTTTTAATAAATGGTCCGCGGAAATCGCCCCCACTTCGGCGGCCAGTTCCGCCCCTTCAAAGGGTTCGATCTCATCTGCATGTATTTTCGGTGTTAACCCGTAAACCTTTCCTGTCTCGAGAATCGTTCGTGCTTGTTCGGGAGTAAACACACCCTTTTCACAGAAAACATCATTGAACTCCGCGAGTCTGAGTTCAGACACCTTTGGAATCATTTCTTTCACCAACAGTTTCACAAAATCATCCGAATTGTCCTTATATTCTTTCGGTACCGCATGTGCTCCCATAAACGTGGACACAACATCTATTGGATGCAGCTCGTTCAGCTGTTTTGCCACTTCCAGCTGTTTGCGTTCTGTTTCCCATTCCATTCCGTAGCCGCTCTTCGCTTCAACCGTTGTAACGCCATGGAGTAGGAAATGATTTAACCGATCAAAGCTTTCTTGGAAAAGTTCCTCATGGGTGGCCTGCTTTGTCCGCTTTGTCGTTGCATGAATGCCTCCGCCGGCATTCATAATCTCCATATAAGTTGCACCCTTGAGGCGCATGTTGAATTCAGTTTCTCTGCTTCCGGCAAAAACTAAATGTGTGTGAGGGTCTACGAGGCCTGGTGTAACAAGTTTGCCTGTTGCATCAAGCACTTCTGCCTGTTCGATATGCGCGGCAAATTTTTCAAAAAGCACTTCGTCCTTGCCAACTGCTTGGATGATTCCGTCCTCGACCCAAACGCTGCTGTTTTCAATGATGCCTAGCTCAGACATTCCCTCTTTAACAAGGGGAGCAGTGGAACTACCCTTTAGTGTTATAAGCTGAGCTGCATTCCTTATAAAAATTGCCTTGCCCATCTGCTTCCCCCACTCTCTTTCGTTAGTCCTGGTCGAGCATGGGCATTTTGATGCCCTTTTCTTTTGCAGTTTTGATGGCTAATTCATAACCGGCATCTGCATGTCGGACGACACCCATCCCTGGATCGGTGGTTAAAACCCGTTGCAGGCGAACTTCTGCCTCCTTGGTGCCGTCTGCGACAATAACCATCCCCGCATGCTGTGAATAGCCCATTCCAACCCCTCCGCCATGGTGAACCGAAACCCAGCTGGCACCGCCAACAGCATTTATTAGGGCATTTAAAATCGGCCAGTCCGACACAGCGTCACTTCCATCCTTCATACCTTCCGTTTCCCGGTTTGGTGACGCAACAGAACCTGCATCTAAATGATCGCGTCCAATCACGATTGGTGCGGTAACTTCTCCCGATGCCACCATATCATTGATGATCTTTCCAAATTTGGCACGATCGCCGTAGCCCAACCAGCAAATCCGGGCGGGAAGTCCCTGGAAGCTGATTTTTTCTCGTGCCATCATAATCCATTTGCATAAATGTTGATCCCCTTTAAATTCACGTAAGAGAACTTCATCAATTTTTCGAATATCTTCGGGATCGCCGGATAGTGCGGCCCAGCGGAAAGGTCCTTTCCCTTCACAGAAAAGTGGGCGAATATAGGCTGGCACGAAGCCAGGGAAATCAAAGGCATTTTCAACTCCTTCATCTTTGGCCACCTGGCGGATGTTGTTTCCATAATCGAATGTAAAGGCGCCTTTTTCCTGCATTTTTAACATCGCCTTCACATGTGCCGCCATACTTTGCTTAGCAAGCTTCACATATTTGGCAGGTTCTTGGACTCGTAAAGTTGCCGCGGTTTCGAGTGTCAAGCCTGCAGGGATATATCCGTTTAATGGGTCGTGTGCCGAGGTTTGGTCAGTTAATACGTCGGGAGTGAATCCCTTTTCAATGATTAGAGGCAAGATCTCAGCAGCGTTACCAAGTAGCCCGATGGAAATGACCTTTCCTGCTGTCTTGGCATCACACGCCAATTTTAATGCCTCATCAAGGTCTTTAGACTTTATGTCAAGGTAAGCGGTTTCGATTCGCCGGTCGATTCTGGACTCATCGACATCAATCGCTATACAGACTCCTTCATTCATCGTCACCGCGAGCGGCTGTGCGCCCCCCATCCCCCCAAGACCGGCCGTTAATGTAATCGTATGTTTTAATGAACCGCCAAATGACTGCCGCGCTAATTCTGCGAAAGTTTCATAGGTTCCCTGGACGATTCCTTGGCTGCCGATATAAATCCAGCTTCCTGCAGTCATCTGGCCGTACATCATTAACCCCTTTTGATCGAGTTCATGAAAATGCTCCCATGTAGCCCATGCTGGGACAAGATTGGAGTTAGCAAGTAAAACACGCGGTGCATCCCTGTGAGATTTCCATACAGCTACAGGTTTACCAGATTGAATGAGCAATGTTTCATCATTTTCTAATTCTAATAGTGTTTTAACGATTGCATCAAAGGATTTCCAGTTTCGTGCCGCCTTGCCGATCCCTCCGTAAACCACCAAATCCAGAGGCCGTTCCGCTACCTCCGGATTAAGATTGTTCATCAGCATCCTAAGGGCTGCTTCCTGAATCCAGCCCTTCGCATGCAACTGTGTTCCCGTAAAGTTCTGAATCACTCGATGTTTCCCCGTATTCGTCTCCATTCTCATCACTCCCTCTACATATCAATCTATCTTCATTATAAAAATAAAACGTTCTGAAAAATACGGATAAATTTCTACAATTTTTGGTGCCTGACACCAAACGTGGACACTGTCCATTCCCTATGTACACATGACTCGAAAGAAGGGAAAGCCCTCGATCCAAAATAAAAAAGGATAAATGCCCGCTAAGTGATCGGGTATTCATCCTTTTGCTGTTTTAGTTTTTAGGCTGCGGCCTGGAAAAGAGTATACCAAACCCCATTCCAATGAGGGTGGCGAGTAAATGAACTGTTCCAGTTGATATTGAAAGAAATTTGATGATACTTCCATATCTTTCATTGGTTATTCTTAATATAATTTCCTGAAAGATTGGCTTATATAGAAGAAAATAAGAGATTAGGACTAATAGAAGAGCAGGCCAGTTTCTCCCCAGCAGATACCTTGTTAAAACAAAATATATTATGGCTAAAAAAATAGCCAATCCAAACACAAATGAATTTATGTATCGGAGAGCATGGTCGGGCTGGTCTAGGAAAGCTAAAACAACCAAGTAAATAATCCAGGATAACGTTAATAATATTGCAAATATTTGTGTCTTAAGTAAATACTTCATCAAACAGTCACCTCTAACAGCTGATTCACTAACCTATTTACCATACCACAATATGACACAAAATGACTAATAACTATAAAGGCCATTATATCCGATAACACCAATTGTGGCGATCATTGGAGGCCTCTATATCCTTGGTAATACCTTAATCACCAAGCCATTAGACGCGGTCCTATCCAAAGCAGTCACCCTAATCGGATTCCCGTCTACCTAGAACTAAGTGCCAACAAACATAAACAGGACTTTCTAAACAAGCAAGTTTGAATGATGCCTGTCACCATTTACACTATAAAGCAAGTGAAAACAAACGTTAAAAAGGACAAGAAGAATTTTTCTTCTCGTCCTTTTTTGTGAGATAAGAAAGTATATAAGGTTTGACTTCGAGAATTGTCCAGCTCCAGGCGATATAGGCTCGAGGTCACAAGCCAATCCGTCCAAAAGGTTAAAGAACAACATTTCGGCCGGCTCGGCTTGTGCTTGTCGCTGATAGACGGGCGCCTTGCGCTTTTCGTATTAGCCTACGTCGAGGCCAAAGTCGGTAGCAATCCGGGCGAGTCCGCCTTGGTAGCCTGATCCGACTGCTGAGAACTTCCATTCACCGTTGTGACGGTATAGTTCACCTACGATAATGGCTGTTTCGATGGAGAAATCCTCGCCTAAATCATAACGAATAATTTCTTGATTTGTTTCTTCATTTACAACACGACAGAAGGCATTTGAAACCTGTCCAAAATTTTGGCCTCTTGCTTCCGCATCATGAATCGTAATAACAAACGAAATCCGTTCCACTTGAGCCGGCACAGCGGCCAAATCTACTTTCACCTGCTCATCGTCGCCGTCTCCTGCTCCAGTACGATTATCACCTGTATGTACAACGGAGCCATTTCCGCCTTCTAGCTGATTATAGAAAACAAAATCCTTTTCAGATGCACACTTACCGTTAGCATTTAAAAGAAAGATACTGCAATCCAAATCGAAATCGTTCCCGCCATCATAACGGTTCGTATCCCAGCCCAGACCCACAATAACCTTGGACAAACCAGGATTCGTTTTCGTTAAATCGACCTTTTGACCTTTAGACAATGAAATTGCCATACTAACACCCTTTCCACTATTTATTATGTAACTACACAAAACAAAACGACTAGAACCATAGAAAGTTCCAATACCTTCCTTTATTCTACAAAAATTTAATTTATTTTACTACTTTTAACTCATATACAACCGCAGCAAAAAATCGGTTTCAAATTGAGAAAAATGGTTAAATTAAGAAAGTCCAACCTAAACTGGCAGGATATGCTATAATGAACTCTTGGCTAAACTTGTTTAGCCGTTATATTTAAGCAGGGAGCGAATCATTTTATGATAAAAATTGAAATTCCAAATCCAGATATCGTCATTACAAAAAGCAGACAAGTCGGCGAAAAAGTCGAAGCCCCTTTAAGCAGTATCTATGGTTTTACTGATTATAATAAAATCCCCCGTGACAAGGGTGGGATTATCTTATTTTTTAACGCCAATGACGACTTGCTTTTTGTAGGAAAAGCAAGAAAGCTGCGGCCTCGGGTAAAGCGTCACTTTGAGGATACCGTTTCACCGATTAAGGAGCATCGCGATGAAGTTTATAAGATCGCCGTATTAGTGGTTGAAGAGCCAATGGACCGAGAAATATATGAAACCTACATCATTAATACACTTCACGCTAAATACAATATCGAGAAAGTTTTCTATAAATAAACAAATAGAGCAGGTTCACGCTTTTTAAGCAGGACCTGCTCTTTGTTTTAACTAATATCGTCCAATTTTAAAATCATTTCTTTTTCAAGATGACTTGCACGGATACCAAACCGTGGCTTTAATGGACGAATCTTCTCCCCTAATAAGATCTTAATAGCCATGTATGGAAAATTGATCCCAGAAAGACAGCTGAAATGCAAGCCTCCGCTCATCCGCGGATTGATCTCGAGCAGCTTCGGCACCCCCTTGCTGTATTTCACCTGAATATTAAATACATATGGTAATCGATACTCCTGGTGAAACTTGTGTGCCAAATCAATCAGCTCGACACTTTCAACAAGTTCCCGGACACGTCCATCCCCTTTCATCCTCGGAATGGCTGCGTACAATTGGTCCTGTGATGCCACGCAATCAATACTATATTCTCTGCCTTCTAAATACTCCAACAACATTAAATCAGGAAATGTCTCCTGCTGCCCTAAAATCTCGCAGGCATGATCATATGAGATTCGATAACCACCCCCGCTGTGGAAAAGATGATGGATGGACTCCATTTCTTCCTTGATGACCCGAAAACCCATTGCTCCTTCCCCAATTGCTGGTTTAAAGCA
Organism: Bacillus sp. OTU2372; assembly: GCF_038440275.1. Classification (NCBI taxonomy): domain Bacteria; kingdom Bacillati; phylum Bacillota; class Bacilli; order Caryophanales; family Bacillaceae; genus Bacillus; species Bacillus sp. OTU2372. The sequence goes on from NZ_JASATK010000004.1 coordinate 132,149, forward strand.
AACCGTGTGCCCTTTTTCCTTAAGCGATGTGTATGCCAGCTTAAAATCATTAATATTATTAACGACATAATAATCCGGGATCGAAAAAATGGGAGTTCCGTTTGTTAAGGTTTGATAGGCAGCTGCCTTGTTATCCATGGTTTCCATTAGGGCTGCATCAGGACATACTAGGACCTTCACTCCTAACTCCGTAAATTCCACCAATCGCCTCGAAATCAGTACATTTTCTTTACGGGGTATAAAAATATCAATTCCGTGTCTTTGGCAAAAATCGAGACAGAATTCAATATATTCATCCCCTGAAATGTCAGGTTCAACAAAGGCATAATCACAATTTTGTAAATATAGAGCATCTTTATTCGGGCTTGTTCCATAAATCGTAAATTTCCGATGGTCTTCATTATCGCGAATCATATCCATATAATGCGTAACTGTGGTAAACCATCGATTAAACCAAATCTTCATTGTAAACCTCTCTTACATTAAAATTGACCTTTCCATTATGGACAAAAAGAAAACATTTTATAATTAATTTCTGCAAAAAAAAATGTTCTCGCCATTTGCAAGAACATTTTCTATCAACAATCTGCTTCAATAACCTATACCATCAACTTCAAATTATTAAACCGTGAAGCAAATTCCCTTATGGCTTCCAAATCCAATTTGTACTGATCAGTTGTAATCCCATCCACCTTTTTCACCACTTGTCTTTCAAAAAAATTCATTTTCGATACAAGGAATTCGCCGCCAAAAAGACCGAGGGCAGCCGAATTCTTCCGCAAATCCTGCGGATAGGCATTGTTAAATTGCTCCACGGCCAAATCACCCTCACGCATACAAACTAGAAATAGACCAAGTTCCTTGTCTACTAGTTCATCATGATAGGTTTGAATAAACTTTTTAATTCTTCGTTGAATCATGCCGGCATGAATCGAACCGCCTATGATAACGATATCATAATTTTCTAAATCAATAATATTGTTATCCTTCTTTAAATCTACCGATACCACTTCTCCTGCAAGATAATCGCTTAAAATTCCAACCACTTTTTCAGTAGTCCCATGGGACGAGCAATAAACAATTAAACTTTTCATGAGTATTAGCCCTCCTTTTTTTCAAGAAAACAGCCGTAATGACATGCTGGAACCAAGATGCGAATATACTAATTTCATTATAATTCCTTCAAAGCCAAATGCCCGTAAAAATATTGGCAATATTATTACAACTATTTAAGTAGTGCCTGTCACCATTTACCATCTAGTGAAGTGATTTAGTATGGTTTTCATATGAAATTTATAAGAAGTCCTTTTAAAAATGATCTCATAAAAAAATAACGTGAAGGTCTGCATTGACCTTCACGTTTGGATTATCCGCTTTATAAATTGACCGATTTCCTTAGTTGCCCTTCTAGCTTCCGGCAAGTGATCACCACTAATTTGCCATACATGCCACATGCCATCCCATGCCTTAAATGATACCTTCACACCTGCATCCTTTGCTTTAATGGCGAGCGATACGGCATCACTTTGCAAAATTTCATGTGTCCCTGATTGAATCATGATGGGCGGCAATCCGGTAAGGTCTGCAAACAAAGGTGAAATCAGCGGATGGTCAAGAGATTCCGTTCCAGCATACATTCGGGCCGCTTCCTTTACAGCCCTTACACTTAAATAAGGATCCACTTCTCCATTTTTTTGATAACTTTCCCCGCTGCTGGTTAAATCAACCCATGGAGATAGACAAACGATCCCAGCCGGAAGCGGTTCATTTTGATCTCTTAAGACTAGTGCCGTTGCTAGACACAAGCCTCCTCCGGCCGAATCGCCTGCAAAAATAATGTCCTTACCTGCATACCCCTGCTTCAAAAGCCATTGATAAACGTTAACAGCATCTTCTATCGCTGCCGGAAAAGGATGTTCGGGTGCCAAGCGGTACTCAGGGAACAACACCTTCATACCAGCTTGTTTACCAATTCTAGCAGCAAGCGGCCGATGCGTGTTCGCAGAACAAAGAGCATAACCACCACCATGGAGATAAAGAATCACCTTATCCGGCAAAGTAGTGCCAGTCATTAACCATTCTGCATATAACCCATCTAATTTCAGCGGGACTACCTGACAATTTTTCGGGAGTTTGCCGATTTTACTGGCAGCGGTATCCAGCATCTCCCGCTGTTCCTCTATACCTTTTTGGCGTACGCCTTTTTTGACGGCCCGTTTCACCGAAAGCTTAATTGCTTTTTCAAAAAAATAACTTTGGAAACTTGGCATGATTCCACTCCACCTCTTCATCCAATATCTGCTAGTTTCATTATACTAAAAAAGAATAATCTTGAAGCATACATTCAGTAAATTCAACTAATTTTCGAATATTTTGTAAATAAACTGTAACAATTGATCCTGCCTATAGTACAATTAAGTCAACAGGAGGTGTTCCATGAACCGTCTCACCGAGCATTTAATCATTATTTCCTTTGACTGTCTTTCGGCTTTAGATCTTCCCATCCTAAAAGAACTGCCACACTTTGAAACCATTCTTACCAACGGGGCACTCGTGGAACGTGTCGAATCCATTTATCCTTCCCTCACCTATCCTTGTCATGCGACGATCATTACTGGAAACTATCCAAACCGGCATGGGGTCATCAATAATACCCTCCTCCAGCCTGGTAAAGCGTCACCAGATTGGAACTGGTACCGAAAATGTATCCGGGGTACGACCCTTTATGATGAAGTAAAAAAGGCCAACATGACAACCGCGGCCCTGTTATGGCCCGTCACAGCAAAAGCTGACATAGACTACAACATGCCGGAAATCTTCGCAAACCGCGCATGGCAGAATCAAATACTAGTTTCCTTACTGAACGGAACGCCCCGCTTTCAATGGAAGATGAACAAACGCTACGGTCATATCCGCAAAGGTATTCAGCAGCCGGAATTGGATGATTTTGTCCTGGAGGCAGCTGTCGATACGATAAAATCTAAGAAACCTAACCTATTATTGGTCCACTTTACCGATTTAGATACACAGCGCCATGAACATGGTTTTTCTTCAGAAGAAGCAATACTCTCCATTCATCGTCATAATCAACGTCTTGGGAGAATACTCGAAGCTTTAAAAGAAGCTCAGATCCTTGAACAATCCACCATCATCGCTTTAGGCGATCACAGTGCACTTGACGAACAGAAGGCGATTAACCTCAATGTCCTTTTTACTAAACAAAACTTAATCACTACAAACGCATCCGGAAAACTAATAGATTGGAAGGCCTATTGTAAAAGTTGTGATGGCTCCGCATATATTTATCTTAAAGATCCTGAAGATGTGGACACTTTTAAAACGGTTCGCAATCTCTTAAATTTACTATTGGAGGAACCGGACTTCGGGATTGAGAAATTCATTACCGGAGAAGAAGCAGCAGCAAGTGGAGCAGATCCTGCCTGTGCCTTTATGATTGAAGCAAGTCGTGGATTTTTCTTTTTAGAAGACTACAGGGGAGATTTGATCAAGACCATTACAAAAGAAGATGCTAGGGCAGATAAAAAATTTACATTTGCTTGCCATGGCTATTCACCCGAAAAAGAAAACTATGGAACGATTTTGATGGCAGCCGGTAAAGGAATTCAGCAGGTCACCCTGCCTTCCATCCGTCTCATCGATGAAGGCCCCACATTTGCTAGGCTTCTAGGTGTCAGCTTAGGTAACACCGATGGAAAAGTGATCGAAGGGTTGTTAACTTTAAAGGAGGATGTTACATGAGTCGGATGACGAAGCAAGAAAAGAGCTGGGTTTTTTATGATTGGGCAAACTCTGCTTATTCCATCCTGATTACCACTGCCATTTTTCCGTTATATTTCAAGGCAGCAGCAAAGGAAGCAGGAATTGCCGCTTCTACCTCTACGGCCTACTGGGGTTATGCCAACTCGTTAGCCACTCTGTTAATCTCTCTTTGCGCCCCTATTTTAGGTAGCATCGCCGATTTCAAGGGCTTCAAAAAACGATTCTTTACCTTTTTCTTTGCACTCGGAATTATCTTCACCCTATTACTTGCCGTTGTTCCTAGTAACCAGTGGATGATTCTCTTAATTTGTTATATGGTGACTGTCATTGGTTTTGGCGGAACAAATATTTTCTACGATGCCTTTCTTGTCGATGTCACGACTGAAGACCGAATGAATCAAGTTTCCTCTAAAGGCTATGCAATGGGCTATATCGGCAGTACGATCCCGTTTATATTAGGAATAGCGCTTATCATTTTATCGCAGCAAGGTATCCTTGCAATCTCTGTTACAGTCGCAAGTCAAGCAGCATTTGCTATCACTGCCCTATGGTGGGGGTTGTTTACAATTCCGATGTTGAAAAACGTCAAGCAGATTTATTATAAGGAACAGGTCTCAAATCCAGTCACCAATGGGTTTCGACAGCTTTTTTTGACCTTTAAAAAAATAAGACTTTTCCGTCCACTCTTTTTATTTTTAGTTGCGTATTTCTTCTACATTGATGGCGTTAATACCATTATTACGATGTCTACTGCCTACGGCTCTGATCTTGGTATCACCTCAACCAATCTCTTAATCATCTTGTTTGCGACGCAAGTGGTGGCCGCACCGTTTGCTGTGCTATATGGAAAGCTGGCTGACCGGTTTAAGGGGAAAACGATGCTGTTAGTGGGAATCTTTGTTTATATCGTAATATGTTTTTATGCTTATTTTTTAAAAACCACACTGGATTTTTGGATTCTCGCCATGCTAGTCGCCTCCTCACAGGGAGGTATTCAGGCATTAAGCCGTTCCTATTTTGCTAAACTGGTCCCAAAGGAAAGTGCAAACGAATTCTTTGGGTTCTATAGTATTTTTTATAAGTTTGCGGCAATCTTAGGTCCATTTCTTGTCGGATTCACGGCCCAAATAACCGGGAATACCAATAGCGGTGTTTTTAGCCTGATAGTATTGTTTATAATCGGCGGCCTGCTTCTGATCAGGGTGCCGGAGCATGAGGCGATTATCAAATCTAATTCAATTTCACAATAGATTTATATTTGAAAAAACAGTGCGATTAGCAGGTAAATTCGCACTGTTTTTTATTTTGGTGACTAAGTGTTTACTATAATAATTCCCTAAGCTCATTGGACATCTGTTCTACTAGTTCAGGCCTTCCATGAAACTGGGCCGGAGTATTCTGAAACAGTTTAATTTGCCAATCTCCATCAATTTTAACAGCAACAAGCGTTTGATGCGTGTTTACATTTGGATTAATATCTGATTGTCCTGGAGGGAGCATACCAGCAATTGCGCGCAATATAGCTATATCTCGACTCAGAAAATGCAGATTTTTTACTTTGCTTATGAAGCGAGCTGTTGGATGGTGTTCAAAGATTGGTTTAAGATGCGAAAATATTTCCTCACTTCCAACTGAAAGACTCCCATCGAACCCAATCATCTCACCATTAGATGTAAATAAATCGGCCATTCCACGAGCACTGCGAATATTCCAAGCCTCTAATAGCTGTCTATAAATTCCTTCTACTCCTACGATTTGATCCATGAGTTTTCACTCCTCTTTGACTCTATTATTAATCGTAAAACAATTTGAGACCTTGTTCAAATAAATTAAAAAGTTTTTATTGTATATAGAACTAATGTTCGGTTATAATGAAAGTATAACATCTTTGTTCTAGGAAAATACATAAAACAAGGAAAAATAAAGGAGTAGATTATATGATTACACCATATTTAATGTTTAACAGAGAATGTGATGAGGCCTTTAAAATGTATCAAAAGGCCTTTGATGGAGAAGTCGTATCAATTCAGAAATATGGGGACATGCCTCCAAATCCTGAATTCCCTGTGTCTGACAGCGAAAAAGACCTTGTTTTACATGCTCAATTAAAATTAACAGAATCAGGCTTTATTTATGGTTCAGATTCGAATCGAGACTTACCAGACGGTGCGAAAGTGTCAATCAGCGTGGAGCTTAACTCTGAAGATCGTGCTTTGAAAGCATGGGAAGTCCTTAAAGAAGGCGGATCCGTTTATATGGACATGCAACCAACGTTTTTTGCCAAGCTGCACGGTTCTGTACAGGACAAATATGGAGTCACTTGGATGTTTACAGTCAGCTAGAATCAAAACACCCAGGTGGTTAAACCTGGGTGCCTTCTCTTATTTCACATCGTATCCTTGGTCATCAATTGTTTCTTTAATCTCATCGAGTGAAACCAGGTTGGTATCATACTCTACATCCACTTTACCTTTTGCAAGGTTAACCGACACCTTTTTTACACCTTGCAGTTCACCGACACTGCCTTCCACTGCTTTGACACAATGTTCACAAGACATTCCACTTACATTTAAAGTAACATGTTCCATTATAAATTCCTCACTTTTTCATCAACTTTTGGATCGTCACAAGAACCTCATCCAAGACTTCGAAATCTCCTTCTTGGATTCTTTTAACGACACAGCTTTTCATATGACCTTCAAGCAATATTTTCGCTACACTGTTTAACGCCGATTGTGTTGCAGCAATCTGGTTAATGACGTCATCACAATACGTATCTTTTTCAATTAAACCTTTAATCCCACGGATCTGCCCCTCAATTCGGTTTAACCTCGTGACAAGATTATTCTTTACTTTATCTGGATGGTGACTTTTCCGTTGGCTTCCCCCATCTTCACAGCAGGAATCTTCGGTTAACTCCTGATCTAATTCATGAGACATTAACACGCCTCCCTTTTTAGAAATATTATATCATACCCCCGTATAGTAAAGCGAAGGGCAAACTAGAGGATTCAACTAGTACAGTTTACCCTTTCTAAAAACAAAAAATAGGCAGATGATTATTAATAAATCAACAGCCCATTCTTTCCTTCTCTAGAGAAGTTACATATTTTCAACCATCGTTTGCTGGATATTGCGAATCACATCGCCACGGCTGATGACACCTACTACACGATTTACTCCATTGACGACAGGCAGTTTTTTAAAGTGATGTTTTGATAACAGATCGACCACTTTTTCCATATCATCTTCAGGATGGACCGTTACGAGTCCATGTGTTTTCGCAATTTTAATAATCTCCCTATTAATAACTTCACTTAGGTGGACATCCCGTTCCTCCACTGCTATATAGGTGATGAAACTAAAATAATCATGAATTCGTTTATCTAATGGCTTTATAGCCCGAATAATATCCCCATCTGTTACCATGCCGCATAATGTCCCATCTTTTTTTGTAATGGGAACCCCGCCAATTTTCTTTTCTACAAATACAGACATGACCTCTCTAACTGAATTCTCTGGACTAACAGTTATAACGTCTCTAACCATAAAATCTCTTACTTTCATCATGGTCACCGCTTTCTTTGGATCGATTCCAAAATAAATCATGCTCATTTCCTTTATTTTTTGTACTATTGTCTGGTTATCTTGAATATAATAAATTCCATCTTTCAAGATATTATTTTCAAATTTTTAATGATTAATGAGAAATTATTAATTATTCGGCTTCGGCATCATTTTTGGATAACTGCTCTAAAACTCTAGGAGGGAACACCAACCGGCAAATCAACTTGGCAATGTCCTGATACGCAGACGGTTTCTCAGACTCGCTTGTTTTATCAAGTCCGTTCTCGACAATCATCATAATCGCCCAAGAAAGAGTATCTAAATCCAAATCGTTCCAAGTTAGCCCTTTTTCTCCCGCTTTTTTTAATCCGTTAAAAATCCTAGCATGGATTCTTTTTCTAGCATTGTCCAGAACGGCTGCAAGCTCGGAATCCTTCGATAACAGCTCAGGCAGAACATGACGGAGTCCGAACTCATGGATTCGGTTATAATGAAGTTCTAAAGAAGACGCCAATGCGTCCACTGGATCGCTAGATAACCAGCTTATTTCCGGTGGGAGAAAAGTCTCAATCTTATCCTCAAGCAGCGACATCAACAGCTGCCGTTTATCGGAAAAATATCGATAAAAAGTTCCTGTTGCAACCCCTGCATGAGCAGCGATTTCCTTTGCCGTTGTCTGCTCATAACCCTTTTTATGAAACAACGCATATCCACTTTCAATTAACGCATTTCTTTTAGCTTGAGCCCGTTCCTGTTTTGGCAAAAATGGAAATTCACCTACCAGTTTTTCATCATCTGACATGCTTTCACCTCGAATTTATCATACCACTAACCAGGAATTTGAACCACAGTTCAATTTTAAATTGACAGAAATGATGCTTTGTGTGATACTTGAACCAGAGTTCATGTTATCATTTTATCACTACCACTATAAAAAGAAAAGTTATTCTGCTAAGCAGGAATTTACCGTTTTTATGCGAATAATTTAAAGTATCAATTTTTAATTTTCTAAAGGACCATACAGTTTTATAACAATTGGAAGGTGTTGATTAATTTGGCAAACCAATCTGAATCTAAGAAAATATCTGTAAATTCCACTATTTCATTAAAAGGAATTGTCAAAGCCATTTTCAACGATACCGTTCATGTCCAAATCGGTGGAAAAATTATCCCCATTCCATCCTCTGATTTTATGATGGAGAAACCAACCAAATAAGCCTTATTTAAAAAGGCCCGTCACAAATTGTGATGGGCTCTTTATCACTTATTATCATCAGCGCTTAAGCGTTTATAACACATACATGTAGTAATATGGTCATTTACCATCCCCACTGCCTGCATAAAGGCATAACAAATGGTCGAACCAACAAATTTAAAGCCTCGTTTCTTTAAATCTTTACTGAGCCGATCACTGATTTCCGTCGTTGCAGGGACCTCACTCATTTCCCTAAAATGATTTTGTATCGGCTTTCCGTCCACAAAAGCCCAAATATACGTTTGAAATGATCCGAATTCCTCAACTACGCAAAAAAAAGCCTTTGCATTTGTAATAACCGCATTTATTTTAAGCTTATTTCTAACAATTCCTTCATTCTGTAACAGTTCAGCAATTTTGTCCTCATCATAGCGGATAATTTTTGCGGGCTCAAAATGATCGAAAGCTTGACGATAGTTCTCCCGCTTTTTTAAAATCGTATACCAGCTGAGTCCCGCTTGTGCGCCTTCAAGATTTAAATATTCAAAAAGCTGGCGGTCATCATATACTGGTACCCCCCATTCATGGTCATGGTAATCGATATAGAGTGGATCCTGATTCACCCATCCGCATCTTATTTCTTTATCATTCATTGCAAATTCTCCTAAATAGATGTCATCATTATCCTTTAAGTATCACATATTTTTCCGAAAAAAGGTATCCTTACAATCAAAAAACCGGACCCCCCAGCGGCAGGTTTCCGGCTCTGAAAATTTTATTTGGCGAATTCATTCTCAGCAATAAAATTGGCGGCTTGTACTGTGACTTTTTGGAAGGTGATCAGCACGTTCCAGCTGCCTGAAGACTGCCCATCTGCATAGAAAGTTGGTTTACATTCTTCGTCAAGCATACTTAAAAGCATGGCAAGATGGCGGCCGCCTGATTCGACTCTAGCCAGCCTAGCATACTCCGGAAGCATATCATACGCGGATTGATAATCCTTTTTCATCACAAATTCGAGAAATTGCTTATCCATTGCATGCTCTGTAATGGTTGGTTTATTATGTCTGCCCCTCACTAAATTATGTGACAAGGCACCACTTGAAATAAAGACAACCCTTTTACTTGTTTCTTGTAATACCTTTGCAATTTGCTGACCCCATTTATAGGTCTCTTCGATACTGGCTGCCAATGTAACCGATAAATTAATAACCGGTATTTCTTCATCTGGATTTAGGTAACGCAATGGAACCACACTTCCGTAATCCCACAGGTAATATGGATCATTTACCCCCTGGACCTGGAGGCCAGCCTCTTCTCCTGCCTTTACGAGCTTGTTCGCTAATTCTTCATCACCTGGGTAGTTGTACGGGAGGTCTTTAATTAGGTCTGGAGCTTCGAAGGCAGTTAATATCCCTTTATGAACGGGTGTACAGTCAACATAATGGAAAAACGTCGATGGCCAATGACAAGATACTAAAACAATCACGTCTGGGTTTATCTCTTTTATTTGTTTGGCTACTACTTTCATGGATGAAGCCATATCCATTTGAAAATCCGGTACTTGATCTTCATGACACATACTAGGGACATGGGGAACTATCATACTAAATTCAATCGTCATAATATCCTCCTATAAAATTTAATAAACCAAGTTAACGCTTACAAAACAGAAAAATTGTGGGGAGCATTGATATTCCCCATGCTCCCATTTATGAATTCCTATCGTTCCGAAGCAGGTATGCCTGCAATCCCCCAATGGGTCTTTGGAACTTCTGTCACGATAACTCTAATACTTTCTTTCGGTGCGTTTAAGGTTTCCTCTACTGTATTGGTAAGATTCTTGATTAGTTCGGTTACTTTCTCAGGAGGTCTTCCTTCCATTATTTGCACATTAATTAATGGCATGCTTATCATCCTTCGTTTTATAAGTATTTCTCTAATCCGTTACCGTAAAGGTGACTTCACCAAGCCCATCAAATTTTCCACTGACGATGTCGCCGTATTTCAACATAACGGCACTGGTAATCCCACCTGTTAAAATAACATCACCCTTACGAACCTTTTCTCCCTTTCTCGCTAGCATATTCGCAAGCATTGCAACGGAATGTGCTGGGTGCCCCAATACTGCCGCCCCTGCCCCCAGTTCCTTGATTTCACCATTAATAGATAGAGTTGAACCAAGTAAATCTAATTCAAATTGCTCTGGCTTTTTTAAAGTCGTGCCAAACACAACCCTTGAGGTTGAGGCATTGTCAGCAATAACATCCGGTAAGGTAAAATTGAAGTTTTCATAACGGCTGTCGATGATTTCTAATGCAGGCAGAACATATTCCGTTTTTGCAAGAACCTGAGCACCGGTCACACCCGGGCCTTCGATATCTTCACCAATCACAAAGGCAATTTCCGCTTCCACCTTCGGATGGATCATCTCATGTAATGGCAGTTTTCCACCATTTTCAATCAGCATATAATCAAACACATATCCGTAGATGGGATCATCAATTCCCATTTGTTTCATTTTGGCAAAACTAGTTAAACCCATCTTGGGACCAACAATTCTTCTGCCTTCTTGTAATTTCATTTGGACGATTTCTTCTTGAACCTGATATGCTTCCTCCACGGTTAAATCAGGCTTTAGGTTGGCAGTTACCTTTACAACCTCACGTTTTTCAAGCTCGGCTGCAACAAGATAATTAGCTATTTCCTTAATTTGACTCACGCTGTTCCCCTCTTTTTCTTCAAATTAAAAGTGCACATTGACCTGACCGAGATGAGCAAACCTTGCAGTGAAGGAATCTCCTTTATTGGCCACTTCTGCTGCGGATAACGCACCAGACAAAATCACTTCTCCTGCTCGAAGCGGGATATCAAATTCTGATAATTTATTGGCTAACCATGCCACACATGTGGCTGGATTTCCTAACGCTGCTGCGCCGACGCCAGTATTCACGAGTTCACCATTTTTTGTTAAGACCATGCCGATTAATTCAAGATCAATATCTTCTATTTTAGTAGGTTTTCCACCTAACACGAAAGACTTAGAAGAGCCATTGTCAGCAACCGTGTCCTGCAGTTTAATTTTCCAATCTTGAACTCTGCTATCAACAATTTCAAGTGCTGGAACGACATAGTCTGTTGCTTGAAGAACATCAAGAGTGGTCACATTTGGTCCGCGTAAATCCTTTTTTAAAATAAAAGCAATCTCGGCTTCTACCTTTGGCTGTAGGACCGATTCTATTGAAATGGATCCGCCATTTTCCACTACCATACAATCTAGTAAATGCCCGTAATCCGGCTCATCAACTCCGAGCAAGTTTTGCATCGCTATAGAAGTTAAGCCTATCTTCTTTCCAACGATTTTTCGTCCTTGTGCTATTTTTTTATTAATATTTTCAAGCTGGATATAATAAGCTTCTTCTACTGTAAGTTCGGGATCAACGGATGTTAAAGGAGCAATCCCGACTTTCGTCGCTTCTGCTTCGGATAATTGTTCTGCAAATTGTGTTACTTTACTAGTCAAATTATTTACTTCCCTTCTTATAGTTTGATCGTAACATTGGAAAGTTCGGAGTAAAAATCGATACTATGCATGCCGCCTGTTCTTCCGATTCCACTATGCTTCATACCGCCAAATGGTGTTCTTAAATCGCGTAAGAACCAAGTATTTACCCAAATAATTCCTGCCTCTAGCTGGTGTGCAACCCGATGCGCTCTTCGTAAATCATTTGTCCAAATCGTTGCACTTAAGCCATAATGGGTATCATTTGCCTGCATAACCACTTCTTCTTCCATATCAAACGGCATAACCGTAACCACTGGTCCAAAGATTTCTTCACGAACACAGCGAGAATTTCGATCAAGCCCAACTAATATGGTAGGTTCTAAATAGTAACCTTTTTCATATCCATCTGGACGTTTGCCGCCTGTCAGGATGGTGGCACCTTCTTGGCGGGCGATATCAATATAGCTGTTTACCCTGTCATAATGTTCTTTACTGACTAATGCACCAACATTCGTATCTGCTTCAAGCGGGTGGCCGACCTTTAATGTTCTAACCCGTTCCGCAAACCTTGTTAAAAATTCTTCGTAAACCGGACGTTCCACGTAAATCCGTGAACCGCACAAACAAACTTCCCCTTGGTTCACAAAGCTGGATTTAATTGTGGTTTCAATCACTTCATCTAAATCAGAGTCTGCAAAGATAATGTTTGGATTTTTCCCGCCTAGTTCAAAGGAAAGCTTTTTCAAGGAATCGGCTGCCGATTTCATAATCGCGGTACCTGTTCTTGGCTCACCAATAAATGAAATCGCATCCACATCCGGATGTTCTGAAATCGCTGCACCAGCAGAATTAGGGCCAAAACCATGGACAAGGTTTACTACACCATCAGGTACCCCTGCTTCTTTACAAATCTCCATTAATACAGTTGCGGTCATTGGCGTCCACTCGGCCGGTTTAATAACAGCCGTATTACCCATTGCTAAACATGGCGCTAATTTCCAAGTCAACAATAGTAACGGCAGGTTCCAAGGTTTAATAATCCCAACCACACCGACAGGGCGGCGATAAGAATAATGAAGGGCGATATCATCCTGCATATTCGAATCGGTATTAACAGAAATCATATAATCAGCGAAAAAGTGAAAGTTGAAGGCTGCACGCGGAATATCTACACTGTTTGCTAATGAAAATGGCTTCCCCGTATCCATGGATTCAAGATGTGCCAGCTCTTCCTGTCTTTCAAGAATTAAATCGCCAATCCGGCGGATAATTTTTGAACGCTCAACAATTGGCATAGTTTTCCATTTTCCATTTAGTGCTCTACGTGCAGCAGCTACTGCAAAATTAACTTCTTCCTTCCCCCCTTCGGCCACGGTTCCTAACACTTCTTCTGTTGCTGGGTTAATATTTTCAAAGGTCTTGTGATTTTGTGATTCGACAAATTGGCCGTTGATAAAGTGCAAACAATTAATGGCTCTTACTCTAGTTTCTACTTGCATATCGATATTCCTCCTAATAAATAAATGATAATTTAATATTTTCTTAACTACATGGTAACGCTTCCGAATTTCACATACAACTCCATCGTTGCTCTATATGCAACAAAAGACGTTTTTTTTAAATAATTCATAATATTTAAAAATACTGTTTTCATTTTTTGTTTTTTCTGGTATATTGCCGACTATAGAGCAACTTTGTTTTACATAATGAAACACTTCAAAAGGAGGGATTTCATTTGAGCGTAAATGTCGAGAAAGATAGTCATCTTTCTTCGGTAAAAAATGCACTTCGGATTTTACAATGTTTCACGATGGACGAACCGGAAAAAAAGATTAGTGAACTATCCGCTGAGCTCGGACTTAACAAGAGTACGGTCAGTCGAACAATGACAACGCTTGCGAGTGAAGGGTTTGTTTATAAAGATCCAGAAACGAAAAAATATCGGTTAGGCCTCTCCATTCTGTCGTTAAGCGGAATTGTCAGCAGTCAGATGGATATCTACCGGGAATCGCAGCCAGTCTTAAATCGGTTAGTAGAAAATATTGGGGAAACAGCACATATTTCGGTTTTGGATCATTTAGACGTTATCTATCTTCAAAAGGTCGAATGTAACCATCCGGTTCGTTTCCTAACCCATATAGGTAAGAGAAATCCACCATACTGTACGAGTTCCGGCAAGGTTCTGCTTGCTCATGCAGCGGAAGATGTCGTTAATCAGGTCATTGAAAAAGGTCTGGAAAGGTTAACCAAAAACACCATCACAAATCCGCAAAAACTTCGGATTCATTTAAATCAAGTGAAAGAAAACGGTTACGCAAATAGTACAGAAGAAATCTTAGAAGGGGTAACCTCGATTGCCGCCCCTATTTTTGATTACAGAGGCAAGGTCATTGCTGCGCTTTCTGTCGTGGGGCCCAATCAACGAATACAGCAGCATAAAATTCAAGGCCTTGCAAAAAAAGTGATGAGCGCGGCTAGAGAGGTCTCAACACGAATGGGGTATAGAGGTTAATAGTCTAGTAGTTTAAACCATGAAAAGGGGCTGTTCCGGTTGTATGATTTTCACACTCATTTTATCCCATCTGATGTTTTAACATGGTTGAAAGACAATCAAAGAAAAGTTAATGCAAAATGGATTAAAAAAGAAGAAAACAAGAATGATTTTTTAGTAGTAAATGAAAAATGGGGTTTTGAATTAAAGCAGGCTTTTATCGATGGAAACCAATTTTTAGCGGATCAAGAAAAGGCCGGTGTAACTCATTCGGTTATTTCACCAATTCCACAGCTGTTTATGTATGATTTTCCTGACGAGATCACGACTGAGATTTCAAGTGTATACAACCGTTCTTTGGCAGAATGGTCTAATTCCGCACCAGAACGCCTTTCAGCTTTAGGTACAGTGCCTCTTACCAATCCGCTAAAAGCTGCCGAGGTCTTAAAAGATGCTATGGAAATGGGACTTAAAGGGGTTATTATCGGGCCTGGACTAGAAAATCAAATGTTATCGGATGAATTTTTCAGGCCCTTTTTTGAAGAAGCTAATCGCCTAAAAGCCATCGTGTTTATTCATCCTTTATTATGTGAAGACCCGCGCTTAAAGAGAAGAATGATGCCTAATTTGATTGGAGTTCCTTGGGAAACTACAGTTTGTGCTACGGACCTCTTGTTAAGCGGTTTGATTGATCAATTTCCTAATGTAAAAATATTATTTGCCCATGGCGGCGGTTTCCTTCCCTATCAGATTGGCAGGCTAGACAAGGGTTTTGACCAATGGCCACTAGTTTCATCAAAGTTAAAGGCCAAACCATCAGAATACTTGAATCGCTTTTGGTATGATACAGTGTTATGGAACCAAGATAGCCTGGATTTCCTAATCAAAACAGTTGGTGAGGATCGAGTTGTCCCCGGTTCTGATTATCCATTTGACCTATCTGTTTGGCCTCCCACAGGAAAACAGGAATTGGCCGTTCGTTCATTACTTGATTAAAAATTTTTCAAATAGTTACTTGAAACAACCAATGAAGCTGGGAATTCCCTGCTTCTTTGGTTACTGGTTTACTTCTCATTCAGGGGTTTTAATGCTTTCCTAGCCCTTCAATCGGGCTGCGTTAGAAATTTTCTTTAGAACTTTTCTTAAATGCCTTGCATCCGGTGTCTCTTAAAATGAGTTCCCATTACTTTCCCCTCCGAAATGCTCTTCTCTCGGCATATTCTGAGCAAGGGATACAAACCTTCACCACTTCACCTTTATCATTTATATATTTCCTCAAAGGATTAACCTTCCTTTTACAAATCGCACATTTATTTTTAAAAATATTAAAAATAAACATTTATAGTCACCTTCAATTTCGTTTTTACCCTATTTTATTAGTGTTTTTGGTAATTGGATTCATTTGTAATAGTTTTTTTTCCTAGAATTATAGTAAGATGGGATAAGAAACTAACTAGAGAAAGGAACAGAAAAATGTCATATAAAATGATTGTACTAGATTTAGATGATACCCTGCTACAAGACGACCACACCATTTCCCCTCGTACGAAACAGTCATTAATGGATGCTCAAAAGGCAGGTGTAAAGGTTGTACTAGCTTCTGGGCGCCCAACGTCCGCTATGTATGAAATTGCTGATGAGCTAGAGTTAAAGAAATATGGAAGCTTTATTCTTTCTTTTAATGGTGCAAAAATTACTAACTGCCATACAGGTGAAGAGCTTTTTAGCAGCACGTTATCACCTGAAACCGCGCACCGCCTATATAATTTAAGCCGTCGTGAAGATGTGTTTATTCATACCTATGTTGGTGATTTGATTGTTACCGAGGCAGGAAATCAATATACCAATATTGAAGCGGAAATTACAGGCCTAGATGTGTTTGAGGTTGACAGTTTTATTGAGTCAGTCAATGAACCGGTTGTTAAAGTATTAATGGTCGATGCTCCGGAAAAACTTGTCGAAGTAGAAAGTAAGCTTCAGCAAGAATTAGCCGAAGAACTTAGCGTGATGCGTTCTAAACCATTTTTCTTAGAGTTTACGGAAAAAGGGGTTACAAAAGGAACCAGCCTAAATCATTTGATTGGACAACTTGGCATAACTCGCGAAGAAGTGATTGCCATCGGCGATAGCTATAATGATTTAGCGATGATTGAGTTCGCTGGACTTGGTGTTGCTATGGGTAATGCACCTCAAGATATTAAGGAAAAAGCAAATTATGTGACTGACACAAATATGAATGATGGCGTAGCAAAGGTTGTTGAAAAATTTGTTTTGAATACGCCAGTAATTGTTTGATTCCAACCGCTTGGATATTCCAAGCGGTTTTTTGTTTTTTTATTAAAGCAATCACATAATGTTCCCTAGCCCAATCATGTCTCCAGTTTCAATCTCTTTGCATAAACTATCACAATCAAACAAATAAAAGGCGGAGAGAGGTATGGGACTATTCATTAATAAAAAGGAACATCCGAATTTATTCAAAAATAACAGGCAATTGAAGGAATCGAATCAGGTCGAATCAAGGCAGGATTTCCTCACCGAACTAATGAAGGAGCAGCAAAAAGCTAATATCGCTCTGAACCATGCATTAGCAGAACTGCAAACGCGATATCAGCAGCAAACAGATGCTCAGACCACCCATTGGAAACAGGTAGATTATCAGCTGAGTGACTTAAAAAATAGTACAATTAGGCAGCAGAAATTTGAAAACGAAATGGTTACAAACCTCCATTCCTTACAAGAGAAGAATGTCCAATTAGAGGCTATGGTTGAAAAAGAAACACAGGCAAAGGAAACCCTGACTGCACAAATCAATCAAATTAGTAAGACCTGTCACAGTATTGCGGATCGTTTAGATAAGAATGAAGAAACACAACAGCAAATTGCCTTGCAAATGAAAGAACAACTTGAAATGCAAAAACAGGCAGCAGAAAAATTAACTAAACAAGAAGAAATCCACGGCGGGATGTTAAAACGGCTCGATAATCAAGAGGCATTATTAGATAAATTTTCCAGACAGCTAAACCATATCCGTTCCATCCTATTTGAACGGACCAATTACTTGGCAGGAAAAATAGATGACGGCTATAAGCTCACGTCTTCCTATGTGTACAAATTAATGACCGGCTCCGAACAGCCGCTTACTTTTTTCTTAATGAATCAAAAGAAAGAAGAAAATCAGGAAGTTGAATAAGTTGTGTAAACTTTGGTTATCAACCTAAAAACCGTCCATGCTAAGCATGAACGGTTTTTAGTATTGTACTCTATTAGATACCTTGATTAAAGATATCAGTTAATACTGGTACGATTTGTTTTTTACGTGATACAACACCATTTAAAGTAGCTGTATTATTTTCTAGTGAAACATTGTAGGCTTTTTCAACTGCAGCTGTTTTGCTTCCGATTGCTAAACCAACAGAATCATTTGTTAAGATATCTGTAACAACAAACAAGAATAAATCTAAGTTCTTTTCTGCCACGATGTTAGAAATTGCCGCTTCTAATTCAGCTTGACGTTCTAGAACATCAGCTGTGTCCACTACGTTTACTTGCGCAATTTCAACTTTGCTTGAACCCATTTCGAATTCTTTAGCATCAAGGCTTAAAAGGTCAGCAATCGATTTATCACGAACGTCAGCACCTGCTTTTAACATTTCCAAGCCATAAGTTTCAGCCTCAACACCGGCAATTGCTGCTAATTCCTTCGCTGCCGCAACATCTTCAGGTGTGCAGGTTGGGGATTTGAACAATAAAGAGTCGGAAATAATCGCAGATAACATTAGACCAGCGATTTCTTTCTTAATTTCTTTGCCGTTTTCTTTATACATCTTGTTTAAAATGGTTGCAGTACAGCCAACAGGCTCGCAGCGGTAATACAATGGATCGCTTGTTTCAAAGTTAGCGATACGGTGGTGGTCGATAACCTCCAATACACGAACATCCGCAATATCATTTGCACTTTGCTGGCGCTCGTTGTGGTCAACTAAGATTACAGAATTTACTTCAGACGCAACTGCTTCCACTAAGCGAGGAACTTCAGCGTTGAAAGTTGTAAGCGCAAATTGTGTTTCGCCATTGATTTGACCGAGACGAACTGGTTCAACATCATAGCCTAATTGTTTTTTCAAATCTGCATAAGCGATCGCAGAACAGATTGTATCGGTGTCTGGATTTTTATGACCGAAAATAAGTACTTTTTCCATTTTTACTACTCCTACTCATCAAAAATTTTATGTAGATCAATCCAAAACTAAAATGACCCTATTTGAAATTATATATCAAGATGTTTATGGATACAAAACAAAAAATACAAAAAGAAACAAAGGCATTCTCTCTGAGTACCTTTGTTTCTAATTATTACTTACTTTACAGTGACAGGAACAACCCTCTGTCCGATCGTCGCTATTAATTCTTGCGGCATTGGGAAACTGAGCGCTGCAGGGTCCTTCATAACCGCCGGAATCGTTGCCGCTAATGCCTCTTCACTTATATTATATTGCTTGAAGTCGGCAGGTAGGCCGACGCTTTGCTGTAACAATCTGATTTTTTCAATTACTCTAGCAAGTGCATTTTCAGGTGTATCATCCTTCACATCGACATCCAATGCCTGAGCCAGTTCAGCAGCCTTTGGCAAATACAATTGAGGAACAAGCTCCATCACCACTGGTAAAAAAACGGCATTCGCTAATCCATGTGGGATTCGGAACAAGGCACCGTAGGCATGGGCCATATTATGAACCGGAATCGCATTTAGAGCAAAGCTAAACGCGGTAATTCCCATTAGACTTGCCTGCAATAAATCCATTCGGGCATCTAAATTGCCGCCATCATTTACAGCCACCGGAAGATTTTTTTCAATCAATCTGATCGCATGTTGGGCATAAGCATCCGTTAGACCAGTCGCTGTTGGTGATGCTAGTGCTTCAATCGCATGTGTTAAAGCATCAAAACCTGTAAAGGCGGTAATCACAGGTGGCAGGCCAACGGTTAAATCAGGATCCAATATCGCCATATCGGCATTTATAAATGGATTAATGATGTTCGTCTTCATTTGAATGTCTTCATTAAAAATAACGGCAATCGGCGAAACTTCGGATCCAGTTCCCGCAGTTGTTGGGATTGCAATATGCGGGATGGGGATATAGTTTGCTTTCGGAAATTGCTCATATAATAAGCCTCCAGGGTTAGCTTCTTTTATATCCGATAAGCCTTTATAAAGTGCATACTTAACCCCTTTTACAGTATCTAGTACACTACCGCCGCCTACAGCTAGTAAACTATCCGCTCCCACTTCCTTCGCATAGTGGACCGCATCATTAATGCAGCGGCTTTCTGCATCCTGAGCAATGTCCAAATAGATTCCGACAAGCTGCGGCCCAGACCCGTGACCAGTCAATTCAAAAATCGACGCTACTTTTTCAACAATCCCGGCTTTTTCTAAACCGCGGTCACTTAAGAGCAGGACCCGTTTTGCGCCAAGGCCGGCAAATAAACTTGGCACTATTGCCCGAGAATTTGATCCGCTGTAAATACCAGTACGTAACATAAACTGTGATAGAGTTGTTTTCATAATCTTCTTCACCTCTTCATTAATTTTGACCAAACAGAATTCCATACCAGTTGCGTCTTTCCAATTCAGGGGACATGGAGGTATGAACATGCTTTACTTGTGTATAGGCATCAAGTGAATGCCTGCCATACCCCGGCCGATGCCGCTTTGCTTGTAGCCGCCAAACGGTGCATCACTGCGGAGCATATGCCAATCGTTAATCCAGACCACACCCGCTTGAAGTTTCCTTGCAACCTCATAGGCTTTATTCACATCACGTGTCCAGACACCTGCTGCTAATCCATAAATCGTATCATTTGCCATTTGAATGGCTTCATCTAGGTCTGAATAACGAATCACACATAGGACAGGTCCAAAGATTTCCTCTTGGGCAATTTTCATATCGTTGCTGACATTAGTTAAAATCGTTGGTTCGATAAAATGACCTTGCTCACAGCCTGGGACTGTGACTGCCTTCCCGCCGCAGACAAGGGTCGCCCCTTCTTGCTTACCGGACTCAATATAAGAGAGAATCGTTTCCTTTTGTTTTTTCGATATTATTGGTCCGACATCTGTTGTTGGGTCAAGCGGATTGCCAACTTTTAGTTTACTGGCAAGCGCAACGAGACCAGTAACCACTTGATCATAAAGTTTATCCGGTACAAACAGCCGTGTTCCTGATTCGCACAGCTGGCCGGAGTGAAGGAATACGCCGAAAAGGCTTCCCGGTAAAGCAATATTTAAGTCTGCATCTTCTAGCAGGATGTTTGGTGACTTTCCGCCAAGTTCTAAGGTTGTATTTTTAATCGTGCCGGCGGCAAGACCCATAATTCTTCGGCCAACCTCTGTTGAACCGGTAAAGGCAACCTTATCAACCTGTGGATGATTCACTAATGCTTCCCCTACTTCTGCACCTGCTCCGGTTACCACATTAATGACACCTGGCAGGACCACCTCTGAAATAATTTCTGCTAATTTCAGTGTGGATAGCGGGGTGTAGCTGGCCGGTTTAATCACAATCGTGTTCCCCATCGCGAGAGCTGGCGCAATTTTCCAAGTCGCAATCACCATTGGCAGGTTCCAAGGGGTAATCGCCGCACAAACGCCGATAGGTTCACGCCATATGAAGTTGTGAGCAGGTCCCGGGAATGGCGGGACTGGAAGCGTTTCTGAGAATGGATACTCTAATGTAAAGTTTGCTAGTGTCTGGAACAGGTCGACCATTTGTAAAATATCACTATTGCCAATGCGCCGGACGGTTCCGCCTGAACTAATCGCTTCTAAATAGGCTAGTTCTTGGGCGTGCTCGGCAATATTATAAGAAATCGCAGATAGTACTTTTGCCCGGTCCTTTGGCTTCATGTTTTTCCAGTCGCTCTTGTCAAAAGCGGCACGGGCTGCTTTGACTGCACGATCGACATCCTCCTGGGTTCCTTTTGCTACTTTAGCGACAAGCTCTCCGGTTGCAGGATTGAACACATCAAAAGTTTCCCCGCTGCCCGCTTGCTCCCACTTTCCATTGATAAAGTGGGGATAGGTTTGAAAGTCTACATTTACTGTCATGATTTCTTACTCCTCTGCTAAACTTTGATTTTTATGACGAGTCCTTTAGGAAATGAACATCTTTAGGCAAAATTGAAGTTTTTTTGACCGAAGTGCCCCCCTGTGACCACTATATGGGCACAATAATCTTTTTTTTTGACCGTCGATGCCCTCTACCTTGTCCCAACGGGCACAATTATTTCTTTTTGTGACCGTCAACGAGCTTTTTCTTCCTAAGACGGTCATAATTACCTAATCTCATGCATCCTACAACACACCTAACTCACTATCTGTATATCTATAAATCTCTTCGATTTTTTTGCCCTTCGCTCTCGCTAATATTTCCATTCGGACAGATAACTGTTTGAGCGTAAAATTCATAATGTCATCTGGATTCCCACCGAATGCACTTACCTCCCTTCCTGCGATGCCCTCTTGATTGAGTCTAATGGCTAATGGGGTCAGCTCCCCCATTTTGGCGGCTACAAAATCGAACAGATGCGGATGTTCACAAATCAACCGCTGCAAAAGAAATGTCCCGTAACCAATATGGCGCGACTCATCTCTCTTTAAATTTCCAATTCCCTCTAACAAACCAGGCATGATTCCAGCTGTTTCAAGAGCGTTATAGAAAGAAAAATAACCAGTCTCTGCTAAAACTCCTTCAACAAACATGTTATATACCACCGATGCTTCTGCGATCGCCTCAGGGGACTGATCGGTTACTAGCCGGGCCATCGTCGTTGGCAGGATTTCATAAAAAATCTTTTGATAGGTTTCCGTATGAAAATGAGACAAATCTCCTTTCTCGCCGATCGCATTCAATACAAGCCTGAAAAACTCCGTGTGTTTCGCTTCCTCATACAAAAAGGTCGTTAAAAACATCTCCTCTTCTAACCGGCCTTCTTTGGCAATCGCCATGATAAGCGGGAGCAAATCTAAGGTTACGGCCTCCTCGCCAGCTTGGAATTGAGAAATTAAGCGGAGAATATCCTCCTGCTGCTCAGCCGTCATCGCCTTCCAATCCTTTTGGTCCAGGGTAAAATCGATATCTGCCGGATTCCAATTTCCTACCCGTTTTGCTTTTTGATAAAGGCGATATGGAAAAGAATCCTCGAGCAATCCCCTAGTACTTGTTGTTAAAATAGTCCTTCTTTCCATCCTAAAATCTCCCCCCACTATTTTTTAACTGATTACAATATCAGAAGCGGTTTGACGCAAATGGGTCTTTAAAATCTTACCAACCCCGTTTCGCGGCAATGCCTCAAGAAAAATGACTTTTCTCGGTGTTTTGTTTTTTGCCAAATGATCCTGACAAAATTGAATTAACTCCTCCTCTGTCACATTAGAACCTGGTCTCTTCACAACACAGGCGACCAATTCCTCACCCATTCGTTCATCGGGGATACCGACCACAGCGGCTTCAAACACTTCTTCATGACCATTTAAGATTTCTTCCACATCGCGCGGGTAAACATTAAAACCGCCGCGAATAATCAGATCCTTTTTACGGTCGACAATATACACGTAACCTTCGTCATCCACCCGCGCCATGTCTCCGGTATATAACCAGGAATCTTTTAACACACGGTTTGTTTCTTGCTGATTTTGATAGTATCCAGGCGTAACATTATCACCGCGGACGACTAATTCACCTACTTCACCCGCTGGAACTTCTAAACCGTTTCCATCCACAATTTTGATTTCGACCCCTGGGATGGGTACACCGACAGATCCCGGTTTAATTTCGATTCGTTTGCTATGTGCGGTCACAACCGGGGCGGCCTCCGATAATCCGTAGCCCTCAAGCACCTTTGCACCGAACTTTTGCTCAAAGGCATATAACAGGGCAACCGGCAGCGGTGCAGAACCCGATCCTACTGATTCCAGACTCGAAGTATCATAGTTATCGGTATTGGGATAGGAAACCATGGCATGAATCATCGCTGGTACCGCAGAAAATGTCCTTACCCGAAAGGTGTCTATCGCTTTAAAAACCTCTTTGACTTCAAAACTTGAAAAAACAACAATCGCACTGCCTGTGAGGTAGCATACATTAGAAACTGTTAAGCCATAGACATGGGCAAGCGGCAGGACCCCCAAGGTGGTGCCCCGCTCTGTTTCATTGTGCTTCGCTGAATTTTGCGCATTGGAAAATAAGTTTTTATGAGTTAACAGCACTCCTTTTGGATTTCCCGTTGTCCCTGAAGTGTACAAGATAACCGCTGTATCGTCGGCTTTTCCGTCGTCTATAAATTCTTTTTCAACAGGGACCAACAAATCGTAAAAGTTGGTTATATGCTCATTTGATGGGAGATCGGATAAAATGACGGCTGGTCTTTCCGGCAGAGCTTCCATTGATTTTTCGACATTTTGAAGGACATATGATGAGGTTATGACTGCTTTAGCAAGGGAGTTTCGGGCAATATAGTGAAGTTCCTTTGGGTGTAGTGTGAACATGACTGGTACGATGATGGCCCCTGCCCTGGTTATTCCTTGATAGGCGAAAAGGACTTCCGGGCTGTTTGGCATACAAACGATGACCCGGTCACCCTTTTCAATCCCGATTCTTCGCAATCCTGCTGCCAATTGGTCTGCATATCGCTTAGTTTCTACGTTTGTGTAGGTTTTTTCCTTGAAAAATAGAAACGGATATTCACCAAAATCCGTGATATTTCTTTCCAGTAGATCTCTTAGCTTCACGAAATCCACTCCTTTTATAGAAGAATTTATAACGAAAAATACTCTACCAGCGAACCATTGCGGTTAAAGCTGACTTTTTGCCTTGTTTCCAGTAAGTCTAAATGACCTTGGATTTGCGATAACCCTAAAAAGACGGTTTTCCCCTTCAAACGAGGATACATTTCCTGGCAAATCTCAAAAATACTTTTTCGATTATCAGCAAGGATAGCTAATATCTGCTCACAGCGTTTTTCTTGCTCTTGCAATCTTGTCTGAATTAACTCTTTATGGTTCGTAAAGTGATCTCCATGTCCAGGGTAAATGGTGTTGAGCGGAAGACGGCTAACTTTTTCTAAAGAGTTCCGATATTGTAATAACGGCTTAGGCCGACTTTCTCCGTCTAAAAGCGGTGGTTCAATAAAGGCATTAACAGAAAACGCTTTTATTAAATGATCACCTGCAAACGAATCACCCGTTTCATGGTTCCACATTAATATGTCAGATTGGCTGTGCCCCGGAACATGAATCACTTCAAACCGTTTACCTCCAATTAAAACTGTATCACCTTCCTTTACATAGCTAACATTTCCCCAGTTTTCTTCTTTAAAATGTCGCTGAACAATATGTTTAGATGGATCTGCCCCACATGACTGGAGAAAATCCTGAAAAAACTGCTGGTCTTTTTCAAACTTATCGAGACTTGAATTGATCCATCCCTTCCCTTGTTCGTGAACAAAGATAGGAAGATCTGTTTCAGCTTGAATATAAGGAATGCCTCCCGCATGATCGATATGGATGTGGGTAAGAACGATTTTGTCTAGGTCACGCAAGGTTACGCCATGTTTATGTAGTTTTGTCTTTAGTTGTTGAAAGGACTCTTTGCCGGGATTCCCTGTATCGATTAAAGTGATGGTATCGCCAATAGCTAAAAAGGCATTAACTGTTCCTTCGGCGAAGTCGGTATCCAATACAAGAGGAATAATTTCTAACAAAAGATGCCCCTCCCTTCTGTAACCACTTAAGGCCCTGTCTGCTAACAAAATTATATATGTCAATTGAGCTACTATTATGATTAGGTTAAATCGGCCTGTGACATTCATTTCTGCCCCCCGGCCTTTACTTGACACGAGGGGCAGAAACGGTCATACCGTTCATTGTGGCAAAAGCCAATCTACTATTTTGTTACTTTAATAGGAACAATTTTTCCATCTTCAATTGCGGCAACCTCTAGATCACCATCAAAACCGCCGCCGGCAAATTTACTAAATTGATAGATTCTTACATTCTCAGGTATATTACTCACGCCATCCTGCATATGAGCTTGAATCTTTTCAGCGTCGTCTACCGAACCGGCAGCTTTCATTGCCTCGACAAAGATGTACGTAGCAATATAATTGAGTCCAGCTTCCGAACCTGGGTTCTCACCATATTCTTCCTTATACTTTTTCACGAAATCAGGAATCGCCTCACTATTAGTTGATTCTACTAACGGCATAACACCAATTGAGCCATTTAAGAGATCATAAGAACCAGTTACCGCCTTCATTTCGTCAAATTTTGCCTGGTCCATAACAATGAAACCGCCTTTAAATCCAAGTTCCCTTGCCTGCTTCGCTACTTTGGCGGTTGGTTCAGAAGCACCACCAATAAATAATACATCCGGCTTTCCTTTTAAGGCATTCGTAACGGTTGTAAAGAAATCTGTTTCCTTAGCAAAATCAATCGAGCTATTGTAAACGACCTTACCGCCTTGTTTTTCCCAGTAGGCCTTCAGTTTAGTAGACCAATCTTTTCCGTATTGGGAGGAGGTTGGAAGAAAGGCAATCTTCTTTCCAAACTTTTTCATGGAATAGTCTGTAAATGGTTTTAAATAGCCATCATACCGAGGTGGAATGCGAACGGTCAGATTGTTGCCAACTTCTGACACCTTAGGCTCACTTGTATATGCTCCTATTAAAAATTTATCTTGTTGGTTAAAAACCTGGAGGGCAAATACACCGCCTGAGTGCGGGGTGAAAATAATCGGTGTTTTATTTTCCTGAATAAGTCTCTTGGCGTTTGCACCGGCTTCATTTGGTAAATATTTATCGTCCAATGAAACGATATTTAATTTGTATTTTTTTCCGCCGACTTCAAATCCGCCTTCGCTGTTAATCTCCTCGGCCGCCATCTTTACGCCATTTAAAGTGCGCTTTCCATAGAAGGCTGCAGGTCCGCTTAGTGGCCCCGTATAACCAATGTTTACCGTTCCTGCACCTTCTGTTTTACTGCCATCAGCACTAGATTGTTTGGTGTTAGCTGTTTGCTCATCTTTGCTGCTGCAAGCTGCCAAACTGAAAATCACGATAAAGAATACTGTCATCATAAAAAGAGACTTCATTCTTCCCATTCATTTTCCCCCTTCTACTTTTTCAATCTTGCCAAACAGTTAAGTGATGAAAAGTCTTCATCACCCCCTTTTACTAGGCAGTGTTTATTGCGAACTAGTAATACACCAAATCCTTAGGCACCAATGTAAGCTTTTCTCACCTCATCATTCGCGAACAATTCCTCAGATGTACCATTCAGTACAATTGTACCGCTTTCAAAAACATACCCTTTATCGGCAATTTTTAAGGCGGCATTCGCGTTTTGTTCAGCCAAAAGAATGGTGGTTCCCTCCTGATTAATCCGCTGAATCACCTCAAACATCTGCTCGACAATCAAAGGAGCAAGCCCCACCGATGGCTCATCAAGGAGCATCAGCTTAGGTTTTGACATCAGCGTTCTGCCAATAGCGAGCATCTGCTGCTGGCCGCCGCTAAGCAAACCAGCTGCATCATTTCTTTTTTCCTTTAAAATAGGAAATAGTTCATATACATGTTCAAGTGACTGTTTCAATTCCTCTTTTTTACGGCGGTGAACAAAAGCACCCATTTTCAGGTTTTCCTGCACCGACATGGCCGAAAACAATTTCCTTCCTTCCGGACATTGACCAATTCCAAGCTGGACAATTTGATCTGCAGAGTGCCTGTTTATTTTTCTAGAGTCAAAAACAATCTCCCCCGCAGACGGCTTGTTAAGACCGCTTATCGTACGAAATACTGTGCTTTTTCCGGCGCCATTTGCACCCAGCAGTACAACGATTTCCCCGGCCTTGACTTCTATATTCACATCATGAACGGCTGTAAAGCTGCCATATTTAACAGTGATATGTTTTAAACTAAGCAATGGCGCTTCCCCCTAAATATGCTTTTATCACCGTTTCATTACTGCGGATTTCTTCCGGTCTTCCTTCTGCAATCTTCTCTCCGTAGTTAAGTACCATAATTTTATCGGCAATCTTCATAATCATTTGCATCTTGTGTTCAATCAAACAAACCGTAATCCCCTTACCAGCCATTTTTTTCATTAGCTCGGCCAGCCCTTCTGTTTCATCAGGGTTGACTCC
Organism: Bacillus sp. OTU2372; assembly: GCF_038440275.1. NCBI lineage: Bacteria > Bacillati > Bacillota > Bacilli > Caryophanales > Bacillaceae > Bacillus > Bacillus sp. OTU2372. The sequence goes on from NZ_JASATK010000004.1 coordinate 159,889, forward strand.
TGCCGCGGGTTCATCGAGAAAAACAATATCCGGATCGGTTGCTAAGGCTAGCGCAAATGCTGTCCGTTTTTTCTCCTCTTGTGTTAAATTACCGACCAATTTATTCGCTGCATTTTTTAATTCAACAAATTCCAGCACTTCCATAGCTTTTTCACGACATTGGGCCTCCTCCCTAGTTAAACGCGGGGTACGTAAAATGGCGTCTAATAGGTTGGATTTAGTCCGTAGGCGGTGGCCGACAATAACATTATCTAGTACTGTTGATTGCTCAAATAGATTAGTAGTTTGAAATGTCCTGGCCACACCCATCTCCGCTATTTTATTGGAAGGCAAACTAGAAATATCCTGCCCCTTATAAATAACCTTGCCTGAACTTGGGCGATGAAATCCGCTAATTAAATTGAAAAAAGTGGACTTACCTGCACCATTTGGACCAATAATGGCATTAATTTTCCCTTGTTCAATTGTAAAATCGACATTATTTACCGCGACTAAACCACCGAACCGTTTGGTTAAATTCCTTGTTTCCAAAAAATTCATTCTATCCCTCCTTAACCTGCTTTTCAGGAAGGAGCTCCGTCTGGAGATATGATTTTCCCCTTACCCGTTCTTTCTTTGCCTTCCGATTTGTATTCCAGGTTGAAACTGCCCCGACAAGTCCGCGTGGATAAAAAATAATCAGCAATGTTAACACAGGACCAAAGATAAGCATCCTGTTCTCTTGGAAATCTTGCAGGTATTGTGAGAGCCACACAATAATCAGTGTTCCCACAATCGGACCACTCAACGTTCCGATTCCTCCTACTAGTAAGTAGGTAAGTAAATCGAAGGTAATAGAAATGGAGCCTATATCCGGCCCGATAAACCGGACAAATGAAGCATAAAGGGCTCCTGACAGGCCAGCAAACAAGGTGGATAAAACGAATACCGTCAATTTGTTTTTCATCGTTGATATCCCGATCGTCTGGGCCAATTCTTCGCTATTTCTTATGGCAATATAGGTCCTTCCTGATAAGGAATGAATAATTCGGTACATTATGAGAACAACCAGGAGCAGAAAAAACAGGACTAGATAATAATAGGAAACCTCGGTTTCAAAGGTAATCGGTCCAATACCCGCAGGTGCCGGTATTCCAATCAGACCTCGAACTCCTTCCGTTAAACTTTCCCATTTATCAATAACAAGATAGATAATATATCCGAGGCAGAGTGTATAGATGGCAAAAAAATGTTCCTTTGTCCTTAATGCGATTAATCCGACGAACAGTCCTATTAAACTCGTAATCAACAGTGATAATAGAAACGCAAGCCAGAAATTCATTCCAGCTTTAACCGTTAAGATGCCTAATGAATACGCGCCAATTGCAAAGAAACCAGCATGTGCCAATGATAGATAACCGGTATAACCTGCTAACAGGTTTAAACCATATACACCTATCATCCAGATGAAGGATGTCGTCATGATGTGGATCAAATAATTGTTGTCACTTAGTAGTGGAAAAATGATGGTAAGTAGAATGCATGCAATAATAATATTTCTTTTCGTCAATGCTTTTATCATGAATAGCCCCCCTTTGAAAACAGACCGGTTGGCTTGACTGTTAATATAATGACAAGGATTACGAACGCAATAATGTCCTTATAGTCGTTGGAAATATAGGTCGCCCCTAGGCTTTCACTAAAGCCTAATATATAACCGCCCACAATGGCTCCCGGAATACTTCCCATCCCCCCAAGGATGATAATTACAAAGGCTTTTAAAATAACCAGCTGACCCATTCCCGGAAATACTAGGTTAATAGGGGCTGAGAGAGAGGCAGCAATCGCCGCTAACCCACCTGAAATCATAAAGGTGAGCATTGCTACTTTGTTGGTGTTGATGCCAACAAGATTCGCTCCTTCTCGGTTTTGTGACATGGCAATTATTGTCGAACCAGTAAAGGTCTTTTTTAAGAACACGTATAGTAGAAGCATGACGACCAGCGCTGCCATAACAATGAGGATTCGCTGCATCGTTATCGTTAATCCAAGAATTTGTACAACCTGCCCGTATGGTGTCGACATACTTTGGTATTCAGCCCCCCAATAATACTGAGCAAAAGCTTCCAAAAATAATAGAATTCCAATGGCAGCTATCTTATCATGGATGGGCGGTGCCTCCCGAAGGGGATGAAAAACTAATCGTTCCATTAATACACCGATGAGGCCAACCAAAATGATCGAGATGAAAATGGCGATCCAATAATGGAGACCGAATTTAGTCATCATCATGAGGGTTATGTATCCGCCCATCATGTATAATGCGCCGTGAGCAAAATTTGGAATATGTAAAATTCCATAAACTAACGTTAAACCAAGTGCTACGAGTGCATAAACACTTCCAATCGTTAATCCATTAAACAGCTGCTGAATAAAAATCTCCATAGCTCTCCCCCTTTGTATTATTAAACAGCTTGTGAGGAGCCTTACTAATGCGGCCTGCTCCCCACATGATGAGGAAACTATTTACGTTAATTTTGCGCTTTCACTTTCTCCTCTTCCTGAAGGGTGCGCCATAAAATCTTACCGCTTGATGTCATTAGGAATTGCTTTCTAAATTCAATCTGCCTAGGGTATTTATAAGCGGCCATATTCTGTTTTGCCCATTTAATTATTTCATCCTCGCTAATTTCCCCTTCAAATCCCTCATTTAAAATAACAAATGCTTTTACAGTTTCGCCTCTTCTTGGATCAGGGACACCCACAACACATGCCTGTTGAATCGCCGGATGTTTATAAAGGTAGGATTCTACTTCTGTTGGCCAAACTTTGAAACCGGAGGCATTAATCATTCTTTTTACCCGGTCCACAATGAAGAAATATCCCTCTTCGTCATAACGGCCAATATCGCCCGTTCTAAAAAACTTTTTCCCATCGATATCAATAAACGAGTTTCTATTTTCGTCATCGCGGTTATAATAACCGACCATTACCTGTGGCCCGTTCACGATGATTTCCCCGACTTCTCCTACACCAAGTTCTTTCCCTGTGGCTGGTTCTATGACTCTGGCATCCACATCAAAGGAAGGAATCCCAAGACATTGCATTTTTGGTCGATCAGGTGGATTGAAATGGGTCTGGGCAATGGTTTCAGATAGGCCATACCCTTCGACAAACCGTAATCCTGATAGTTTAAACAATTTTTCGCCAACTGCCTCAGGTAAAGCTGCGCCCCCACCTGAAATAGAGGTTAATGTAGCAATATCCTCCTTCTTCAGATTAGGATTGGCCAGAAAGTCGACGATCATTGTGGCAATTGTCACCCAATGGGTACAGCCTAAATTTTTAATCAATTCCACAGCTGCATCACGGTTCCATCTTGTTAAAATGACCATGGTACTGCCGCTAAAAATTGGCATGTGCATACTATGGACCATACCGGTTACGTGGAAGAGCGGCAGTGTCATTAAATGCACGGCATTAGGAGTGGTTGAAGACCAGTGATATGCCCCCACCGTGTTGGCATTAACTGTCCGGCTTGTATGCATACAACCTTTTGGCAATCCCGTGGTTCCGGAAGTGTATGGCAGGCAGGCAAGGTCGTCTCCCTTGGCTGTATGTACAGAAGGGGTTAGGTCGGCAGCAATTGCCTGATTCCAAAGATAGTGTCCATGCTGCGTAAAATTGAATCTAGGTGCTTCCACTTCTTTTGGCAGCATTCCCTCAAACCCATCACCTGCATAATCGGAATATGCTGCGATTACCAAATTTTTCAAGGAAGTTTTCCCAAACAGTGGACCGACACGGTCGAATAATTCTTGGCCGGCTAGTGCCGTCTTGATTCCACAATCACGCACATAAAATTCTAGTTCATCAGCAACCAGCATGGGATTAATCGGGACGACAACTGCATTGGCTCTGAGGATTGCATAATAACCAATCACAAATTGCGGTGAGTTCTGCATGAAGAGCAAGACCTTATCACCAGGACGCACGCCAAGCTTGTGCTCTAGGTATCCTGCGAGCGCATTTACCTCTGCATCCAACTGCTCATATGTTATTTTGTTGCCATAGTAAAAAATAGCAGCCTGATCCGGATAACGGTTTGCACTTACTTTGAGGTTGTCATACAGAGAAGTGGAGGGAACTTTTAAAGATTTAGGGATTTTAGGCCAGAATTCATAATGAAGAGTTACCATTGACATATCTCCTTATTTTTCAGTTGTAAACGCTGCCATTTTATAAATGCCGTTTAGAATCATATTGACGAATATCTCGACAACCTGTTCCTCAGATTGCTCACCATCGGGGTTAAACCAGTAATAACTCCAATTCGTAATCCCGAGAATCCCCATTGTTATAATATCGGGATGTAATCCTTGTTTGAATTCACCCTGCTGTATGCCATCTTCGATTAATTTTTGGGTATTTTTGCGAAACTCACTTCTTTTTTCCTTTATTTCATTAATATATTTATCACTTAAATGCCGCATTTCTCTTGTAAAAATTCGTGCACTCTGCCGCTCGGTTCTTATATTTCGAATCAACAGCCGGACAATTTCATAAAGTTTTTGAGTATAAGTAGTCTTATGGTTTTGTTTGTTTTTTCCCTGCTGCTGTACAAGTCCTTCAATAGATAAGATGGATATCCTTAAGCAGCTCTTCTTTACTGTTAAAATAATAGTAAAAGGTCCCCTTCGTCACCCCCAGCAATTGAACAATATCCTGCACAGATGTTGATTTAAATCCATTTTGATCAAACAACTGGATCCCTGTTTCTATTAATTTTTGCTTCATAGGATTGTTCCTTTCGGCTATGCGCCTGGAGGAGCACCACCGTGTCCTCCTGTAAAGCGCTTTTTAGGTGCCTTTTGGATAGAATAGCTATTCGCGTTCAATGATGGTGGCGATTCCCTGACCGCCGCCGATACAAGCTGTTATCAGGGCAAATCGACCACAGGATCTCTGTAATTCATAGACAGCTTTGGTAACGAGGATTGCACCGGTTGCCCCGAGCGGGTGTCCGTGGGCGATTGCTCCGCCGTTAACATTGACCTTTGCTAGATCCATTTCTAGTTCTCGGTTACAGGCTAGAACTTGGGCGGCGAAGGCTTCATTAATTTCAATTACATCCATCTCTGCTAGAGTTAGGCCGGATTTTTTCAGCACCTTTTTAACGGCAGGTACAGGTCCAATTCCCATAATGTTCGGGTCAACTCCAGCAACAGCATAGTCGCGGATAACTGCCAGCGGTGTTAGATTTAACTCTTCGGCCTTTTCCCTCGACATAATGACAAGGGCTGATGCGGCATCATTTAAGCCTGAGCTATTGCCTGCTGTCACTGTTCCACCTTTTTTAAATGCGGACGGGAGTGTCGATAATGCTTCTAAAGTGGTTTGCGGCCTTGGATGTTCGTCTGTTTTAAACAAAATCGGCTCGCCCCTTTTGACCGGGATGGTGATGGGAACGATTTGTTCATCAAAGCGACCCTCGCTCATGGCCCGAGCCATCCGCTGTTGGCTGTGATAGGCAAATTGATCTTGTTCTTCTCTGGTAATTCCGTATTTTTCAACCAGGTTTTCGGCGGTAATCCCCATTGGCGGGTCGCCAACTTCTTTTGGGGAGAGCTGCGATCTGCGAAAGTTCGGCGGCATCGGACTGTATGGTTTTTCAGGACGGTCCATTAAATACGGCGCCCTGCTCATGCTTTCAGTTCCCCCGGCAATATACACATCCCCGTCTCCCGCACGGATTGCTTGAGCAGCAAGATTGATTGCGTTGATTCCCGAGCCGCACTGTCTATCAACGGTTAGTCCCGGTAAATCGATAGATAGCCCTGTCTGTAAAGCTGTTAATCTAGCAATATTCCCTCCGCCGGAAAGGACGTTGCCAAAAATAACATCATCAATGATTTCCGGATTTATATTTGCTCTTTTTACCGCTTCCTTGATCGCTTCCGCCCCAAGTATATGGGCAGGCACACTTGCTAAGGCGCTTCCTTGTCTGCCAATGGCAGTCCTGACCGCTGAAACGATGACTGCATCTCTTTTCATTTAGCTGTTCTCCCCCTTATAATAAGTTGTTTTGACCTCCGCCAGAATGTTTTTATACTAACTTCTAAGCGACCTCCGAAGACCTTTTTTCTCTTTTCCGCTCAATTAAGTATCTTTTTCAAAAATTAAATCGTCTCTCGCAAATCGGAGTGCTTTATCCACAAATTGGCTTATCTTATCCGCAATATAGAGACGCTTATCCACAAATTGGCGCCTCTCTCGCAAGTTATCTCACTACATCCGCAAATTACATTGCATGCGCTCCGCCATCCACCACTAAAACATCTCCGGTCACAAAATCCGAAGCAGGCGATGCTAAAAACAACGCTACCCCCTTCATATCCGTATCAGAGCCAAACTTTCGTAACGGTGTCCCTTCGAGAATTGCCTCCCCGCCTAAATCCAAGAGCCCTTTCGACATCTTCGTTGGGAAGAAACCTGGCGCAATCGCATTCACATAAATTCCTTTTGGTCCCCATTTCACCGCCAAATCCTTCGTAAACGTAATAACGGCCCCTTTACTGGTGTTATAGCCTATCGCATTCATCACCTTTGGATTGCTGCCCTTTAATCCGGCAACAGAGGCGATATTAATGATTTTTCCAGAGTTCTGTTCGAGCATAACTTTCCCAACCGCCTGGGACATCAAGAACGTGCCCGTCACATTCACATTCATTACCTTTTGCCACGCCTCAAGCGGCATCTCCTCAACAGGTGCCCCCCACGAAGCACCGCTGTTATTAACGAGAATGTCAATCCGGCCAAACTTTTCAACCGTCCGCTCGACAACATTCCGGACATCCTCGGGGTTGGAGACATCGCATTTCAAAGCAAGGCTTTCCACGCCAAGCTTTTTCAACCCTTCACTAACTTCCTCACACGCCTCCAATTTACGGGAACAGACCACGACATGTGCCCCTGCCTCCGCAAATCCTTCGGCAATCTGTTGGCCAAGTCCCCTGCCGCCGCCTGTTACAATGGCCACTTTTCCTGTTAAATCAAACAGTTGTTTTATATGCATCGTTTATCCCCCTAATTAAATATCATCGATATTTCTTTAATTCATATCTGGCAATCGCCCGCTTATGGACTTCATCCGGACCATCAGCTAATCGTAATGTCCGGATATTCGCCCAGCTTGCAGCAAGCGGTGTATCCTCACTTACACCGGCAGCGCCAAATGCTTGAATCGCACGGTCAATAATTTTCAGCGCCATATTAGGGGCAATCACCTTAATCATCGCAATCTCGGCTTTAGCCTCTTTATTCCCAACTGTATCCATCATGTACGCTGCTTTCAGCGTTAGCAATCTAGCCTGTTCAATTTCGATTCTTGCCTCGGCAATCCATTCCTGGATAACACCTTGATCAGAAAGTCTTTTTCCGAAAGCAACTCGATTTTGTACGCGCTTACACAATTCCTCGAGCGCCCTTTCAGCTGCACCAATCGTTCTCATACAATGGTGGATTCTCCCTGGTCCAAGACGTCCCTGGGCAATCGCAAAGCCCTTTCCTTCTCCCCAAAGCATATTAGAAGCTGGTACCCGGACATTTTTGTATTCGATTTCGGCATGACCATGTGGAGCGTGGTCATATCCAAACACTGGTAAAATTCTTTTAATCGTTACACCTGGAGCATCTAAAGGAACTAAAATCATCGATTGCTGTTCATGGGTCGGCGCTGATGGATCATTTTTTCCCATGACAATCGCGATCTTACAGCGGGGATCTCCTGCACCTGATGACCACCATTTCGTTCCGTTGATGACATAATCATCCCCATCACGTACAATGCTTGCTTGAATATTGGTCGCATCAGATGAAGCGACGTCAGGTTCCGTCATCGAAAAACAGGAACGGATTTCTCCGGCTAAAAGCGGCTTAAGCCATTGTTCTTTATGGGCTTCGGTCCCATAGCGAACAAGGACCTCCATATTACCGGTGTCTGGTGCGGCACAATTGAACACTTCCGGGGCAATCGCTGAACGTCCCATAATTTCACAAAGCGGTGCGTATTCCAAGTTTGTAAGACCGGCGCCAAATTCACTTTCTGGTAAAAATAAATTCCATAATCCGTATTGTTTCGCCTTTTCCTTGAGCTCCTCCATGATTGGCGGTATTTTCGAAAAAGGGTCATTTTTATCGATTTGCTCGTGATAGAGCTTTTCATTTGGGTACACATACTCATCCATAAATTCTGTCAGCTTATTTTGAAGCGCTTGGACCTTTTCGGAATAACTAAAATTCATCCATATCCCTCCTACACATACCTACTAGTCAGTATGTTGTTAACCTCATCATAATGTAAATTTTCAGAATACTCAACAGGCAACTTTCCGACAATTTCCTCACTTAAGCTATTTAAATTAACTCTATCATCATGGCCATACCTTTGCTGCCTCCGACACATAGAGACATGATTCTTTTAGAAATGGTGTAAATCTCTCTGCAACCTAGGTTGTATCGGTTGATTTCACACAAAACAAAAGCAGGTCAATATCTTGAAATGACTCGTAATATTCCGTGAAAGTCCCACTTACCGTAAAATTCCCTGCTTCACTTTCAACTGTTAGTCCTTCTGCCCGCATTCTTTCCAGCCTCTTACCCCCTGCTAGAAAGGTGACCTCATTTCCTGCCTTATCCAATAAGGCACCAAAATAACCGCCGACTGCTCCGGTACCTGCGACACCATTTTTCTTTCCCATTCCTCCCGGTTATGTATGAATCTGATAAGAGGAATCCCTCATCCTTCCATACAGCTCTATTAATCCAAAAGGTCCGGCTGTTCTTTCACAATCCGATTCCATAATGGCTGGAATTGAAACCAGCCCGCATTTGAAACTCCCACGGTTTCATAGGTTGTTCGTGCATTTTCAGCATCGATTAAAACAGGCTTCCCTGCTGCTTCAGCCAGAAGCTGTGCCTGACATGAACGCTCCATCGTAATAAACCACCAAGCTGCTTCGTCCACAGACTTTCCAACTGTCAGCAAGCCATGATTTCTTAAGATACATGCTTTATTGTTCCCGAGAGCTTTACCTATCCGTTTTCCTTCCTCAATTTCTAAAACGACACCGGTAAAATCATCATATAGAGAATGATCTTGATAAAACGCACAAGCATCTTGGGTGATGGGATCAAGGAGGCGGCCAAGGGCGGACCATGATTTTCCATAAACAGAATGTGAATGAGCTGCGGCGATAACATCAGGACGTGCAGCGTGAACTTGGGAATGGATGGCAAAGGCAGCTCGGTTAACAGGATACTTCCCTTCCACGACCATCCCGTCATGGTTACAAAGTATTAAATCGGAGGCAGAAATTTGACTGAAGTGTACACCAAACGGATTCACCCAGAAGTGGTTCTTCAACTTTGGATCACGTGCAGTGATGTGACCTGCCACTCCCTCATCAAAGCCAAACTTAGAAAACAAGCGAAAGGATGCAGCTAATTTTTGTTTTAAATGGCGCCTTTCCTCCTCAAATGAAGAAAAAACGGGCGGATTATAGCTGGCTTTCAATTTCGTGGACATGGCATCACCCTTCTTTAATGCTTAAAGTATTTATATCGAACTTCATTTCGAGGTTTCTAACATACTGATAGAAATAACCCAGCATGAAGAACGGAATCTTCCCACACGCCGGGCATATTTCAATTGTTAATTACCATATTGGTGATAGACCACTTCACCCTTTAGTACTTCATTTCCCTGCTGATTCACCGCTTGAACCTTAAAACGAAGAAGTGGCTCCTGCTTTTCAGTCAAGGTTGCTCTCAGGGTCACTACATCATTTAAAAAAACCATCCCTTTAAAACGAATCGAGTAATCCTGAATAAACCCTTCTTCATAGTAAGCAGTAAACAGCTTTGCCAAGTTGCCCATTGTCCACATCCCATGAGCAATAATCCCAGTCAGCCCTGCTTTTTTCGCCTCATCGTCAATGGTATGAATCGGGTTAAAATCACCGGAAGCTCCTGAATATTTAATCAGGTCCATCCTAGATACAGGTTCAAGCTGCACCTCTGGCAGTGACTCTCCTACTTGTAATTGTGTTAGTGTACTCATTTTACCAACACCTTCCTTACTGCTTCGGAAATCACAATCGTAGAGGTTGAGCTGAAAATGATATTTCCGGCTTTATCCTCCCCAAAGCTTTCCAATACCAAGAACCCCATCTGACCAAAGCTCCCTTTTTTCTCAAAGTAATTTTTTACCTTTGAGTAACAGTAAACCTCTTCACCCACTAATAACGGCCGCTGGTAATGGAAGGTTTGTTCCCCGTGTATCAAGCCTTTATTGGGCAAATTTAACCCTTCAATCACACCATAATCAAATACCCTTGGGAAGGTTGGCGGAGCAATATTGTTTCTGTATCGGGAAAGCCGCCCTGTTTCTTCATCAAAATAAATCGGATGAAGGTCACCGATGGCTTCCGCAAATTTCTTAACGGCTCCTCTTTCCACCGCATTTTTCACTTTGTTTGATTGCTTACCGATTTGGTCGTTAAACAACGATCTTCACCTCACCTTTTTAGCATTTTGGTCCGCCTGCGACATAGATCACCTGGCCATTAACAAACGAAGATTTTTCATCAGCAAAGAAAGCTACGGCATTGGCAATATCGGCAGGTTTTCCGCTTCGGCCAACCGGAATATTGGCCACACTTGCTTGAATTATCTGATCGAATGTGATTCCAATTCGAGCCGCTGTTTCTTTCGTCATTTCTGTCTCAATAAAGCCCGGTGCTACGGAATTAGCGGTGATGCCGTATCTTCCTAACTCAATGGCTAGTGTTTTGGTAAAGCCTTGCAAGCCGGCTTTGGCAGCAGCATAATTGGCCTGGCCGCGATTGCCGAGCGCAGAAGTAGACGAAATATTGATAATCCGCCCATATTTTTGCTCAACCATGTATTTTTGCGCTGCACGTGCGGCATTAAACGATCCTTTTAAATGGACATCCATGACCGTTTGCCAATCGGAATCTGTCATTTTAAATAACAAATTATCTCGGATAACCCCGGCGTTATTGACTAAAATATCCACCGATCCAAACGTTTCATAAACCTCTTTAAAAGCATTCTCTACTTGTTCAGCATCCACTACATTCGCAACTTTTGAATACACTTCATACCCTTTTTCTCTTAATTCACTGGTTGTTTCATTCAATGCTTCTTCATTTAAATCAATTAATGCAACTTTTGCGCCCTCTTCAGCAAAAAGTTCGACAATTCCTTTGCCAATCCCCCTGCTTCCACCTGTTACAAATACGACTCGTCCTGAAAATCTTCCTGCCATCCCTCTTCCTCCTATTTTTAAAAAGTTTAATGGATAACGCTTACATTTTTTCTATACGTATTGACCAACCTTGACATGACCTTTGATTAAATTTCGGGCAATAATCATACGTTGAATTTCATCTGTTCCGTCGTAAATTCTCCATAATCTTGCTTCACGGTACCAACGTTCAATTGGCAATTCCTTTGTATACCCCATCCCGCCATGAATTTGCAGAACCCGGTCGACCACTCGATTGCCCATATTAGAACCATATAATTTAGCCATGGATGCAAGATGCCGGTTATCTTCACCTTCGTCGAGCGTAAACGCAGCGTTCAAGACAAGCCATCTGGCAGCCTCAATTTCAACCGCAGAATCGGCAATTTGCCATTGAATGGCTTGCCGTTCGGCAATCGGTTTACCAAATGTAATCCGTTCTCTGGAATAATCAATCGCCATTTGTAATAAGCGTTCGGCAGACCCCACTGCTCTGGCTCCGACGATCCATCTTGCAAAACCAATCCATTCCAACCCAAGATTGTATCCTTTGTGTAATTCACCTAGAATGTTTTCCTCAGGGACACGAACATTATCGAATACTAACCCGGCTGGACCCCAATCACCCATCGTATGTATATACTCGGATTTCCAGCCCATATCCCGGTCAGCAATAAAACAAGTCACACCTTCACGGCCTTGTGTGGCTTGATGCCTCTCCTTATCGGTAATTGCGATTACCATAACAAAATCGGCTTCGTTTCCACCAGTTATGAAGGTTTTCTCTCCATTTAGCACCCAGTCATTTCCGTCTTTTACCGCCGTCATTTTGATATTTCTCGTATCAGAGCCAGCCCCTGGCTCTGTCATCGCAAAGCAGGATTTTTTCTCGCCATTTATTGTTGGAATTAAATATTTTTGTTTTTGTTCTTCATTGCCATAGTAGAGAATATTATCTGCTGAGCCTCCAAATGAAAATGGCACAAAGGTTTTAGAAACCTCCATTAGGACAATTGCCATCATCATCTGCCCAAGATCGGCGCCGCCATATTCCTCCGGTGTATTGATTCCCCAAAATCCTGCTTCCTTTGCCTTTAATTGCAGCTCTTTTAATTTGCCTGATGGAAGACTTGGTCTTCCTTCTCGCTCGTTTCTTAATACTTCGTTTTCAAGTGGAATGAGTTCTTTTTCTACAAATCTTCTAATTGTTTTTTGCACCATTTTTTGTTCATCGGTTAGGCGTAAATGCATTTTTTTCACTCCATTCTTAATCTTGATATCTAGTTTTTTCCTCCATAAAAGAGTATGCAAGAATAACCCAACACATACCTACCGGTTAGTATGTGTACTTTAATTTTATTCGGAAATTTCAGATAATACAAGTATTTACTAACTTTTTTGTAAAAAAAAATCCTCAGCCGCTAAAACAGCTGAGAACCTATGCCTGGCGGACTGCTTTTCTAGTAGCGCGCTCGCGTATGGTTGAAATAGCAACAGAACTTACCAGCCAAGAAATTAAACCAATGCTGATACTAAAAAGCCAATTACTAGTTTCCTGTAGAGATAGAAGGACTGTGATGACACAAATAATTCCCCCCATCATCCCATAAACGGAACCCCTGGCGATATTGGTCGCTTTCTTCGTTCCAGATGCGATTCCCACCATTATAACAGCTGTCAGCATAACAGCAGGAAAAGCAGCAAAGATGCCGGCGAGAATCTTCCATGGAGAAACGACTGTAATCAGATAACTTAAGGAAACTGCTGTCCCGCCGAGTAAAAAACGCATAAATAAATCTTGTTTATTCATGTTGCTCACCCTTTTCAATTAATGTGATGTAATTAATACGACAATAACGGAAACAGCAAACCAGCAAGCCATTGATTGCACAATACCTTTTTTCCAGCCAACCTTAGGAAGGAGATATCCTGCAAGAAGAGCCACTACTATATTAATCGCCATTCCAAAAATAGCGCCTCGTGATAACATGATGGAATGAGAAATAAGCTGACCACCATGAAAATCTAAACCAATCGTCAGTAGTGCCGCTAAATAAACAGCTGGGAAAGCTGCGAAGATTCCTCCAACCTTATCTCCTAGTTTTTTCGCAACGATTGTACAAGCGACAACAGCTAGTCCTCCTAACAGGAAACGGATCAGCAGTGCGCTTAAAGATAAATGAGCCATTTTTAGTCGCCTCTTTTGTATTGCACGTTGTATTTTGGTTTGTGATTCGAATCACAAACCAATTCATGTATTCATTGTACATCATTCCAATGAATAATCTTGTGAACACTTTATTACTGTTTTTGAAGCGGTTTCACATTCATTCTTCATCTTTAAGCACACGTCATCCTATTTTTTAACTGCGAAAGCTGGGGTTATTTTTTAAAAAGTTCTGCCATGCCCCTTTAATGCCCTGCATAATTTCTTCTCTTGTCGCTTGAAGTCGTTCCTTTGTGCCACCATAGCCGATTTCAACCTCTCCCTTTTCAAGCTCGGCAAAAATCGTGTCGGCAAAATCCGTTAACGGAGCACCAAAGGTATGTAAACCAACTCCGCCTAAATCCGTGTTGACAGCAGGAGGGAGGATTTCGATGACCTCAATGTTTGTTTCTGCCAATTGATGGCGCAGTGATGTGGTAAAAGAATGAAGCGCAGCTTTTGTTGCACTATAAACAGGCACCCAAACACCGGTCATCACCGCTAATCCGGACGTGACATTTAGTATCGCCGCCTGTGCCTGTTTTTCAAGATGAGGTGTAAACAGCATCGTTAAATGAATCGGACCGTCTACATTAATCGAAATTTCATTGCGGTAGTAATCCCAATCTTCTTTGGCATTTAAGAGATTAATTCTCTGTTGGATACCGGCATTGTTAACAATTACATTTAGTTGAGGAAATTCTTTCGTTGCCCATTCAAACAAACTGATTCTCTCGTCCTGTTTGGAAACATCACAAACCATTGTATGTATGGACGGAAATCTTTCCTTTACTTCACGCAATTTTTCTTCACGACGGCCGACAATAATCACCTCATTGCCTCTCTCTAAAAACCGCTCAGCAAAAGCAAACCCAATGCCTGATGCCCCGCCCGTAATCAAAATCGTATTTCCTGTCATCTTCATTTAAAATTCATCCTTTTTATATTTTGACTGTCTTTTTATTTTAACGTTTAGAACTTTTTTGATTCATTGAAGATTATTGACTATTTCCTCCCTTTTTTACAAATGATAAGGATGATATTCTTCTGAATATCCGTTTCAAATCCTATGATGAGGTGATTGTTGATGAGCTACAGAGACCAGTTAGATTCACAGTCGGAGCTTTTTCACTACACTTTTACGAGACCCAAGCATACGAAAGCACAGGTAAACGGTCAGACTAGAGTGTCGCAAAACCAAATCATCTTAAGGAGCAATGCTAAGGCCCATCGCTGGTAACCTAGAGTCTTGGCATCGAAACGAAATTGGTCTGTATAACGAATCGTGCAGCCAAATGGAGAAAGACCCTTTTCACATTTGAAAAAGGGTCTTTCTTTTTGCAGGAATTATTATTCTAAATGGCTTGAAAAGATAAGGTTTCAACGATATCATAAAATCTAATTACATCTTAACCAACGGAGTGACAATACCCATGTTTGAAGCTTTCACAATAAGAGATGCAGAAAAAAAGGATATGCCAATCATTATTGATATTTACAACTCCACTATTCCTGGCCGAATGGTTACAGCTGATTTAGAACCTGTTTCAGTTGAAAGCAGGCTGCAGTGGTTCTATGATCATTCACCAGTGTTTCGTCCCTTATGGGTAGTAGAAACAAACGGGGAAATTTGCGCCTGGGTCAGCTTTCAATCGTTTTATGGCAGACCTGCCTATAACGCGACCGCAGAGGTAAGTATTTATATTCATCACAATTTTCGCGGTAAAAAACTGGGCAAGTTTTTGATCCAAAAGGCAATCGATACCTGCCCTCAACTTGGGATCAAGACATTACTAGGGTTCATTTTTGGCCATAATGAACCAAGTATAAAACTGTTTACGAGCTTTGGGTTTGAAAAATGGGCTCATCTGCCAAATGTAGCAGAGTTAGATGGAGTAGAAAGGGATCTACTCATTCTTGGAAAAAGAGTATACTAAATTAATGACAACAAAGGGGTAGAAAAAGATGAGTGTACATAAGGCAATTACAGAACACGTTAACAAACAAAATAAGAAAATTAACGATTTCCTATCGCTTGACCAATTAAGAGAAATGTATATAGAAGAAGCAGTGACATTATGCAGAGAAGGAAAACCATTTACAACCGAAAAAATCAATATGGTTACAAATCAGATTAATGACCTAGCTAAACAGGGAATCATTCCTACTCGGAAATTAGTCTCAGTAGAGATGGTCAGAGAATATGCGCTGAAAAACGAATAATCTTCCATTATATAGTACATAGCTTTTTATTATTCCAAAAAAGAACATTTTCTAGTACTATATAGTAGAAATGTTTTCTATTATGCTAGGAAATTATCTTCCTAGAAAGAATATGGAGAAATGTATGGATAAAAAAAAGCTAGTTATCCTATATATAATTAGTAGTATTATTTGGATTTATGGAACAAATTATCTCGTTGAAGAATTTGTTCCTTCACCCTTTATCTGGGCTGTAGAGAGAACAAAGGAAATTCTTTATATTATGGTTACAGGTTTATTTATTTATTTTTCCTACAGTAAACAACAGGAATTAATAGATTCCCTTGAAGATCAAAACAGGCTGTCCACCCTGATCAATGCAATGGTTGATTTCGTCAACTTTAAGGATGGGGATGGCAGATGGATTGAGGCCAATGAATTTGGATTGAAATTGTTCGGACTTGAGCATGTAGATTATCGCGGGAAGAAGGACTCCGAGTTAGCGGATTATTCTGAGTTCCATAGTGATGCCCTTAGGTATTGTGAAATATCTGATGAAGAGACATGGAAGAAACGAGTCATAACGCGAATGGAAGAGGTTCTATACATGCCAGATGGGAAATTTAGGACGTTTGATACTATTAAAGTCCCTCTGTTCAATCCTGATGACAGCCGTAAAGGGTTGGTTGTGATCGGTCGTGATATTACTGAAAAAAGGGAAATGGCCAAACAACTTGCAGAAAGTCAACAGCAATATAAATCACTGTTCGAATATAGTCCGGATATTGTTTATATGCTGGATTTGGCTGGAACCATTACCAATTTAAACCCGCACTTTGACCTGATTACTGGATTCAAGCGGGAAGATGTGATAGGTCAAAACGTTTCGACTCTTTTACCAAAAAAATATAAAAAATCCCTGCCATATTTTATCCAATCAGTGGCAGATGAAGTGAAGCCGGTTATGTATGAAATTAAGATTCCTCACCGGAATGGAAATGAAATTACCCTTCAATGTACCTCTGTGCCGATTATTGTTAATGGGATCATCTCCGGAATTATTGGTTACGGCCGAGATGTAACCATCTTAAGAAAAGCGGAGGAACGGCTAAGGAGAACAGAAAAGCTGTCTGTTGTTGGGGAACTTTCCGCTAGTGTGGCACACGAGATTCGTAATCCCCTTACCTCTTTAAAAGGGTTTGTTCAGCTTTTACAAATGGAAGATGAAAAACATCAATTTTACTATCGGATTATGATGGATGAATTAGACCGGATTAATCACATTGTTGGGGAACTGCTGCTTTTAGCCAAGCCGCAGCATCTTAAATTTTCCACAACAGATATGCAAAAGCTTCTAAGTGATGTTATCTCGTTATTAAGTACGGAAGCCATTTACTATAATGTTCAAATCGTCTCTACTTTTCCGGAAGAGGAAATTTACATTGAATGCGAACCTAATCAATTGAAGCAAGTCTTTATTAATATAATTAAAAATGCGATTGAAGCTTCTATAAAAGGCGGAACAGTTGAAATTGTTATTCATTCTGCTAAAGGTGAACACGTAATGATTTCGGTGAAGGATCATGGCTGTGGAATTTCGAAGGAACGCTTAGACAAGCTTGGTGAACCATTCTACTCTTCGAAAGAAAAAGGAACCGGTCTTGGATTAACTGTCAGCTTTAAAATTGTTCAAGCTCACAATGGTATGATTCATTTTAACAGTCAAAAGAACCAAGGAACTACTGTTGACATCTCCTTGCCGATTAGGCAGGAAATCACGAAGAATGCCATTACAAATAAATAAATCAAAAAAACTGCCATTTAAGTGAACATTTGAATGGCAGTTTTTTTATGATTGTTCCTTCTGTTTTCTTCTGTTTTTGAAAAAGGCAATGATTAATAAAAATGAGGGGAGCAAAATTTGGAATGGCCAGTGTATATAGATTGGAACAATTTTTAGTCCCTCTTTTATATGCTCCGAATAATTGGAAGCAATCGTGATGGATGAAAATAATAAAAGTGCCCCCATAGGAAAGCTAAGCTTAGTCTGATTTTTAAATCCAAAGATATCAGCGGTTCCTGCAACTGCCGCGTAAAAAAAGATGGATATTTTAAAGAATCCGCCAATGACCAGATAGAGCATAAATAGAACATCAAGCCGTTCAATAAAATTGGCTAATTGAATTTTACTTATTGTTGATAATAACGGAAAAGGAGCCCGAGTAAACAAATCAGTCCCCAAAGAGGCTACATTAATCACAGCTGTAATCGTGATATTAATGCCGCTAAGGACCATCCCACCCATGCAAACCCATTTTGCCTTTTTGACATCATTTAAATAGGGGAGCACCATTGTAAAGACTATCATCTCCCCAAAAGGAAAGTTAATGGTTTCCATTAAGAAAGTTTTCAGCACAGGTTTCCAGCCATTCTCTAGGACGGGACGAAGATTTTCTGGATGAATTAATCCCGAAAACATAATTAAACAAAAGCCTACAAGGGCCATCATATAAACCACAATAAAAAAGAGTTCTCCAACCCTTGCAATCACTTCAAAACCTTTATGAATACCATAAATAATCGTGAAGATCATTAAGCAATTAATGACAATTAAAGGGGTTGTCGTGTATATAGTAGAAGTTAATAATTCACCAAAATCTCGCAGCACCCTGGCAGCAGAATAGAGGAAATAAATTATATACGAAACCCCAATAATACGGCCAATCCATTTTCCTGTAATTTTTTGAACATAACTGGTTAGCGGAATGTCCTGATAATATTTATATAATTGATAATAAATTAGAAAAACCGCTAACCCGCCTCCAAGACCTAATAGAATAGACATCCAGGCATCCTGCTTGGCCTCCGCTCCCAGGCCAACGAGGATCGCACTCCCCATTTCAAAAAGAACAACCAGCACAAATAGCTGGTATGCCTTAATTTTTGCGTTTTCCATACACGCCTCCCCTTGCCAGTTCTTATTTTCCCATTGAAGACCAAAAAGGCAGTGTCCGAATTCCTTCACGACGAACATAAAAGTCTGTGGTGACATTGACCTTTAATGAGGCAAATTCCTCATCCCAATTTCCTTGGATTTTCTTCCATAAAATAGGGTTAGTAATATGCACTTTATCTCCAAATCCAAAAATATCACATTTTAATTTTTGCGCGGCGTGAACCGAGTCTAAAATTTGCCTGCTTATTTCCTTTTCGACGAGTTTATCTATTTTTTCGATAATCACAGGATTGTTTAAATCAATGACAGTATTGGCTTCACTAATCCATCCTTCACTATTAATAGCAATATCTATTTCCGGCTTTTGATTGACAAAGTGAACAGAAACTTTTGTTATGGAGCGGATTGGTGCGACAACAAGAGCCTTTTTCTTTTCTTTCCACGGAATCACAATATCAGTACTTTTGAGTTTATTTTGAATCCAGACGATCCCCCGGGCTTTGTCATCATCGACCCAGCCCCGAAAATTTCCATTATGAAAGATAGCTAACCCATTGGAAGAAAGAAAGGCATCCGTTGTGGTTTTTTGGAGATTCTCGGCTTTTCTTGCTTTTGATTTAATACCAATTAAGCTATAACCATTTAAAAAAGGCTGTTTGCCCTTGCTGACTAATGCACTAAGATAGTCGTCAATAGATACCGTCATATTCTCACCCAGCATCGCTTGTGAAGCTTTTAACTGTTTCGTAATTTTGTTAACAGGAAGCCTATCGAGAATTGTAAGGGTTGTTACAATATCCTCTGCTGTACAGCCCCTGGCAATGACCATTTCAGTAGTTGTTCGAAATTCAGGATCCCGGTCTAATGCATCCAAAATATATAGTAGATCTTTTTTTGCGATTTTTTCACTAACGACAACAACATTAGTGTGAGCGTAATAAAGGCGCCGCGATACCTTTCTGGTTGCGTTCCGTGCAGCTTCTGTTATTGTGTCCCCGGTACTTCGATAAACAGCAATCGGAAGGCCCTGACCTCCACCGCTGCCTTGTCCTGTTGTTACGTTACCTGGATTCACCAGTTGGAAGGAAAGCTTAAACTTTTTATCCTTTCCTTTATCGATTCCTAACGCCATTACAAAGGCCAAATCCGTTAATTCCTTTTGATTCCAGCAGGCACTAAGCAAAGGCATAAGCATGAATAATATGATTAAAATGAGCAATCCCTTTTTCATGACTCATCACCTTGATTACTTTTTTGCTCATCAGGACTTGGTGGACTAGGCTTTTGATTATCTCCAGTCCTCTTCATATTTCCTTTACTAATAAATGGAGGTCTATTTTTAAATGACCAAAGAGGAAAGCGAACAAAGACATCTTGTTGATTAGTAATGTTAAATGGTGCTAATGGCATCATGTATGGGATACCGAACGAGCGCAGTGAACATAAATGAATCGCCATAAACATTAGGCCAAGCATCATTCCATAAAAGCCTAACATGGTGGCTAACCCCATCAAGACAAAGCGAATTAATCTCGCTGCGATTGCCATGGCAAAAATCGGTGTGGAGAAGTTAGCAATTGCTGTAACCGAAACAACGATTACCATTACAGGTGAAACAAAACCGGCTTGTACGGCTGCCTGCCCAATTACAAGCGCACCAACAATTGAAACGGCCTGACCAACTGCACGTGGAAGCCTTAAGCCCGCCTCCCTTAAAATTTCAAAGGTGATTTCCATAATGAGAGCTTCGACAAATGCTGGAAACGGAACATTTTCTCGTTGTGCTGCGATAGCAATGGCCATTGTGGTCGGAATCATTTCTTGGTGAAACGTTGTAGCTGCAATATAGGTAGCCGGACCTACAAGTGCAATTAAAAATGCAATAATCCTAAGAAGCCTAATTCCTGTTGAGATATCAAAACGGGAGTAGTAGTCATCTGGTGCCTGGAAAAATTGCACAAAAATAGCCGGTGCTGTTAGGACGAATGGCGTTCCATCCACAACAATCGCTATTCTTCCTTCAAGCAGCTGCGATGAGACGACATCTGGCCGCTCTGTATGAAAGGTGGTTGGAAATGTCGTCCATGTTTGATCTTCAATTAATTGTTCAATATACCCTGATGCGATAACGCCATCTATATCAATTCGTTGTAATCTTTTTTTGATTTCGGTAACAATTTTATCGTTGGCAATTCCTTTTATATACATAATTGCAATATCGGTTTGGGTAACGGTCCCTATTTTCATCGGTTCTGCCCATAAATTAGGACTTTTAATCCGCCTTCTTATTAACGCTGTATTGGTTCTTAGTGTTTCTGTAAAGGAATCCTTTGGACCCCTGATCGATAGCTGTGTTGTTGGTTCTGTTATGGAACGCTTTTCCCATCCCTTTGTTTCAGTACTAATTGCTTTGTTGCATCCATCTATAAAAATGACTGTATTTCCCGATAGTATCGAATCATATACTTGATTCCAATTATCAATCGACTGGACACTTCCTAAGGCAACCGCCTTATCAATTAAGAATTGAAATATATCCTTTTTTTCAGGAATAACAACCTGCTCCATAAACGGTTCTAAAAGAAAATCACTTATGCTTACTGTATCTACTAATCCATCGATAAAAACCAAAGCAGCCTTATGATTGCTTACACTTATGACGCGAATAACAACATCAGAACTATTACCAAATTCTTCTTTTATCCTAGCGATATTCTCTTTATAGTCACGTAGGATTGGCAATTCCTCTGGCTTAAGTGGATCTTGCTTTTGCCGATAATTATCATTCTGTCTCTTCTGTTGCTTCTTTTTCAAAATTTGTGACAGGATTGACACAAGTCTCCACCCCATTTCCTAGAGATTGATAATGGGTATTTTCCCCAAAAAACACACCAATATCCATCTTAGCAAAAAACTTTGGTATTTAGAGTATAAGGGCTATTAAAACTCTGAATACTAATCCGTAACGTGGAATGAGGGTGAACATATTGAAAGCAATAATGGTTGTTTTTATATTAGCCGGAGGGATGTTCGGCTTAATTCTTCTCCTAGACTTTATTATGGGAACAGCGCCAAACTTGCTTATCTTGAAGGCCTTAAACCCATTCCGAGTAATGGAACCCGCTGAATACGTGATTGTGTTTTTATTTGCCCTCTTCTTTTGCATTCGATTGCTTAAGTCTTACTTTAAAAAGAAGAAAAAACAGAATGAGTCACAAACAAACTGACTTGTGTTTCAGCTTTTACATTGACCCAAAAAGAAAAGAACTCCAGCTTTAGCTTGAGCTCTTTTCTTGATGATTTGTTTCGATATCAATTGATTTTTTTCGCTTAAAGAATCCTAATACAACAAACAAACGGTTTTTCCATTTACTTATCATCCGGATATTTTTACCATATACATACCGATTCCAACCATAGTAAATAGATTCCTCTAAAAAGACAATCAGTAAGAAAGCCCCTGCAATCATACACCAGACTGACATTTTAATTTCCCCCTTTCTGCTGAATAGTTCATCCTTATATTCAAAAACTTATTCAAGAAGGGTCTCCTTTACTGTCATTTTTTTCCTATTTATCTATATATTTCATCTTATCAAAATTTTTCCAACTTGTAGACAATTTGTTAAAAATTATATTTCCCTTTAGATTATTTTGGCTCTTTATATTTTAACGCTTGATCGCTGTCCTTATATCCTTTGGTTGTCGGATCTTGGATAATCCCTAACAAGGATAACAACACAAACACTGCATTAACTAATGTTAAAATCGAATTTTGGATTGAATCGGTTAATTGAAAATGAACGAGACCCATTGAATGTAAACCAGATAAAACCAGTTCGGCTACGATCATAAGCTGTGAGAGAAAGGCAATCACCCAATTCCGGTTTTTAAAGCGGACTTTCCAGTTAATCAATCCCCCCACCCCTTCCTTATATACTTTTTCTATCAATATATGCTTACGATTTGGAATGGTTGTCCACATATGTCATAGATGCCCATCCTTTAGCTAAATATTGGTCTTTTTCGTCTAGAAATTCTATAATAAAGAAATCGAAAATTTCTTTTGAAAGTTAGGAGATAATATGGAAAAATTACAGCCCATTTGGGGAATGCTTGTCGGGTTCTGGAAAAGAAGACATCTAACCCAAATTTTATTATTATTACTTCTAGTCGTAGTATTAGTAACGATTGCTTATTTTGGCTGGCTGGCATCAAGGGCCAACGTTGACCAATTAAAACAAGGCTTAAGTCAGCCAACGGTTATTTACGATAAAGATGGAGAGGTCGCCAGCAATGTAGCTACCAATCGAACGAAGGGCATATCTATTAATGAAGTACCTAAGTATGTCCCTAACGCGGTAGTGGCGATAGAGGATGAGCGTTTCTATGAGCATGGCGGCTTTGATATAAAAGGAATCGCCCGTGCCCTTTTCGGGAACCTATTTGCTGGAAGGGTTACGGCCGGCGGTAGTACTTTAACACAGCAGCTAGCAAAAAATGCCCTGCTCTCCCCTGAAAGGACCTATAAAAGGAAAGCAGAAGAACTATTTTTAGCCGTAAAAATTGAAAAGGTTTATACAAAAGATGAGATTCTGCAAATGTATTTAAATCAAGTTTATTTTGGCGGCGGGGCCTGGGGAATCAGTAATGCTGCGAAAAAATATTTTAATAAGGATATTAACGATGTGACCATCAGCGAAGCAGCCATGATGGCAGGCCTATTACACTCGCCAAACTATCTTAATCCTTATAATAACTATGATTTAGCGATGAAGCGCCGAAATGTTGTCTTAGCTAAGATGAAGGAACAAGGTATGATTACGGCAGATCAGTACAATACAGCGAAGAAAGAAAAGATTAAGCTTCACGATGGCGGTGGAAGCAATATTGAGCGTAATTACCCTTATTATGTCGATGCTGTTTTAAATGAAGCCATTTCTAAATACGGGTTAACACAAGATGAGATTTTAACTAGAGGCTACAGGATTTATACAGAAATGGATCAAAATTTACAAGCTGGGCTTGAAAAGGTTTATAGCAAAAGTTATCTGTTCCCTAGCGGTATGGGAGGAAAAATGGTCCAAAGCGGTTCGGTTTTAATGGACCCCGCATCAGGCGGTGTTCGAGCCCTCGTCGGCGGCCGCGGTGAGCATGTTTTCCGTGGTTTTAACAGGGCCACCCAATTGCAGGCCCAACCGGGGTCCTCCATTAAGCCTTTGGCAGTCTATACCCCTGCCTTAGAAAACGGCTATAAATATTCATCTGTGCTTGAAGACAAGCCAACCACCATTGGGAACTACACACCGGAAAACTTTTCAAAAACATTCCAAGGGGAAGTACCAATGTATAAAGCCCTTGAAGAATCGTTAAATGTTCCGGCTGTCTGGCTGTTACATGAGATTGGCCTAAATAAGGGTTTAGATTCATTAAAGCGGTTTGGTATTCCGGTTGAAAAAGAAGACGAAAACCTTGCAATTGCTCTTGGCGGGATGAGTAAAGGGGTTTCTCCACTACAGATGGCTAATGCCTTTTCTGCTTTTGCTAATGATGGGATCCGAGAGGATAGTCATTTGATTACCAAAATCGTCGGTCCGACTGGAAATGTGATTGCCGAGCGGGAAGAGAAAATAACTAAGGTAACCTCCAAAACAGTTGCGAATCAAATGACATCGATGTTATTGAACGTAGTTGAGACAGGTACGGGAAGGAAAGCTCATATCCAAGGTGTCCAAATTGCCGGAAAAACAGGGTCTACCCAGCTGCCATTCAGCGGGGTTAACGGAACGAAGGATCAGTGGATGGTCGGATATACGCCAAACCTTGTCGGTGCCATCTGGATTGGCTATGACCAAACTGACAGGCAGCACTATCTGCCAAGTGCTAGTTCATCCAATGTAGTACCTATATTTAAAGAGATTATGCGGGAATCTATCCGCCATCTTCCTAATGAAAGTTTTGAAGTCACCTCCATTAACGCACAGCTTGCAGGTGAAGCGGCAACTAAAAAAAGTATCAATGATCAGGCGAAGGCCATAGGGCAAGAATTGAATAATAATGCAAAGAAAATTAGCTCTACGATCAAAGAGCATGCCCCTGAGTTGAAAAGTGGACTTGAAAAAGTCTTATATACGATTGGGAAAGGGATTAATGTATTAATCGATAAAGCAAAGGTCCTTGGACAATAACCACTAAAAAAACTCCAGCTAAAACTGGAGTTTTTTTATTCTAGTAATCCATATTTCCGCTTAAACCTGGATAAAATCTTAATCCAAATCCCGCCAAAAACTACCAAGAAGAAAACATTGGAGATGGCATGAAAGGTATCAAAAGTGGCACTTCCAATCATATAAACGATAAACGCCTTCCAAGTTTGCGAGCCGCCGGACTGAATCAACGCGATAAATCCCCATAGGTTCATAATCCAGCCAAACAGGTAACCCCAGATAACCCCAAACACGATCTGACCCCATCTTCTTTTCATCAAGAGGGTATTTCTTAATAGACCAGCAGTCAATCCAACCAAACCCCATGCCACCATCTGCCAAGGTGTCCATGGCCCCTGCCCCATAATCATATTGGAAGCTAGAGCCGCAACTGCTCCGATCACAAAGCCGCTCTCAGCTCCAAACACATAACCGGACATCATAATCACAAAGGTCGTCGGCTGGACACTCGGAAGACTGGCAAATGGAATCCTGCCCACCGCCGCAATCGAAGCTAGGACGGCTAAAAGCACCAATTCACGAGGTTCTACCTTTCTAGTTTCAAACCGGAATAAAAAGAGAAACAAAGCTAAAAGAACTAGACCAAAGCTAAAGCCTAAATAGGAATCTTCCCAAATATAATTCAGCCCTAGTAAAACTAGCATCATAATGAAAAGAAAACTGGTAACTAAAGCCTTGTATTTGCGCATTACCGTGTGGCCTCCTCAAGCGTCATTGGGATTTCGCTATCCGATAACCCTCGAAACACCCTTTGCATCATCGTCGTATAAAAGAAGTTCCCTTTGAAAAACTTGTCTGGTATGTCCTCAGATGAAATCTTGCCTTGAAACATCATCCCGCATTTGCTTGCATATTGTGCCGCAAACTCGACATCGTGTGTGGACATCAGAATCGTCATCCCAGCTGCTTGAAGTGATAAGAGAATTTTAGCTAAATTATCTTTTGATATGGGGTCTAATCCCTTGGTAGGTTCATCCAATAACAGAATGTCCGGCTTCCGTATTAAAATACAAGCCAATGCCGCCTTTTGCAGTTCTCCCCCGCTAAGGTCATACGGATGGTTTGCCATTAAATGAGCTATCTCTAATTTGTCTAATAGCTCTTTTACTTCCTTATCACTTGTTATTTTCCACTGTTCCATCGTCATATTAAGCTCTTTTTGAACCGTATCCTGTATGAAAAAAAGCTTCGGACTTTGTGGTAAATAACCGATTTTACTTGCTAATTCGTTCTGTTTATATTTCCTTAAAGGTAAATCATCTAAAACTACTTTCCCATGATCAGGTTTGATCAAACCTGCAATCATCTTTAGGAGCGTAGATTTTCCCGAACCATTGCCTCCCAATAATGCATAAAATTCCCCTTGCATTAAGCTTAGCTCAAGCTCATTCAAGATAAACTCACTTTTTTTATTATATTGAAAAGAAATATTTTTTACGTTTATCCGTTCTCTTGTCTTCAAAGAGATTTTGTTTCCTTTTGAGAAAACAGGCTCAATTTTTTGGTTATGGACCCAGTCCCTTCCCTCTTTTACGGTTAAAGGAACCTGACCATGACCATCTAAGCTCAAGAATAATGCAGGTATTTTCGGCACATAAGTCTTAAAGTAGGTGTCCCAAAGCTCACGAAGCACCTCTTTTGGCTCTCCTGAAATCTTTACATGTCCTTTTTCCATCATGATGATTTGATCAGCCAACGTAAATACTTCTTCCAGCCGGTGTTCGGCTATGATGATCGTCATACCGAATTCTTCATTCAATCTCTTAAGCATATCAGTAAATTCCCTCGCACTCACTGGGTCAAGCTGAGCAGTGGGTTCATCTAATAATAAAATATTCGGCTGCATTAATAGTACAGACGCTAAATTTATTTGTTGTTTTTTCCCACCAGAAAGCTCTTCCGACTTCCGGGAAAGTATCGATTCTGTACCAAAAAAGTGAACCATTTCCGCAACCCGGTTTCTCATCTCATTCGTATTGAGACCAATATTCTCTAAACCAAAGACCATTTCATGTAAAACATCATCCGCCACAATTTGATTCTCCGGATCTTGAAAAACAAAGCCTACATCCTTAGTCAGCCCTTCCTTCTCTTGTACAAGCTGGCCATTTATCATAATTCTTCCTGACAGCGTTCCATGAGGCTGGATCTCTTTTTTTAATAACCGTAAAAGCGAGCTTTTTCCGGAACCTGATGCACCAAATAAAACAACAAATTGTCCTTTGTTGATGTTTAGGGACAGATTCCGAATGGCCGGTTCCTTAGAGTCCGGATATGTAAAGCTAACATTATTTAATTCGATAAGCGCCATCGGAATATTCCACCTGCTTCAACTAATATTGGAAAACTTAAAAACATCGAGTAACAAATGAGAACCAATGTATCCATCCTAGTTAAATGCCATGATTCCATAATCGGGTAAACCGTTAACACACCAAATCCTGAAAACCACCCACTTACTATTAAACTAAAAAGACTTAATAAATAAATAACTGCGATTACATCTGCTTGGTTTATTTTAAAATATTGATAAGAGGATCGAGTACCTTCGCCATATCCCCTGGCTTTCATAGAATCTGCCGTCTGAATTGCTTCTTCTAAAGAAAAGGTGAGTAACGTTTGAACATATAGCATACCAGTCTTTGCCCTTGACCTCCAGCTGCCATTACTAACGGATAAACCTTTACTTTTTTGAACCACTGAAATTTCTTCCAGCCTTCTTCGCATTAAAGGAATAAATCGGAGTGTCAGCATTAGAAGAACAGCAAATTGCGGTAATATTTTTGCAAATAAAAATAAAAGTTTGTTTGGTGTCATGATGACGTTATAAGAAACAAACAAGGCAATAATCCCAATAATTGAGAGTGCGTTCATTCCACCATATACGACTGCTTCTTCTGTGACACGGTGTTGGTTTATTTCAAATAATAAATGGCGTCCCCTCTCATTGAATAGGGGATTCATCATTAACATAAGAAGGAAGGTAATGATCATGAAGAATGACCATCGCCGTAAACCATTCAAGCGATCATGAAGTATATTTATAAAAACAATAACTGCCATAGAGATGACCAAAAAGAAAGGATGTACCATTAGAATCATCAATGAAACAGCCCCTGCATAAAAAAGAAAGGTAACAAGCGGATGAAATCGGTCAAACCGGGTTTTCATCGCTTGTTCCCCCAACTATTATTCAGTATAGTAGCATTCAATACGATCACCAGCTTTAACTTTTATGACCCCGACACTCTTGGTAATATTAGCACCATTATACTTAAACATCCAGCCGCTTTTAGCACCATAATCAAATTCATAGATGTTGTCAATTCCTTCGATATAGGTGGATGCACCGCTTCCTGATGAATCTACTATGATTCCTTTCGCTTTGGCTGCTGATTTCACCACATCAAAAATAGTATACCCATCTTGTATGTTTACCTTAGAAGCTCCAAGAATGGTCCCGCGATCTTTTGGCCCTACTATAGAAAATGTCACCGCTGCGACTGGCTTAGGTGCGGTGGCTGCCGGCTTAGGAACCGGAGTTGGAGCTGGAGCTGAAGTTGTTGTGTCAGGTGTCGTGCTAGTCGTTTTACTCGTTGTCGTACTTGTCGTTTTGGTCGAAGTAGAACCTGTAGTTTTTGTCGATGTCGTGCCTGTTGTTTTGTTGGCTGCCGTTCCTGTACTTTTATTAGTTGTTGAAGGCGTACTTGTTTCTGTCTTACTTGTAGTAGAGGTACTTTGCTCGGCAGCTTGTGAACTTTGTCCGGTCTCTGTTTTCTCAGCCGCCGGTTGTGGCTGCTTTGTTTCTGTTGAAGCAGCTGTAGTATTCGTTTGAGCTGCGGAAGATTGTTGTTTTGTTTCTTGCTCTGAATTATTTTCTGTTTTAGCCGTTACCTCAGTTGTTTTTGTTTCTTTTTTTGTTTCTTTCTGATCGGCTTCATTTGAACCACATCCAGCTAAGCTTACAATAATGAATAAAATAGATAAAAGGGATGTAATCTTAAAAAGTATATTCATGTCCTTCCTCCAATCAATCCCCTCTTGGAAGCCAAGAGGGGATTAGTTTTTAAGCGTTATGTTTTCTTTGTCTCATATAAATGTAACTACCTGAAATTAAAAGCAAGAGTCCAAGAGCCAAAAGGTTATACATGTTTGTGGCTGTATTTGGAAGTGCATGCCCTGTCTGTGTATTTGTCTTTGTCTCCACTACAGCTGTTGCCGGTTGTGTTGTTTTAGTAGTGCTGACAACAGGTGTTTCTGTAGCAGGTGTTTCTGCAGCAGGAGTATCCGCTGTTAGAGTAAAATGATATAAAGAACCTTTACTTAAAGTAAACATCTGGTAGGCAACTAATGCTTGAATCCCTTGAGACGTAGTAAATGGATCACTCTCATCTCCGCCTTGCCAGTCAAAACCGCCATCTTTATTTTGGAAAGAAAGCAGATATTGAACAAGACCGCTATTGTCTTTTGAAAAATCTCCGCTGTTTGCATCGATTCCAAGAGCTGATAATGCGATCATCACTTGGGCTGCAGTTGAGCTATTATCGATTTTGGAAGCCTTGTACTGAGTAGATAGATACTCGACGGCTGCCTTAACCTTTTCCTTTACACCGACTTGATCCTTAAATGGCGCAAGTGCGGTTAAAATCATTGCTGTCGTATCAATATCACTTGTAGTGCTTTCGTCCCATGCCCAGCCGCCATCACTGTTTTGTCGTTCTGTCAAATAACTGATGAGTTTGGCTTTTGTCCATTGGGCCGTAGATGGTATTGTGAAATTGGCACTGTCTAGAGCTACTAGGGCATATGCAACCCCATTTAAACCTTGTTTTGTCACATTTCCATTATAAATTGCTTCTATTAAATTATAACCTTCTACATTTGTCGGATTGCCGCCTGCAGCTAAAATCCCTAAAGCATATCGTTCTGTATCTGTAATTCTTGAAAACTTTCCTTGTTTTTCTTTTACAATGGCTTTTACATCAGAAAGGTAGTTTTTAGGAATTTCTTTTCCTGCTTGTTTCAAGGCAATTACCTGCCATTCACCAACTTCGTTTTTTAGTACGTAAGCACTTGAAGTGTTCACAGCTGTTTGCAAATCTTGAGCTGTAACTGTTCCAGTAGTTGGTGTTGTTGGAGTTGACGGTGTTGTTGGTGTTGTCTCACCATTACCTCCATCTCCTGGTGCTGGTTCAAAGGATTCAAGTTGAAAACTTAACTGGTTACCATTTTGCAGCTGATAGCCCTCTGCACCAAGTGTTGCCATTTTCCCATCCACATAAAATGCCCAGTAGTTAGATCCTTCCGCTTTAATTCCTTTAAGAGAGGTAATCATCTTTCCATAGTTTGTTTCTTCAAACCCAACCTGATCAGAACCCAAGGCTGTTTGTAAAAGCTGAAAGGCATTTGGACTTCCGATTACTTCAATGGATGAAAGTTCAGCAACTGTATTCTTTTTATCATCAACAACTTTCAGTGAAACAGTGGATAGTGGTGGTTTCGTAAAATCGGTTAGTCGGTATGTTATTTTGTCACCATTTTGAAGGACATAAGAATCGGGTCCCATTTGTGCTGAGATTCCATTAATAAAGAACGCCCAAAATTGGTTTTCCCCCGCTTTTACTCCATTAATACCTGTGAGCATTGGCCCGTAACTGGTATCCGTATATTCGAGATTATCTTTACCAACCGCATCGATCAATGCTTCGGTAGCCGTTTCTTTCTCAGCCAATTGGAGTGTCTTTTCTGGAACTACCGGTGTGGAGTCTAGTCCAAGGACTGTAACAGTACCTTGTTTTGCCTCTGCTGCCAATACTGGTGTTTGCAAGCCGTATGTCAGTACCATCAAAACTAACAGCATAGACATCCAAAGATTCTTTCTATTTAGCATTCTACTTGCATTCCTTTCATTATAAAAATAGACATAAAAAAATCCCCCTATTAAGGAGGAGGAGTGTATGTACGTTAAGCGGAAACAAATAAAGACGTTCCTATTCTTAACACTCTCCTATCCGCGTAGACTTTTGGTGTTCAAAACAGGCAGGTTTCCTGGCTCATGGTCATTGCTTCCTATGCCTTCCCATCTTTCGACAGTGGCATCTATAGGTTACTCCCATATACAGTGGCGGGACCGCGTTGGCATTCAACCAACTTCCCTATTAAGCTTAGAGTCTAGTAAAGACTTAAGCACCTGTTTACCGTGCTATTTTTTTATGATATGACCATTATATAGATAATTGGTTTGGTTTGTATATACCTTATATGAAAAACAATGATAATTCAGAATAAAAACAGGCGTTAGATTTGCCTGTTTTTACTCTGTTGCTAAAGCTAAACATTTTATTGTTCGATATTTCGGATCAAGTTCGCCATTTCAATCGCAGACGTTGCTGAATCCCAGCCCTTATTACCTGCCTTTGTTCCAGCACGCTCAATCGCCTGCTCGATTGAATCTGTTGTAAGAACTCCGAAAATGACTGGAATTCCACTCGCTAATGCAGTGGCATTAATCCCTTTAGCCGCTTCGTTACATACATAATCAAAGTGTGGTGTTGCACCGCGGATAACTGTTCCTAGTGTAATTACAGCATCATATTTTTTACTGAATGCCATTTTTTGGGCAATTAGCGGCAGTTCAAACGCACCTGGGACCCAGGCAATATCCACGTCAGATTCGCTTACACCATGACGTTTTAAGGCATCTTTTGCACCGTCTAATAATTTACCTGTAATAAATTCATTAAATCTTCCTACAACAATCCCTACTTTTAACCCACTACCTACTAAATTACCTTCGAAAATATTCGACATGATGATTCCTCCAATATAATTTTTTAATCAGCCTTGGTTTTTAAAGGACTTTCTTTTTTGCTTATATACTCAATCAATGCTTTGATGGTAATCATTTTTATGTTCAAATGATCAGCTATTTCTCTAAGCTGTGGTACACGGGCCATGGTGCCATCTTCATTCATAATTTCACAAATAACCCCGGCCGGTTTAGCACCGCATAATTTCGCAAGATCTACTGCAGCTTCTGTGTGCCCGTTTCTCTGCAAAACGCCGCCTTTTTTCGCGATAAGCGGGAACATATGCCCCGGCCGTTTAAAATCTTCCGGTTTTGCTTCTGGATCCAGTAAACTTAATACAGTTGCAGACCGTTCATAAGCAGAGATTCCTGTCGTCGAAAACTTATGGTCAATACTTACTGTAAAAGCCGTCCCATGATAATCTGTGTTGTGAGCGACCATTGGCGTTAAGTCTAGTTTCTCAGCTAATTCTTCCACGATCGGAACACAAACTAGTCCTCTCCCATGAGTAACCATCAAGTTAATGACCTCAGGTGTTGTTTTTTCCGCTAAGGCGATAAAATCCCCTTCATTCTCCCTGTCTTCATCATCACAAGCTATAATAACCTTGCCAGCTTTTAAATCGGAAAGGGCTTCCTCAATTGAATCAAACATGTGATCACTCCTTTTTCATCATTTTAATGCTTAATAAAAGCCGTTTTCTTCTAAAAAACTTTGGCTGATTCCCGATTTTTTCTTTTGAGGCGTATCATTGCCAGTATTTTTTATAAAATGGCTGATATATTTGCCAATCATATCGCATTCCAGATTGACGATATCGCCTGGACCCTTTAGACCTATAACTGTTTCTGACAGGGTATGAGGGATAAGTGAGAGTGTAAAACTACTTTCCGAAACATCAAATACAGTTAAACTTGTCCCGTCGACCGCAACAGAGCCTCTAGCAATAACAAATCTTAAAACTTCAGGATCTGCCTCTATTTCGTAATAAACTGCATTTTCTAAGGCTTGTTTTCTTTTAATAACCCCGGTTCCATCAGCATGTCCGGAGACAAAATGCCCGCCAAATCTGCCGCCTGCAGCCATTGCACGTTCCAAATTAATCTTTGTCCCACTTTTAATGTTATTTAAGCTGGTCGCTTTAACTGTTTCCGGCATGACGTCTACTGTAAACTGCTTTCCTAAAATAGAAGTAACCGTCAGGCAGACCCCGTTTACAGCAATGCTGTCACCAAGATGTATATCTTGTAGTATTTTTTCAGCCTCTATTGTTAATACATACGAATTGGCTGTCCGCTGAATCTTTGCTACTTTACCTATTTCCTCAATGATTCCGGTAAACATAATCCTTCTTCTCCTTACTTTGGCTCGGGCAAGATTCTAATCCCATTTTTACTAGATCCACGCTATATAAAATACCTTCAGAGTATAAAAAAGACCCTAAAGAATAGAATTTCTTTAGGGTCTTAAAAATGACAATAGGAAATAAAGGGTATAAATGGGCAAATTTCTCCCTAATCATAACCCACTATTTTTCCTTCTCCCATCCAGACTTTAACTGTCGGCTCTGGAGTTTCACCAGATCCACCGTTTAACATTATGTTAACCGGGTCACGGACTAAGAAGCATTGGCTTCATCACCGCCGGTTAGGAATTTCACCTGACCCCGAAGGAAATATTTAGCTTTGTATATAATGTTATTATACTAAAAAGAAATAGTAAAGGGAAATGCTTGAAGACAAGTAATGTCCATTTCTTCACATTTATTTTAAAAAAGGAGTCTAAAAACTCCTTTTTTAACTATTCCTTATAGGTTCTAACCGGTACATAAATCTCAAAATACAAGTCTCCTGACATATTTTGCAGCTTATGCTCTTCTTTAAAAATTTCTAACCCTAAGGCGTGGTAATCCTGTTCATAACCATATTCTTTCATCCAATTGAACAGTTGTTGATATGTATTTTCTACTTCTTCCAGGCTTCCTTTATGAGTAGTACAGACATAGTTCTTTCTCGGAATTGAGAAACCAACCATTCCCTCTGGTACATTCTCGATTTTTCCAACAGGTTTTGTAACATAATAAGTAAACTCTGTTTCACGGCTATGAAATGGCGCAATCACAACAGGTTCGTTGGTCAGACAAGAAACTTCCGCTAAACGATTTTCCATTTTGTTAAAAAGATTTGGGATTGTTTTTACTTCAGAGTATGTACCTGTCCAAGCTATACCAACCACTTTTATTTCTTCTTTCTCTACCACCTTAATCCCCAATTTTAAGACCCCCTTTTTTTACTACATACTATTCTTATAATTCGGATAATATAATTAAAATCCTTCCGAAAAAATTCGACGTTTTACAAAAATTTTTCTGGAAAAGTTTTTTTAAAAATTTGAGTCTGCTACGGTTGTATTTCCAGAAATATCCCCATTGTTGATTGTGAATCCGCCATAGGACGCCGGACAATTCCCCTGACCAGGATTACACGATACAAGGCAAAAATAAATTTTTGCACATTAAAAAATTCCTCCTATCTTAAAACTAGTCTAATAAGAAGAAAAATGCTGTCGGAATTTGGAGAATATAATAAAAAACAGGCTGTTCATGAAAGAACAACCTGTACCTGTTTTATTTCACTTCCTGTGGAATCGCCAATCCTAATCCTTTGGCCACTCTCTCGCCGTATTGTCGGTCGGCTTTATAAAAGTGCTGAATTTGACGTAATTTAACATCCTCTCTCTCTACCGGTTTCATAGCCCCTACTACCGTATCAACTAATCTAGTTCGTTCTTCTTCCGACATTAAACGGTATAGATCACCGGCCTGTGTATAATGATCTTCATGGTCATAAGCAACCTGCGCTGCAGCACCAGTAACTTCAAAAGGTGTTTGTCGTTGTTCAGGTACTTCCTTTGGACCGCCATAGCTGTTTGGCTCATAGTAAACTGATCCGCCGCCGTTATTATCAAAGCGCATTGCACCATCACGCTGATAGTTATTCACTTCTACCTTCGGACGGTTAATTGGAAGTAAGTTATGGTTCGGACCCACCCGGTAACGGTGGGCATCAGAGTAGGCAAATATACGCCCTTGAAGCATTTTATCAGGTGATGCCTCAATTCCTGGTACCATTGTACCTGGCGAGAAGGTGGCCTGTTCAACCTCCGCAAAATAGTTTTCAGGGTTGCGGTTTAAGACCATTCTGCCAACCTCGATTAAAGGATAATCTTTATGTGACCACACTTTTGTGACATCAAATGGATCGAACCGATACGTATTGGCATCTTCAAATGGCATGATTTGAACATGCAGCCTCCATGCTGGGAAGTCGCCATTTTTAATCGCATTAAATAAATCTTCAGTATGATAATCTGGATTTTCACCAGCTAATTTCGCCGCTACATCTGCGGACATGTTTTTAACGCCTTGTTCACTCTTGAAGTGATATTTTACCCAAGAAGCTTCACCATTCTCATTTACCCATTTAAAGGTATGGCTTCCATAACCATTCATATGGCGCAATGTGGCAGGGAGACCACGGTCACCCATTAAATAGGTAACTTGGTGTAAGGATTCAGGTGATAAGGACCAGAAATCCCAAACTGCATTTGGGTTTTTCAAATGGGTTTTAGGGTCTCTTTTTTGTGTATGAATGAAGTCCGGAAACTTAATCGCATCACGAATAAAGAAGATTGGTGTATTGTTACCCACCAAATCATAGTTTCCTTCTTCCGTATAAAACTTAACCGCAAAACCTCTAGGATCCCGTACTGTATCTGCAGAACCCAGTTCACCGGCAACGGTGGAGAAGCGAATGAACATTGGCGTACGTTTACCAACCCCATTAAATAATTTTGCTTTTGTATATTTAGACATATCATTTGTTACTTCAAAATATCCATGTGCACCGGCCCCCTTTGCATGAACCACACGCTCTGGTACGCGTTCACGGTTAAAATGTGCTAATTTTTCTAGTAAGTGGACGTCTTGTATTAAGGTTGGTCCGCGCGAACCAGCCGTCATAGAATTTTGATTATCGCCGACAGGGGCACCTGTTCCAGTTGTTAAATGTTTGTTCGTATTACTCATTTAATCACCTCGTAATCTATTTTTTAATACTTAACTAGATTATAATATATTTTTAGTGAAAATCAATACTAAATTATAATAATTATAATCTGATAAAAAATATAAAATATAACCTGTACTCACTATTACATTCGTATTAAAAAAAGAAGGACGTTATTCCCAATTTAAGAAATAACGTCCAAAAATTTTACTTATTAATTAAAGGATATATTAAAATGAATCAGTGATCCATGTGGATGAATGGAAAAAAATCAAAAAACAGACCCCTTTGTAAGGGTCTGTTTTATTGATAGGTCTATTGTTTTTGAACGTTGACGGCTTGCGGTCCACGTTGGCCATTTTCGATTTCAAATGTAACCTCTTGACCTTCATCCAAAGACTTGTACCCTTCGCCTTGAATAGCTGAGAAATGAACGAATACATCCTCTCCGCCTTCGCGCTCAATGAATCCAAATCCTTTTTCGCTGTTAAACCATTTTACTTTACCATGTTCCATTTTCTTTGTAGCCTCCTAGCACGTAGCCATTACATAATTTTGCAAAATTTATTTGCAAATTTAGTTTTACCAAAGTAATAATCCTTTATACCAATAACTTTTAATTATTCTAAAGAACCCATTTCTGGATGGCTTTAGCTACCCCATCCTCTTCATTTGTTGACGTAATCCAGTCTGCTTCTTCTTTGACCACATCTTGGGCATTACCCATTGCAACACCCAGTCCAGCCTCTTTGATCATCATTAAGTCGTTTCGACTGTCGCCAACTGCCATTACATTCTTCATTTCGATTCCTAACCTGGAGCAGACAAGCGCCAGCCCGCGCGCCTTATTAATACCGGCTGCATTAACCTCAATGTTTTTTAACGTGGAATTCGTTAATTCAAATTCACCTCTTGAGGTCAGTTCGTTAAAAACCAGTTCCCTAGTTGCATCATCTTCAATCGTAAAGCCGAATTTCAACCAGTCCAGTTTATGAAAATCATCCGGCATTTCATTGTGCCAGGTACGCTCTGTATTAATGGCCCAAAACTTAGTTTTATGTAGTTTTGACAGTTCCCACATCCACTGGATATGCTCTGTATTGACAAGGTTTCTTTCAACCAGACCCCTTTTTTCATCATAAATCTCACTGCCATTTACTGTTACTAAGTAGGAGGTGAGCTCTAAATCA
Organism: Bacillus sp. OTU2372; assembly: GCF_038440275.1. Taxonomy (NCBI): domain Bacteria; kingdom Bacillati; phylum Bacillota; class Bacilli; order Caryophanales; family Bacillaceae; genus Bacillus; species Bacillus sp. OTU2372. The sequence goes on from NZ_JASATK010000004.1 coordinate 196,854, forward strand.
TCCGCATGTTCTCGAACGGTAAGTATAGAACGCCCTGTACTGAGAACAACGATTATACCTTTATCTTTTGCAGCCTTAATCGCTTTACGATTTTCTTCTGAAACTTGGCCTTTATTATTTAACAAAGTCCCATCCATATCGAGCGCAACTAACTTGATTTCAACATCATTCTTGAAATTTTCCATTACTGTCATAAACTCCCTTCTCCCATGGTCCTTTATAAGATAACATTTTTATTAGTAACTTTTCAAAAATAACCGTATTAGTTTACATAATATAGTTATGGTTAAATAAAAAATCCTGCTCTACAGCAGGATCATAAATGTTATTAATGATGGTGATGGTGTCCGCCTTTTGATGGGTTGGTAATGAGCCATTCCTCTTTTGGGACATGGAAAAATTGAATCCAGACGCCATCCAAGTACTCATCACTTTTATCAAGGATAAAATCAATATCCTTATCCGTTTTGACAACTTCATCATTTTCAGTTGGTGTGTCAAGCATCAAGTCATAATGGGCATGATCTCCGTGCATGCTTGTCACATATACACGAAATAGTTTGCCTTCTGCCTCTTCACTTTCCAACATCTTTTTCAATTCTTTTGCAGCATGGCGATTAATTTTTACCTTCATTTTGCGCTCTCCTCTATTATGTATTCTATTTTATTATCCCACGATAAGACTAAAATAGACAGTTTTAAACGCTAAAACCCTTTATATAAAGGGAATTTGAAAAATGCACGTGCCAGATTCCAATTAATTTCCATATTAGCATTTTAAATCCTTAACAAATTTGTCACAACTTTTTCAAAAAACCTATATAAACATCATGGCGTAATTGTTAATATTGTGATATCGCAATGAGTTGTTAATAAATATCAGTTAATAATTAATTTAAATGCTTGTAATTTTGAAGTGAATGTATTATTCTATTGAAGTTTGTGAATACATTCACGTTAAAATTGTGAACAAATGAACAAATATTTTGGAGGGAAAAACGGACATGTTTAGAAAGATCTTTATTGTTCCACTATTGGCTTTATTGCCTGTGCTGCTCCTTAGCGGTTGTGATTCAAAAATGGTTGTTTTTGATCCAAAAGGTCCAGCAGCAAGAGAAATTCTTGGCTTAATTAACTGGTCATTAGTCTTTATGGCACTTGTGGTAGTTGTGGTATTTGGTTTATTCGGATATATCGTTTGGAAATACCGTGCAACACCTGAGAATAAAGACTATGAGCCACCAGAGGAACATGGCAGTACGAAATTAGAGTTAATTTGGACCTTTATCCCAATTCTAATTGTCATTGCCCTCACGATTCCTACTGTATCTACGATTTACAAGCTTGAAAAGGTTCCGGCTGGTTATGAAAATAAAAAGCCGATTACGATTAATGTTACCTCAGCTGACTGGAAATGGATTTTTAGTTATCCTGAACAAGGGATTGAAACTGTCAATTATGTAAACATTCCTGTCGGAACACCTGTTAAGTTTAAATTAACATCTGCAGGCACTATGCAATCGTTCTGGGTTCCACAATTGGGCGGTCAAAAGTACACCATGAATAAAATGGAAACAGAATTGTATTTAACTGCTGATGAAGTTGGGGAATACCTAGGCAGAAATACAAACTTTAACGGAAAAGGCTATGCGGATATGGAATTTACCGTGGAAGCTAAGAACACTAAAGACTTTGAAAAATGGGTAAATGAAGTTAAAGACACTGCTCCTAAATTGACTGAAAAGAAATATTATGAATTGCTGAACCCAACACATTTAGGACGTGAAACCTACGTCGGTACACATTTACAATGGGTTGACCATTCACAAATGAACTCTAAAACTTTTACTAATCCAAAATTATATGAAGTTCATGGCGTAAAAGGCCAAATTTTCAAGGATGAAGAACCATCTACTGAAACTTCAAAAGACTCGACGAATACGACTGATAAATCAAATGGAGGTGAACATTGATGGGCATTAATTGGCATGATTTCTTTATCGTCGGCAACCCGCTCATCCTAGGTTCCCAGATTGCTATTTTACTAACGATGATTGGTATTGTAGCAGGTGTTTCTTATTTAAAAAAATGGAAGTGGCTTTGGCGCGAATGGCTAACCACTGTAGATCATAAACGAATTGGGATTATGTACATCCTTTCTGGTGTGTTAATGTTTTTCCGTGGTGGTGTAGATGGTCTTCTAATGAAAGCCCAAACCTCACGTCCGGAATTAAAGTTTTTGGATGCACAGCATTACAATGAAATTTTTACGACTCATGGCGTTATCATGATTCTTTTTGCAGCGATGCCATTATTAATTGGTATCATGAACGTTGTTGTTCCATTACAAATTGGCGCACGTGACGTCGCGTTCCCTCAATTGAATGCACTAAGCTTTTGGTTATTCTTTGCAGGTGCGATGCTTTTTAACATCTCGTTTGTTGTGGGCGGATCACCTGATGCGGGTTGGACTGCTTACTTCCCTCTTGCGGGTAAAGAATTTACCCCAGGTATCGGGAACAACTATTATGCAATAGCCTTGCAGATTGCGGGTATCGGTACCCTGATGACAGGGATTAACTTTGTAGTAACAATTTTAAAAATGAGAACAAAAGGCATGGGCCTTATGAAAATGCCAATGTTTACTTGGACTTCTTTTATTGCGTCTGTTATCATTGTATCGGCCTTCCCAATATTCACAGTTGCCCTTGCGTTGATGACTTTTGACCGTATTTTCGGTACTCACTTCTTTACATTAAGCGCAGGCGGTATGGATATGATGTGGGCGAACCTATTCTGGTTATGGGGACACCCTGAGGTTTACATCGTGGTACTTCCAGCATTCGGTATGTTCTCTGAGATTATTTCAACTTTCTCTCATAAACAGCTTTTTGGTTATAAATCAATGGTATTTTCCATTGTCGGAATTGCAGCATTAAGTATGTTAGTTTGGGTTCACCACTTCTTTACAATGGGTTCAGGCCCTGCCGTAAACTCAGTTTTCTCGATCACAACTATGATGATTGCGATCCCGACAGGGGTTAAAATGTTTAACTGGTTATTTACGATGAGAAAAGGCCGTATTCAATTTACGACAGCGATGCTTTGGGCACTAGCGTTCGTTCCTTGCTTTGTCATCGGTGGTGTCACAGGGGTTATGCTTGCGATGGGTGCAGCAGATTATCAATATCATAATACCCTATTCCTTGTAGCACACTTCCACTATGTATTAATTCCTGGTGTTGTGTTTGCGGTATTCGGGGCTCTATATTACTGGTGGCCAAAGATGTTCGGTCATATGTTAAATGAAAAACTTGGTAAGATTCATTTCTGGTTATTCGTAATTGGTTTTAACGTAACATTTATGCCAATGTTCTTCCTTGGACTTGATGGAGCCGTACGTCGTGCGTACACCTTCTCTGCTGAATCAGGATTTGCTCCATTGTTCTTAGTTTCTGCTATTGGTGCGGTTATTTTAGCCGCTGGTTTTGCAGTTCTTTGCTATAACATTTATTGGAGTGCTAGATATGCTGACCGTAATATTTCTAACGATCCATGGGATGCTAGAACACTAGAGTGGGCAACTGCTTCACCTGTTCAATTCTATAACTTTGCTAAACAACCAGAAGTAAAGTCAATCGATGCTTTCTGGTATATGAAAAAGCATAATGAAGGTCTTACTTTGAAAGAAGAAGAAATTGAAGAAATTCATATGCCTAGCAATTCGGGCTTGCCATTCTATATGGGCGTTATCTTCGGAATTGCCGGTTTCTTACTTGTCTTTGAATGGAAAATCGCTGCCCTTGTGGCAACTGTTGGAATCCTTGCAGGTTTAATCGTTCGTTCTTTCGATTATAATGACGGCTTCCATGTAAAAGTAGATGAAATTAAACAGATTGAAAAGGCATGGCGCGGTAAAGATAAAGGGGTGAACAACCATGTCAGCTAATGTAAATACAGCTCTACCACTTGAATATCAAACAGAACAAAACCGTATGAACATTCTTGGCTTCTGGATTTTCCTAGGAGCCGAGATTATCCTTTTTGGAACACTCTTTGCAACTTTCTCGGTTCTTAATGCAAGATATGCGGGTGGCCCTACTCCACATGAACTCTTTGAAATAAAGGGTGTCATGATTGAGACCATCTTGCTATTAACAAGTAGTTTTACCATGGGTCTTGCTATTTATGAAATGCGCCGAAGCAATCGTAATGGGTTAATTCTATGGTTTGTCATTACCCTGCTGCTGGGTGCAGGCTTTGTATTCTTTGAAATAACTGAATTTATTCACTATGTACATGAAGGTGCAACATGGACTACAAGTGCCTTCCTATCAAGCTTCTTTGTCTTGCTTGGTACCCACGGTCTTCACGTTAGTATGGGTATTGGCTGGGCAACAATGGTTATTATCCAATTACTGCAAAGAGGTTTAACACCTGTTACTGCACGAAAGACGTTTATTATCGGGCTATACTGGCACTTCTTGGATGTTGTTTGGATCTTTATTTTCACATTTGTGTATTTAGCAAGGATGGTGGCATAAGATGGCTAAAAATACAAAAGGATTTCCTATATCTCACGTCTTGGGCTTTATCTCTTCGTTGGTACTCACCTTCGCAGCCCTTTTCGTAGCCTTAAAAACATCCCTTTCCTTCAAAACGATTTTATGGGTGATTGGCAGTTTAGCGGTTATCCAAGCGGCCCTGCAGCTCTTCATGTTCATGCACTTGAACGAAGGTGAAGACGGTAAATCAAATATGATCAACATCGCTTCCGGAGTATTCATCGCATTCGTAGCGGTAGCTGGATCTATTTGGGTCATGTCATTTGGAATGTAACCATTAATAAAGGTGACAGGCACCATGTGAATTCTTCACATGGTGCCTGTCACCTTTTCTTTTGCTTTTACTTATTTTGTTGTGTGTTTTCTTTTTGTCCGGACCATTTGGTAACCGATGAAGGCTACATAAAGCGGTATTGCGACATAAATAAAATATGGAAAACGGTGCTGTTCTTTTTTAAAGACAATATAGAGTGCATAACCCAAGAAAAGAGTTATGATAATTCCGTATTTCGGCAGAGGTATTTCCTTTAAGCTCGGGATTTTAATCGTACTTACCATCAAAATACATAATACAAAAAAGGCAATCACAAAAATGAAACCTGGCATTTTTAATTGAAATAACGTTAAAAGAGTTAATAGCCCACCTGCTGCTGTAATCGGAACACCTGTAAAATGTTTTAGCGACGACTTAACAGCATTGATATTAAACCGAGCTAACCGATAGGCGCCAAATAACGGGAATAGTCCGGCAACTGCCATCCCAAGAATGCCAAAGGAAGAAAAGTACGAATAATAGGCCATCATCGCAGGTGCAACTCCGAAGGTGACTATGTCAGCCAAGGAGTCCAATTCCTTCCCTAATTCGCTATCTGCCCGCAACATTCGGGCAATTCGCCCATCCATGCTGTCAAGCATCATACCAATCAAGATTAAAATTGCAGCATTCTTGTAATCCCCTTCTGCAGAGTTCATTACAGATAAAAAACCAAAAAATAAATTTGCAAGTGTAAATAAGTTAGGAATACTGTTTCTAATAATATGTATCACTCCAAAAAAATTAAAAAATTAGGCAGCTTTGCCTTTAATACTTCTTATTATAACGCTTTTTTTTGTAAAAGTGGAAAAACAAAATGGTAGTCCTTACCTATCGCCACTGACAAGATAAATGTTAATCCTATCTATAATATCTCTTTTACTTTGAATAGTATGTGAAACAGAAACTGACACTAACTTAAAGAATAAGAAAAGCGTAAGGCGCCTGCCTATCGGCGACAAGCACAAGATGAGCCGGCCGAAAGGTTGTTCTTTAACCTTTTGGACGGATTGGCTTGTGACCTCGAGCCGATGGCGCCTAGAGCTGGAAAATTCTCGAAGTTAAATTTATACTTTCTTATCTTTTAAAGAAAAACCCGCCAATTGGCGAGTTCCCCCTTTATCAAACATTTACTTTTTTTGTTTCCCGCTGCTCTTTTGAGAAGAACCATCCTGCAGCTGCAATTGCAACTAATACTAAATAAAAGCTTACTTTCCATTCCGTAGAGTGAGCAAATTCTTCGTTTAATATTGCCAATGATGGATGTGAAAGTGTGTAAACGGCAAGCTTCACTCCGACCCAGCCAACAATCGTAAAAGCTGCGATTTCAAGACCAGGTCTCTTTTCCAAGAGTTTTACAAATTGATTTGCGGCAAAACGCATGATTACTAAGCCAATAATCCCGCCTGCAAATATGACAAGGAATTTACCGCCATCGAGCCCACCGATATTTGGCAGCGGCGTGTCAGGAAGAACAACCGCCATCGCGACGGCGGCCAAGATCGAATCAACAGCAAAGGCTATATCCGCCAATTCCACCTTCAAAACTGTTGTCCAAAATCTGCTGTTCTTCTTAGTTTCCATTTCATCCTTTTCTTCTGATTTTTCTTTTACAACTTTCCGGAAAATATGGTTAGCGGCCATAAAGATTAAATACAGTGCTCCAATGGCTTGAACCTGCCACACGTCTACGAGAAACGAAATCACAAATAAAGATGCAAAACGGAACACAAACGCCCCGGCCAAACCGTAGAATAACGCTTTTTTTCGGTCTTCTTCCGGAAGATGTTTCACCATAATCGCGAGGACGAGGGCATTGTCTGCTGCTAATAGTCCTTCTAAAGCCACCAAGATGAGTAAAACCCAACTGTATTCCAGTAATAAAGTAAAATCCATTCAAAATTCCTCCTAAGTAGTTGATTTTTTCCAAATACTCCCTCACGCCATAAAAATAGGCCTCTACTGTAACAGTAAAGGCCTAAAAAAACACAGAAAAGACCTTTACAGTAAAGTAAAGGTCTTGCTAACAACGTTCATGTTGCCAATAAAGCCGGAGAAATACATTCTCGAAATGACGACTTTATTGTAGCAGCTACTCCCCTTTAAAAGGAAATATTTAATTACTATTAATATACTAAACTGTAATAAAAATGTCAACGTTTTTTATAGGCAATATACCTCTGCATATTTTTTCTCCAGATAATCGATCAGGTAATCTGCATTTAATTCCTCACCTGTTACCTTAACGATTAACTCATTTGGTGTATAGAGTTTTCCATACTGATGGATATTCTCCTTCAACCATTCTTGTATAATCTTAAACTTGCCCTTTTCAATATTGCTGTAAAGATCCGGAATGTCCTTTTGAATCGCGCGGAGAATTTGAGCTGCATATAAATTCCCTAATGAATACGAAGGAAAATAGCCGATTCCGCCGAATGACCAATGCACATCCTGCAAGACCCCTTCTGTATCAGTCCCAGGCGAAATCCCTAGGTAATCCATCATTTTCTGATTCCAAATCGCCGGTAAATCCCTAGCTTCAATCTCCCCGCCGATTAAGGCTTTTTCAATTTCATAGCGCAGCATGATATGCAGGTTATAGGTTAGTTCATCAGCCTCCACACGGATCAAGGATGGCTGAACGGTATTAACCGCACGATAAAATTCCTCAACAGTCACATCTTTCAATTGCTCTGGAAAATACTCCTTAAGCTTTGGAAAAAAGAAATGCCAAAATTCCCGGCTGCGTCCTATCATATTCTCTAAAAATCTTGATTGTGATTCGTGAATTCCAAAGGATGCCCCACTTTGCAGCACGGTTTCTTCATAATTAGGATTGACATGCTGCTCATATATACCGTGTCCTGCTTCATGGATCGTCCCAAACAATGCCGAACGGACATTTTTTTCTAAGTATCGTGTTGTTAATCGGACATCCCCAATATTAACGGTCTGCGCAAACGGGTGGACGGTTTCATCAAGTCTGCCTGCCTGCATATCAAAACCAATCAGTGGTAAAATAAACCGATTAAAGGCCTTTTGTTTTTCAATTTCAAATGATTGATCGAACACTTTCACTTTTGTAGGCTGGCCATTTTTTCTGATTCGTTCTAATAATTGCACACTAGATTCCCGTAATTTTGCAAATAAAGGATCCAATCTTTTCACCGTTAATCCTGGCTCAAACTCATCGAGCAGAGCATCATATGGGTGTTCATTATAACCATATATTTTCGAAAATTGGCGTTTGTAGTCAATGATTTTTTCTAAAAAAGGCAGATAGCTGGCAAAATCATTGTTTTCTCTTGCATCCTCCCAAGCATCATTTGCCTGAGCAGTTAAAATACTATATTCCTTGAAAAGATCAGCGGGTATGGCTTTAGATTTTTGATAATACGTCTTATATTCCCGCACCTTTGCCCGAGTCACTTGATCCAATTGAGAATAATGTTTTTCTAAAGTTAGCGTTTCTAACAAATGGCCCATTTCTGGTGAAACCGACAGTTGAAAGATTTCGGTTCGTAATGTTCCAGTCGCTTTGGCAAAAACGTTCCGGCCTTTTTTCGGTGCCATCACCTTTTGATCCCAATCTGCTAAACCTAAGATACTTGAGTAATGCGTTATTTTCTCGTCTAGAAGTTTAAATTGTTCCATTGCCTTTTGCAATGATGATGGTTGAACCACTTTCTCCGCCATTTTTAGACCCCCTTACCTGATAACTAAAGCATCTCATTTATTATAAAGTAAAAATTCAAATAATGGTAAAGTTTTGAAATACTTACTTTCTTTACTTTTGGTTGTACCTATTATTTCTAATAGGCATACTAAGAAAAGGAAACTATTTGGAAAAAAGGATGTGCTGCCAACTTGGAAAATCAGAAAAAGAAAAAATCTCATTTTCCTTTTCGTTTAAATATGCTTTTTTTTAGTGTGTTTTTTCTATTTTCCATCTTGATACTAAGACTTGGTTTTGTCCAAATTGTTTACGGAGAAAACTTCAAAAGAGATTTGGAGAGAAAGGAAGACATAACTGTAAGTAATCCTGTCCCAAGGGGGAAAATTTATGACCGGGATTACCGGGTCGTTGTTGATAATATTCCAAAAAGTGCGATTACCTTTACTAATATAGGTTTTAGTCAGTTAGAAATGATGCAAACAGCTAAAAAATTAGCGCATCTCATCGAGAAAAAAACAGATATGGTTACCGAAAGAGATAAACGGGACTATTGGATGATGAAATACCCCGAGCAGGTTAACGCAAAAATTACCGAGCAAGAAAAAGCTTTGTATCGTGCCAAGAAACTTACAGATATTGACCTCTATCAATTAAAACTTGACAGGATCACTGCGGCAGAATTAAATCGACTTACAGAAAAAGATCTGGAGATGTTAGCGATTTATAGGGAATTCAGCAAAGGCGTTAAATTTATACCAGTAATCGTTAAAAACGAAGGCGTCTCTGAGAAGGAATTTGCCGTTGTAAGTGAGAATCTCCAATCCCTCCCTGGTGTTGAAACTACAACTGATTGGGACCGTTCCTATGCCTTTGAAAATACGTTAAGGTCTGTTTTAGGTAACGTGACCAAATCAGGGGATGGACTCCCCGCTGACCAATTAGATTATTTTCTTGCTAGAGGTTATAGCCGTAATGACAGGGTTGGGAAAAGCCAGTTAGAGGCGCAATATGAGGATGTCCTGCAAGGTAATAAATCAAAGGTGAAAAACATTACCGATAAAGAAGGCAATGTGATTGAAACCGAAACAGTGTTACCAGGTAATAAAGGAAAAGACCTTGTTTTGTCCATCGATATGGATTTGCAGATAGCCGTTAATAAAATTATTGACGAAGAGCTTTGGGCAGCGAAAAGATGGCCTGGTACACGTTTAACCGACCGAGCTTATGTGGTATTAATGGATCCTAAAACTGGTGATGTACTGGCCATGTCAGGAAGGAAAATCGTAAAAGACTCAAAAACTGGAAGAACCGAAATGATGGATGATGCCCTGGGAACCTTTACGACAACCTATAGCGTAGGGTCAGCTGTAAAAGGAGCTACCATATTAACCGGCTATAAGACAGGAGCCATTTCACCTAATACTTATTTTGATGATAGAGGGATCAAAATCAAAGGTACGCCTATTAAAAAATCCTATACTTATTTAGGTCGGTTAAATGAAATTAATGCCTTAAAAAAGTCGTCTAACGTTTATATGTTCCATACCGCTATAAGGATTGGCAAAGGGCATTATGAATATGACAAACCCCTGAATTTTACCAATAAAATGGCTTTTGAAACGATAAGGAGTTCTTTTGCCTCATTCGGTTTAGGAACAAGGACTGGAATTGATTTACCGAATGAGCAGACAGGTTTTAAGGGTGAAAGTAAGCTGCCGGGATATTTACTTGACCTCGTAATTGGACAATATGATACCTATTCAGCCATGCAACTAGCCCAATATGTTTCAACGATTGCCAATGGGGGCTGCCGAATGCAGCCGCATATCGTTAAACAAATCAGAGAACCTGCGCGTGATGGAGAGACGCTGGGGCCTGTATGGAAAGATATTAACCCTACCGTCCTTAATACGATTGATGTAAAAAAAGAATGGCTTAGACGCGTGCAAATAGGCTTTAAAAAAGTAATGCAAGAACCTGGCGGAACTGCTTACAAGTTTTTCGAAGGTGCCCGATACTCTCCTGCCGGAAAAACAGGAACCGCTCAGGCCTTTTATGATGGGCCAATGCGTAGTCGTTTTGGCAAAGAACCACCGCCTGTTATGAATTTAAGCCTTGTGAGTTATGCTCCAAGTTCTAATCCAGAGGTGGCGATGGCCGTTATAGTTCCATGGGCATACGACGGCAAAGAGGATAATCGAGCAAATCTTAAAATTGGCCGTCGTGTATTGGATACGTATTTTCGAATGAAAGGCAAATAGGGTGCATTCATCGCACCCTATTTGACCTTTTGGAAAAAGCATCAATCGGTTAAACAAACTAACCAATGCTTACCTCTTCCGCAACACTGTTTTGACAGCTTTTTCAATCTCAGCGTAGCTTGTGCATCGGCAAATATTTGATTCCAGCCATTCCTTTATCGTTTCATCATCAGCATCGGGATGCTGCTCGATTAACGAGTGACAATTCATTATAAAGCCTGGCGTACAATAGCCGCATTGAAAAGCAAAATTTTCAATAAACGCTTTTTGTATTGCTGTTTCATGAAGTCCTTCAATTGTCGTCACTTTTTTCCCAGCCGCTTCGACAGCCAGCATCAAGCAGGACTTCATCGGCCATCCGTCAATATTAATTGTACAGGCACCGCAGTCCCCATTTAAACAGCCTGGCTTTGCACCAGTCAGGCCGAGATAGCTTCGTAGGGCATACAAAAGAGTATCAGCTGGACTCACCAACAAAGTATAACTTTCACCATTCACATCTAATGTTATGGAATAGGATCTCAGGGCCTTCTCCTCCCTATTATTACTGTTCCCTATCTAGGTTTGCTAACGCATCCAACAGCAAATTCCGCAGGACAAATAAACGATATTCACTGGAACCCTCTATATCATCTAAAATAGGCTGAGGCAATGCATTAAGGGCTCCTTCTACCCTTGTTTCAATCGAATTCCCCCGTGCATTGATCGATTCCTCCACAGCGGGCGACCGGAACGGAAATGGGCATAAACCGCTGACCGCTACCCGAATTTTTTGATTGATTTTTAAGGCTGCTAACGTAATCAACGGGTAACCAGTTTCCCATTGCTGCCTTCGTTTAACCGTAAAGTACGGGGCCTGTATATAACGATTTTCCGTAGCCGTTTGAACTAAAAATTCTCCCTTATTCAAACGTAAATGACCTTGAAACACATCATTAATTGGCACCATTTTTTTTCCCTCAGTTCCAATTATCAAGACCATGCTTTCGGCTAGTAAAAAGGGCAGGACCGCTTCCCGGTAAAAAATCCGCGCGCAAATATTGCCCCCCAAAGTAATCTTCCCGCGAGCTGAATGATCTGCAATTTCACTGGATGTCTTTGTTAATAGCGGGAAGAGACCAGCTTCTTCTAAACCCGTTAAAGTGAGTGAACTGCCGAGCAATAAATGGTCTCCAGAAACTTGCATAATATTACATTCAGGAATTCCTTTGATATCAATAACAGCCTCCGTGTATGCTAAGTCAATTCTTCCAAGTGTTATTAATTCAGTCCCTCCAGAAAAATAAAACGGCTGCTTCCCCTGTTGATCTAATTTTTGATATAAATCAACAGCCTCCTTTAATGTTTCTGGACGATAATATTCAAAATCAAAGGGGAGCATGATGGGATGCCTCCTTTGCCCTCCAGATTAATTCCGGAAGGAGCGGAAGATTCCGAAGCGATACACCTGCAGCGAGTGATAATGCGTTCCCCAGCGCCCCTGGCATCCCCAGTAGTCCATGCTCTCCGACACCGCGGGCTCCATATGGGCCGTCTAGCTGTGGAGTTTCAACAAAACCGACAAGGTATTCAGGATGCTCTCCGTATCTTAGCGGTCTATAGGTTCTGAGCTGAGGATTCAAGACCCTTCCTAACTCATCAAAATAAAAGGTTTCACGGCCGGCAAAGGCCAATCCCATGCTCATCGCCCCCATTACCTGACCAAGGGCGGCTTTTTCGTTCATTACTCTGCCAAGATCCACCACGGTACATGCTTTCAACAGCCGGTACGTATAGTCTCTTTTATCTAATTCAATTTCAACCCCATATGCCGCAACAGTCCATTCTGGACCGGGCTTTCCTTCTCCTGTTTCGGGATCCAAATGTGTCAGGTGTCGTAAAATAAATTTTCCTCTGCCAATGATCTGCCCTCCGATAGCATTTCCGTTTGGATATTGATAACCGTAGCCGACATCTTTAAAATCGAGACCGATGGTAGGGTCATCCCGCAAAAAGACACGGCTGTTAGCAACTTCAATATCCTCTTTTGGGGCCCGAAGGACACAAGAGGCGACCTCTTTTAACTGATTAATTACATCCTCCGCTGCATTTAGGACCGCTCTTCCACCCATGTAAGTCCCGCGGCTGGCAACGGTCTTCCAGTGTTCTGGTGTGGTTTGCGTATCTACCTCCATTCGGACATGGATTTTATCTATGTCCATTTTTAGCCTTTCGGCGAGGATTTGAGCAAGGATGGTCTTTGTCCCTGTCCCTATCTCAATAACGCCAGACATTAAATTTAAACTTCCATCGCGGTTGAAGGTAATGATTGCCCCTGATGGAGCGTTAGGATCTATGGTTGTGGTTTTCCAGCTGCAGCTTACTCCCTTTACTCGAACAAATCGTTCATCTATTTCCTTTATGGCTCCTTCATCCCATTTAATTAACTCTCGGGCCTTCTGAATGCATTTTTGCAGGTTACCAACATTGCTTTTATTCAGCTTAACCCTAGTGGGGGTGGTATGACCTGGCATGATCGCATTGATATATCTAAGATCATACGGGTCCATATTTAATCTTTGAGCAAGGATATCCATTGTGCGTTCAATGCAAAATGACAACTCCGAATGGCTGAATCCCCGAAATGGAGAGGCATACGGATGATTGGTATACATGCAGTAGGAATTACACCACACATTTTCAATATTATAAGGCCCTGTGCAATCCGCGGCTCCTGACCGCGTTACATCGATTGCCTTATCTGAATAAGCACCGCCATCCCATAAATATTGAATTTCAGCTACTGTTATTTTCCCCTTCCTGTCTGCCCCTAGTTTAATAGTGGCATCTAGTCCGATATGACACGGAGAAGTGATGATATCTTGTTCCCGATCATTTAATATTTTGACTGGCTTTCCTCCGACCGCCTTAGAAGCAAGGTATGCAAGGACCTCCAGCTGTACAGCCGCTTTCCCCCCATAGGCTCCGCCAACCAATGGTGTTTGGACTACAATCTTGCCAATATCCTCCTTAAAGTAATTGGCGATAAGCTGTTTGACCATAAATGGAGCCTGTGATGAGGTCATAATCATGATTGTTCCATCCGGCTTGATTTCGGCGGTTGCACATCTTGTTTCCATGGCGGCATGATCGGAAGGTGCAAAGGAAAAGCTTTCTTGGACTACGATTTCACTCGCTGCCCATCCGGCTTCTATATTCCCTTTACGTATTTTAATAAGGGTGGCGATATTTGTCCCCGGAACAGGGTGGGAATCTTCATCTTTATCATAGTTTCCAAGTCCTTCATGGACCAGCGGTGCCCCTTCTTTAAATGCCTGGGTTGGCGAATTGACGACCGGAAGTAGTTCATATTGAACCTTTATCAAGTCTGCGGCCTTTTTTGCCTGGGCAGGGGTATCTGCGACAACAAGTGCCACAGGTTCACCATGGTACCGAACCTTATCAACGGCTATTGGCGGTCGATCCCTGATAGCCTCACCTGTTAATGGGAAATGCTGGCCAGCAAGGATCGCTCTGACACCGGGGACTTGGGATGCCTCAATTGTGTTAATATTGACGATTTTTGCATGACCATAGGGACTGATGACCATTTTTCCGGACAGCATTGGATTTGTATAATAATCGTTGGTATACTTTGCTCGACCCGTCACCTTTTCAAGTGCATCTTTGCGGATAACACTTTTCCCAATAACCTCCACAGTTCAACCTCCTAACACTTTGTTGCTAATCTGGAATGGTCCAAAGCAATTCTATTCTTTCGTGCAACGGTTTTCTCCATACTTCAATCATTTGTGCCATTACACTAACCGCTATTTCAACAGGACCCTTTGCACCTATTGCCACACCCATTGGTGAAAATATCCCTCTCGGAATGTCCTCGCTATTTAGCAATCTCCTGGTTCGTTCTCTTGGTCCCAAAACACCTAAGTATCGAATATTTTTATTTAGGATTCTCTTCAACAATTCTTGGTCTCTTTTGAATTGATGGGTCATTATGACCACAAAATCATAGGGTGAAAAGGAAATCCGTTGAAGGAGATCGATAGGAAAACCTTGCAGAATTTTGGCTGCCGAAGGAAAATGTTCTTTCAAGCAAAATGTTTCCCGCCAATCACAAACCACTACTGAAAAACCGATTTCAGCCGCTAATGAGACAAGTGGTCTTGCATCTGGTCCTGCACCGAAGATAATTAAGCGCGGCTTAGGATAAAACGTTTGTTGAAAGACTGGCGAGCCATCCCGTGTGATGCTGCCGCTTTTAGAAGTAAACTCGATTGTCGGGAGCGGACCCGACCAGTTTCCAAACGGCTCCCCATCCTCCTCGATAAATACATATTCCCCGAGATCATCCAGCTTTTTTAAAGCAATAACAGGCTTATGCTGGCTAAGAAGTTCTTTAACCATAAGAAGATCCTCTGTTAATTGCTCGGTGACCGGTTCGATTAATATATCAATTGTGCCATTGCAGCCAGCTCCTTGCCCCCAATCCAAATCATCCTCCATATACATATCGTATTGGAGAATTATCGCCTCTTGTTTCTTAAAGACCTCCCTTACTTTTAAGGCCAGGTCCTCTTCCAAGCAGCCGGCTGTTAACATTCCTATTTGAGTTCCATCTGAAAAAAATAACATTGAGGAACCTTCTTTTTTGTATGCAGAACCTTTGACACCGATGATTGTTGCTATTACTTTTTCCTCAGGGTAATCAAGAACATCTAAAATTTGATAAAAATCCTCCACACTTTCCCCCCACTTTTAGATTTATAAATTCCCTATTGTTATTTATATTAAGCAGTGAGCTATTTCTAGAATGGAAATCTTTACTTATTAATGAGGAAATATTGCGAAATAGGCCCTTTAAATAATCTATTAAAAACCTTCTTAAACTATTAACTAATCCTTCATAGTTTGTTCATATTTATCTATTAAGATATAAAAAGGTTCTCTTAAAGAACCTTTTTAACCTCCGCCCCCCTTAATATAGATTAGGTTTTAACCTGCCCGGTATTTGCCGGGTCCTTTTTTTATCTAAAAAAAAGCACGCACATCGAAATGTGCGCGCTTATTTCTAATTAACGGAATGAGTGAGATTGGTGTTGTTGATATGTTTGGGTTTGAAAAGCAGGATTTATATTTGTAACTGTTTGATATCCAAATGCCCCCATTTGTCCCGCTATTTCTCTCTCCAATTGATTACACTGAGCAATAACTTCTTGACAGCGTTGAATCGCCATCTCATGCCCTTGTAAGCTTTGTTGAATCGTTTGAACCGCCATTCTTTCTTTTTGCAGCATTTGCTCTAGCATACGAACATTCTGCTGCTCATTTTGCAGCATTTGCTGGTATTGCTGATTACTAAACTGTGTTTGCTGGATAAGCTGCTGCGAGAGTTGACGGCATTGATTAACGTGTGTAATCGTATGTTGAGTGTTCATGTATTTACCTCCAATTTTTTGGATATCAGATGCAATACAAACCCTTAAGAATCAACGGGTTAAACCTTCAACCCAAGATTATATTTCGCACTTTTAGAGGTTTTCATTCGGAACAAAACTTCCAATAAATGCGTGGTGTTATCATGCTATTTTAGTGAAAAAATAAGAAAAATAGCTGTACCCCACATATTGATTGCAGATACCTTATTTAACATCATTCTCTATCTATACGTATACTTCTATCTATCCCTGTCAATAACAATACCAATGAATTTTGAGAGGGTGGTTAGTATGAATGGTATTTATTTTATAAATGATCGTATAAGCATCGATGGACGAACCAGGGAAGAAAGCGTTAGTTTACAAGAACAATCCATAAAAAATTATCTTGCCGAACAAAATATCCAAGCTGTTACTTTGAACCCTTACCAGTTGAAGGATTATTACTCCGTCCCTCATGCCCTGCTGTACGATTTGCGCAAAGAGAATACCTCGTTTGACTATTTTATCTATTATTCCTTGCAGGCTGTTGAAGATTTTATTTATACTTATCCAGCAAAATGGCTTATTTTAAAAAGCTATTTCCACGAATTCATCATGATTGATAAACAAAAAGACTTGAATCAGCAACAAGCGATTTAATCAAGAGAAGTTTTATTCGCAGACCGGCGATAAAAAATCGCAAAATTTATAAAAAATATGATTAATACATAACAGCCATAAATCCCAAAGGAATAAAGCTTATTATTGTTAAAAAGCAAGCCGGCATAGGACAATATCAGGATATTTGGAAATTTCCCCACTAGTGAAGCTGTAAAGAAAATAATCGCTTTTACTCTACTTAATCCGCAGATTATATTTACTATTGGTGCTGGAATAACAGGGATAAGACGGCAGTTTAGAATTGCAATAAACGAATTTCGGTTTAGCAACTCTTCATATTCTTTTATTTTTGAATAGTAAGCCAGCTTTCTTTCAGCCCAATCTCTGAAACCATAACGGCTCAAATAAAAGAAACCCATTGTGCCGGCCATAGCCCCTGTTAAAGATATAAATACACCTTGCGTAATCCCGAATACTGCACCAATAACACCGGCCAAAACAGGAAAAGGGACAATAGGAAAGAAAACACAAATAGCAACTAATATCATGCTGACGATAATCGACCAGCTGCCACCATGTTTAACAACTTCTAACAACACATCTCTTTGAAATAAACCGATCGCGATAATTACGAGCAGAATACAAATACTGATAATTCTTTTTTGCAAGGATTCCCCTCCGCGTTCACATTATTACCCATCATATAATATCAATAATCGACCTTTAAGAGGGATATAAAAACAAGTGGGGTTATTCACTTTTTTCCGTCCTATAAGGAAGCCAAATGGTAACAGTTGTCCCTTCCCCTTCTTCACTTTCAATATCGATTCGTCCTTGATGTGCTTCTATAATCCTATAGCAGGTCATTAAACCAAGGCCAGTCCCTCTTTCCTTTGTCGAGTAAAACGGCTCGCCAAGCTTCGATAATCGTTCTTTAGGGATGCCACAACCGTTGTCTTCAATTTTCACCGTCACACCCGTACTATCAGCCATGACCCTTATATGAACCTGCCCCCATTTAGAAAGTGACTCAAGGGCATTTTGGATGATATTTAGAAACACCTGTGTTAAGGAATTCGAATCACCCATAATAGAAAGGATAGGTTGGCCAACTTCTAAATACAAGCCTTTTTGCTCCAGTTTAGCCTCTGTCTGTAATAGTTGTACAACCTGTTTAACTAACTGGTCAACAAAAACTATTCTCAACTTTTTTGTATGTGGTTTAGCCATTGTTAAGAATTCAGAAATAATGGCCTCCACTCGCTGTAATTCATCCAAAACAATTTTTAAATAAACCGGATTCATTTCTTGTTCCGTATTTAAGAGCTGCATAAAGCCCTTGATAGGTGTTAATGGATTTCGAATCTCATGGGCAACGGCGGCGGCCATTTGTCCAACCACTGCTAATTTTTCGGACTTTCGCAATCGGTCCTGCGTTTCCATCCGCTGCTCAATATCCCGTGAAACTGTGACAATCTCCTTCACTTCTCCTGTTTCTGTACACACTAGCGCCTTAACCGTTGATTCAATCCATATAAAAGAACCGTCCTTCTTGCGGCAACGGTAGGTTATAAGTTTCGTTTCTTCAATATGGTCACAAATTTGCTGTTTTCTTAATTCGATTAGGTCATCAGGATGGATCAATTCTAGAGGACTTTTTTCAATCATTTCTTCGGGTTGATATCCCAGTACGGTTTTAACTGAAGGAGAAATATAAAGGCAGGAAAAATCAACTTTATGTAACATGATGATGTCAGAAGAATGCTCGGCAAGGAGCCGGTATTTCTTCTCTCTATATTTTAAAGCGTTCTCCATATGTTTTTTCTCAGTGATGTCGAGAACTTGACCGAGTAAATATTCTTCACCCGTCAATTGTTCATGTATTTTCGATACTGTTAATACCCCCGTTTTAATTTCTCCCGACTTGTGGATATACCTCTTTTCCAGCTGATATTCATCCCTTTTTCGATCTAATAATTCTCCAAATAATTGTGCATCAGCTGCCATATCATCAGGGTGGGAAATCTTTTCCATTGACATTTTTTCCAGTTCATCGGGCGAATAACCAACAAACTCGCAAAACGCTGGATTAAATTGAACCATGTTTAAATCTATTGAACTTATTAATTGCGGAATCCGGGATTGATAAAAAACCGCTCGAAACAATGTTAAATTAAACATCTAAACCTCCAACCATTCCATTCCATTTTTTCAATATTTTGAGGTCTCTGTCATTTAGAAAAAAAGACACTTTATAAGTATATAGCGAATTGGGCAATTCATAAAGTACTAATTTTTTAATTTTTAGAAAACTAAAAAGGATGTCGCCGCCGGTAATAACGCTTTAAGACATCCTTTTTTAAATCTATTAATTTATAACCGTTCTAGAGCCCAAATATCTAGGTTTCCAATAAGTGTTGGTCATATCTGCAATCGAAACACCAGAAGATCCAGCTTGAATAAATTTATTATTGCCTAAATAAATGCCTACATGTGTAGGACCTGGGGCGTAGGTTTCAAAGAATACGAGGTCTCCTGGATTTGGGTTACTAACCGGTTTTAATCCAGACCATTGTGTTGCTGCGGTCCTTGGAATGGTGATTCCTACTTTAGCAAATACGTAGCTCGTATAGCCGCTGCAATCGAATCCAGCAGGCGTGTTTCCTCCCCATAAGTATGGAGTACCGATATATTTATTCGCCTCGTTAATTACCATTTGCACGTTTGCAACCGTAGTTTCAGGTGCTGTTGTAATAGAAGTAGATACCTTCAAGACTTGTCCTACTAAAATAGTATCCGATGCTAAGTTATTGATTGTTTTAAGCTGTGTAACGGAAATATTAAAGCGAGAACTAATTTTCCAAAGCGTGTCACCGCTTTGAACGGTATAGGTGGTAACATGGCTATGCGGTGCTAATAATGATAGTCTTTGATTTACATAGAGGGTATCACTTGTTAGGTTATTCCAAATTTTTAAATCAGCTATTGATATTTTGTTAGCCTGCGAGATTTTCCAGAGGGTGTCACCTGATTGTACTGTATAAATTAGTTCATGGGCACTTGCGGTACCAGTAAATGATGCAAATAAAATGCCTGCAGTTGCAGCAGCTGTCAAAAGCTGTTTTTTCATAGATGATAGCTCTCCTTTATTTCGTTAATTGTTACTTTTATACTAAGCGAGAGCTGTATATTGTTAAAATACCAAAGATATGGTTTTCAATACATTTATCTCCAAAAACAGAAAAAACAGCACTTTATGTGACAGCCACTATTATGGCCAATTCCTAACATAGTAAGGATTACAGCCTCAACCCCTTAAAATCTAATATTTTTTCTTCATCAAATTGTAACATTCTTGTAATATTTTGTGATTTATATATGAATGTAGAAATATTGTAACAAACCCTTCAGCCACGACAGAATCGCTTATTTATAATTAACCTATAGAAACACCATTAATGGTAAAAAAATAAATGAATTTTGGTGATGAAGATGCAAGGTATTGGTAAAGGACATCCACATACAATGGGACATCCACATGGAGCAGGAAAGAAAATAGATTATGACCTTAACCCATTTATTGTCATTTGGGAAGTAACAAGAGCTTGTGAGCTTAAATGTGTTCACTGTCGGGCCGATGCTCAGCTAAATATAGATCCACGAGAACTTTCACATGAAGAAGGAATCAATTTAATTGATCAAATATACGAAATGGATAATCCTATGCTGGTTTTCACTGGCGGGGATTGCATGTTAAGAGAAGATCTTTATGAGATTGCTGATTATGCAATTAAAAAAGGAATGCGTGTCTCAATGACGCCTAGTGCTACAAGTAATGTAACAAAGGAAAAAATGAAACAGTTTAAGGAGGTTGGTCTATCTCGGTGGGGATTTAGCTTAGACGGACCTACACCGGAAATCCATGACCATTTTCGCGGTACACCAGGATCATTTGATTTAACGGTGGAGAAAATTAAATACTTAAATGAACTTGAGATGCCGTTACAAATAAACACGGTCATCTCTCGCTATAATTATGATTCTCTTGAAGAAATGGCAAAATTAGTGGCCGAGCTAGGGGCAGTAATGTGGTATATTTTTCTGCTTGTTCCTACAGGAAGAGGACAAAAAGATGCTTGTATCTCTCCTGCTGAACATGAAAAGGTATTCCGTTGGCTTTATGAATTAAGCAAAACAGCACCATATGATATTAAAACTACTGCGGCACAGCATTACCGCCGCGTTGTTCTGCAGCAAAAAACTCGGGATCACCTAATTGAAAAAGGTGAAATCCACTACGAAGATTCAATTACAACAGACTTTGCTTCCATGCATGATGGCTTAAAGCGTGCACCAAAAGGCGTTAATGATGGCAATGGCTTTGCGTTTGTAACACATATTGGTGATGTTGTACCAAGTGGCTTGCTGCCCATCGTTGCCGGTAATATTCGTGAGACACCACTTGCTGAAATTTATCGTGAATCAAAAGTATTTAAGGAACTTCGCCAGCCAGATAACTATAAGGGAAAATGCGGCGTTTGTGAATACAACAAAATTTGCGGTGGCTCCCGCTCAAGGGCCTATGCGGTAACTGGTGATTATTTGGAAAGTGAACCATTCTGCGTTTACATTCCGCAGGCATTGAGAAATAAAGAAACAGCACCTACTGTCTAATTTGAATAGAAAAGGCATTCCGACTTTGCGGAATGCCTTTTCTATTCAATTAGTCCCGTATCCTCAATTTGTACTTTTGATTTAACCTTAAATTCAACTTGCCATTTTATTCTAAAAAATACCCCCCCTCTTCAATTAGCAGCTATAATCCCATAATCATTGGTTAAGTTTCCTCGATTTTGGGAATGTTGTTTTTAGAAATATTTATGAAGGGAAATTCACTAGATGCAGCCCATCAATTTAAAAGAAAAACATGTTCCCAAAGGTATTTTTCAATTTATTTTCCCTTTTTCATTGAAAGCCAGCGCTTCCCGCACAGTAATAGATTATTTACAGGATATAAATTTTACCCTTTTTCGTTTAGATGATGTGGACTCGGAAAATGCCTATTATGGTGGATTCCGTTTGAACCATAGGGAGATCGAAAATTATTTTCTCCCTTTAACAGCTAATATTCTCTTTCCCATTGCACAGATGGAGAAGGGCTTTCAACGATACTCTAAAAAACTTAATGTTGATGGTCAGTTAAATACTGAACACTCCACTATTCCTTTTAAAATCCATTCAATCGACATTATTACTTGCCCATTTGGTCTAGGTTTTTTAACTTTACGTATCGAAATACAAACTATTTCTTTCACACAATCAATTGAATTCGCCGAATGTATGAGAAAAATTAAGGGTGAGACTAATAATTTTGAGATTGATTTTGAGGGATGTACATATCCGACTATCATCAACTTCATAGTTAGTCGTTTTTGCCCTCAGCTTCCTAACTTTTTTAACAATGACGATGTCCTTTTCTTGGAAAAAGAAAAAATGTTTGTTCAATCCTTATTGTCTATTGAAAGCACAGAATCAATTAACCTAGTTGATCTTTATCGTTTTGGCACATTATGCGGCTATGATTCCACTGGGAAACCTTATGTAAATGCCAATAATTCGGAGTTTATTTCACACTGTCTTCAGGGATACACGTATGACCGATTTGCACCAACATCAAATTATCTTACTCAACAAAACTGTCTAGTTGGTTTGACGACATCAGAAATAACGGCTCATTCATGTTCTCAGACCCAACGTTTTTACGGATTTTATTATTATGCTTTGCTGCTTAGTCTTTTTCATAAATTGGTGTTATTAAAAATAGCAAATAGCTATTCCGCCATCCATATTGAGCAGGATAAACAAAAGATAGAGAGCCTGCTTTATCAATTAAACTCCTTTACGTCTAATTACTTTTATACGGTTTACCCGCTTACTTCTGAAGGACAAGAAATTTTTAAACTGATAAGAAAAACCTTTCGTATTGATCAATTGTATGCTAATACCAAGGAAATTTTATTTAGCTTGGTTAAGTATGAAGATAATAATGTCGCGAAAAATGACAGTATGTTATTGTTGGTGTTAACTTTATATACGGTTATTTGTGGAATTTTTAGTATGAATCTGTTCACCCATGATTTACAAGGAAATTTAAAGTGGGATCATTTTAAAACCTATAATCCCTTCGAATATTTTGCGGTTTTTATCGTCTTTAGCGGAATAGTCGTGGTAGGTACACTAGCCATTAAAGGAATCATTCAATGGTATCAAAACATTACGAATCGAAAAAAATGGGTCCGGAATACGGTTTGGTCCTCGAAAAAGAAGAATTAGGAAAAAATGGCCTTTTCTTTTTTTGGCAATCCTATATAGTGAAGGTATTGATGTTTAAAAGGAGATACACTGATCTTATGTTAAGAACAATGGCGGTTGATCAGCAAAACCAACTGATCAAAGATATAGAAATTGAAAAACTAGTAAACGGAGAGTATCGCTGGTACTGGGTTGATTTTCACCAGCCTACCGAAGAAGAGAGCAATTATTTGCGAACTCCCTTTTCTTTTCATCCTTTAGCAATCGAGGATTGTATGCATCACCTGCAGCGTCCCAAACTCGACTACTATGAGGGATATACTTTTTTTGTCACCCAGACCTTGAATTCCATACCAACAAGGAAAGAAGAAGTAGACTTTTTTCTAGGTAAGAACTTTATCATTACCTTTCACCATCAGCCTAGTTCGGAAATTGATGATGTATGGAAGAGATTAGTTCAGAGTGAAAACTTCGAGAAATGGGATGCATCCCATGTATTTTACTCTGTCTTGGATAATATGGTTGACAACTATTTTCCGCTTGTTTACCAAATTGAGGACATGTTAAATGAAATTGATGATAATTCGAAAAGAAGATCAATGGAAGACTTGCTTGAGGACTTATTTGAAACGCGGCACAGTCTTTTGTCCTTAAGGCATACGGTTACACCGATGCGAGATCTTTTATATCGGATTCTTAACTCTCAAAGAGAAACATACATAAAAGGAAAAACAGAATACTTTTCAGACATTCATGACCATTTACTTAAATTAACAGAAATGATTGAAGCTAATCGGGAATTAACCACCGATATACGTGACAGCTATATCTCATTAAATTCTCATCAAACCAATCACGTGATGAAGGTGTTAACCGTCATCACCACGATTTTCATGCCAATCACCTTTATCGCAGGCTTATATGGGATGAATTTCCGCTATATGCCGGAGCTGACTTGGAAATACGGTTATCCCTGGGCGCTAATTATCATGGCACTTATTACAATTGGGATGTCATTATGGTTTAAAAAGAAAGGCTGGTTCAAATAAGAAAAGCGCAAGCGCCTTGGTCAGCACCGATATAGGGCGACTTGTCGACTGGCCGGCGAAAGCAGGGTCAAAGACTAGTCGCCCTTAATGCGTACAGAAAGCGATAGCTTTCTGTAGCCAAGCACAAGACAAGCCGGCCGGAAGGTTGCCTTTTAACCTTTTGGACGGATTGACTTGTGACCTCGAGGGGCTAGGCGCTGGAGCTAGACAATTCTCAAATTCAAAAGCTTTTATACTTTATTATTCATAAAGTAGAGCGCAAGTGTCTTTTTATACACTTGCGCTCTTTTTTCTATAAAAGCACTTCTTTAGACAAGATTAGGTATAATAAAAGAGAGCACAAACTGAAAGGGGTATTGAAATGGTGCAAATAAATTCTGAAGAAACAATGAAGTTGATTGCTGATTTAGTTTCAATTCCAAGTCCATCCGGAAATACAAATGAGATCGTGACATTTGTAGAGAAGTTTTTAAAAGAGTTACAGGTTGATACATATCGAAATCGAAAAGGTGGATTAATTGCCACCATCGAAGGACAGGATAAAAGCAAACATCGGATGCTGACTGCCCACGTGGATACACTTGGGGCTATGGTGAAGGAAGTAAAAGCAAATGGAAGATTAAAAATTGACCTTATTGGCGGTTTCAGATATAACTCGATCGAGGGTGAATACTGCCAAATTGAAACACAGAATGGCAAGAAATATACCGGAACGATCCTCATGCACCAAACTTCTGTCCATGTTTATAAAGACGCAGGAAAGCTTGAGAGAAATCAAGATAATATCGAAATACGCATTGATGAAAAAGTACATACAGCAGATGAAGTACGGGCACTTGGAATTGAAGTTGGTGATTTCGTTTCGTTTGACCCCCGTGTAGAACTTACCCAGAGCGGCTATATCAAATCCCGACATTTGGATGACAAGGCAAGTGTAGGCATCCTTCTTCAATTGATCAAAAAAATCAAAAGTGAAGGAATTACGCTACCGTATACGACTCATTTCTTAATATCTAACAATGAGGAAATTGGCTATGGTGGAAATTCCAATATTACACCTGAAACAGTCGAATATTTAGCTGTCGATATGGGAGCAATGGGTGACGGCCAGACTACAGATGAATATACGGTTTCTATTTGTGTAAAGGATTCTAGTGGTCCCTATCACTATGAATTACGCAAACAATTAGTTCGTCTTGCCGAAGAAAATAAAATTGGCTATAAACTCGACATTTATCCCTTCTATGGATCAGATGCTTCTGCAGCAATTCGTTCAGGCCATGATATTGTCCATGGCTTAATTGGACCGGGAATTGATTCATCCCATGCGTTTGAACGAACACATGTATCTTCAATTGAAAATACAGCCAAGCTTTTATACTATTACGTTCAATCTAAATTAGTAATTTAATGTTGGCATAAACATAAAACATCAGCCGGCAATCATTCCACCGGCTGATGCTTACAACCATTCCTTTCATTAAAATCCCCTTAAAATTAAACACTTTTCCTTTTTGTCATTTATAATCAAAGTAAAGTTGGATGAAGGTGTGAAATACATGAAACAAGGTTCCCTTCCGCAGAGAAAATACGGCTTATTTGCAAATTTAATTGCTAATCCAAAAGATAGGCGAAGAATCAATCTATTTTTAATGATAACGATTGGTCTAATTTTGGTTGAAGTGTTGTTTGTTTATTTCAATCGGCAACAGCTAATGACCCAAGATTTTCGACACTACAAGGGAACATTTAAGCAGTTAGGTTCCATTGCACAAATAGGTTTCTATACTGCGCTCTCTATTTATCCAGTTTTTCTTTTATTAAAAAGTAAACAGATAAAAGGGATTAAATGGGGAACAATTGAGTTAAAAACGGGATTACAATTTATCGGTAAACTGGTTCGTAAATGGCATGTTCCTATTGCATTACTGTCAACTGGTATCGTTTTTCTCCATGTTTATATGGCTATTTTGCGTGGATTTAAGCTGGATTTTACTTATATTTCCGGAATTGTGACAGTCCTTGTTCTACTTCCTCTAATGTTTATGGGTCTTATGCGCTTTAAAAGAAAGGATCGCAATTGGCATTTCAAACTTGCCATCACTTTTTTGATTTTATTTTTCATCCATGCTAACTTCTCTTAACCATTCTTCACTAGTACTATAGGAGAAAAAACGTTATAATAACGTTAAATTGGTTATAACTCATCACTAGGAGATGAAGAAATGTTTTCTAATATTGGTGTACCCGGATTAATCTTAATTCTAATTGTGGCTTTAGTTATCTTTGGTCCAAACAAACTTCCTGAAATCGGACGTGCATTTGGGAAATCGATTCGCGAATTCAAAAAGGCAACTGAAGGAATTGCTGATGATATAAAAGAAGAAATTAAAGAGGATATTATCGAGGCAAAAAAAGACCAAATCAATTTAAAGAAGTAAGGAATAAACATGAGGCATCCCCATTCTAAGGGGGTGCCTCGTGTGTTACCTTCTTTTTGTCATCGTTTGGAATTGATTGATTAATTTTTTTCTAGAATCGGGATTGCGCAGCAAATATGCTGCTCCTAAACCAATGGTTGTCATCATCAATGTTTTTCTTTTCATTTGTATCATCCTCCATGGAATTGCCATCTTTAATTTATTTTTCCTTAGAACGACGATATTAGTACCTATAAAGAAGAGAAGTTAATTCCAATTAGGAAATTGACTTTTGAACACTTTTACCCAAAGATGCTCCTGAACGTTTTTTACTTTGCCAGTTTTTCTTTCATTAGCTGATTATGCTGTTTGGTTTGTTCTAACAGTTGATTTAAAAGAATGGCTGCTTGTTTGCTATCCTTTTTATCAACAGCTATTCTTAGCTCATGGAAGGTTTTCCAGTGGCCCATTTCTTTCCCGCCATGTGATTGTTTAATAAACTCCTCTTTTGTAATCTTTCCCGATTCAAATTGCTTCTTCAGAGCTTCCATTTTCGCTATTCTTTCTTTTTTCCATTGCTGACGTTTGGCGGAATTTTCAGGGCTCATCCATTGGTTGCGAAGATTTTTCTTTTCCTCAAGAACCCTCGTCCATTCGGCCTTTTTTTCAGGGGTATATTGGCTAACCCATGCAAGAAGCTTTTGCTCTCTTTCCGCCATCATCGCCTGCCAATCTTTATGGGTCATATGGTGGCGTTTTCCTTCCTTGCAATCACACGGTTTTTCCTCAGGGAACGTATTAGCTAGTGCAACAGTAGGCATTACTAATATTGCAAATGTTAAAACTAATCCTCTAAACTTCATAACAACTCTCCTTCCAACTGTCTTAAAAATTTTCTTAAAGCATGGAATTATTATGCCCCATTTGTCAAAAAAAATTTACCAATTTGACATATTTTTAGGTAACAAACACTTGTGAAATCAAAAAGGTTAGCGTATTCTATAATCATAAATTAAATGTGAAACATTTCACATTTTTTAGAAAGAGAGCTTTGCTCTATTTTTTTAATGTTATAATGTGAACAATTTCACAAATTGATAAATAGACAATAGATAAATAAATGGGTTTGGAGTGGGAAGTTCAATGAATAAGCCAAAAATTGTAATCTTAGGTGCCGGATATGGCGGAATCATCACAAGTAAAAGTCTTGAGAAACTACTAAAATCAGAAGAAGCAGATGTTACCCTGATTAATAAGCATGAATATCACTACATTACTACTCAGCTTCATAAAACAGTAGCAGGAACAGCAGCCGATCGCCAAATTGCTATGTCCATCCCTGAACTAATTAATTCCAGTAAAACACACTTTTTACAAGCTACAGTATCATCTGTCGACATTCAAAAAAAGAAGTGCTCCTTGCAGGCGGCGACACAGTTCCATATGATTATCTATTAATCGCGTTAGGATTTGAGGTTGAAACATACGGGACACCTGGTATTAAGGAAAATGCCTTCGAAATAAGAAGTTTTAGAAGTTCAAAAGCTATTTATAATCAAATTATTAAACAATTTAACTTGTATAAACAAGATCAAGATCCTTCCCGCTTAACCTTTGTCTTGCTGGCGGCGGTTTTACTGGCGTCGAAATGCTTGGAGAGTTTGCTGTGGACTTCCAAAACTATGCAAGGAACACAATATTCCATTTGAAAAGGTTAAAATTGTTGCCATTGAGGCCGCGCCATCAGTCATTCCTTTCTTCCCTAAACAATCGATTGAGTATACAACTGAGGTCTTGGAAAAAATGAATATCGAACTGATCACTGGCAGAAAGATTCTTGAATGTACACCCAAAAAGGTTGTCATAGATCCTAATTGCGATATTCCAACTCGGACCTTAATTTGGTCCTGTGGTGTAAAAGGAAATACCATTGTTCATCATTGGAGTTTGCCAATTGAAAGAGGAAAAATTGCGGTTGATTCTTATCTTCGTGTTAAAAACATGAAGAATGTCTTTAGCCTTGGAGATTGCTCCCTATTTATGAAAGATGAAAAGAATGCGTTGGCACCAACTGCCCAAGTTGCACTCCAACAAGCGCCTGTATGTGCGAAAAATATTATCGCTTCTATTCAGGTGAATCCTTAAAGGCTTTTGAGTACCACCATAAGGGTTCAGTTGCATCCATTGGACTTAAAAGCGGTGTCGGCAAGGTTGGAAGTGTCCGCTTATCCGGGTTAATTGGAGCCTTTATGAAACTAGTCATTGAAGCTCGTTATCTCTTTTATCTTGGCGGTCCATCCTTAATCATCAAGCAGCATTTTGGAGTTAACCGTGTACCGTTGAAAACAGCAGCAAAAAGTAAAATAAATTAAAATCTTGTTTTCCAAGCAGAGGATCCCCCTCCTCCCTGCCATTGGCTAATGGCTCCCAAAATGAATGCCTTAAATCCCCCGATCGTAAGGTAGACAGCCCCATCCCTACATATTGGGGATGGGGCTGTTTTATTTTGCAGGATTACCTTTATTCCCATTCAAGGAATTCAAGACGATTACCAAAAGGATCAAATACATGGATTCTACTAGCTCCTGGGAGGCTATCATCCTCTGTAAAAGCAATTTCATGTTCTTTTAGATGTTTTTTTAGTCCCTCGATATTTTCAACGATTAATGCTGGATGAGCCTTTCTAGCTGGTGAGAATGGATCTTCAATGCCAATATGCAGTTGAAAAGTTCCAAACTCAAACCACACTCCGCCGCGTTTTTTTAACTCTTCCGGTTTTTCAACCTCTGTTAATCCAAGGATGCCTGAAAAAAATCCTCTTGCGGCATCTTCGCACCCTTTTGGACCGGCAAGCTGCACATGATCGATCTTTTTTATTGCAAATGACATTTAGACCCCTCCGTTTCTCATCTTTCATCACCATTTTATAAAATTAATAATATTCTATCAAATTTTAAGTTACGCTACTTTAAATTGACGGAAATATGCAAAAAGCGCAATAAAAAAAGCTATTCCCAGGATAGGAATAGCTTCTTATTTTAATAAACATCTTTTTTTGTAAAGACCACGAAGGAAACTACTAATGCCACGGCCCACCAAATCAGTAGGACCATCAAGGAAAAGGAAAGATCCATTCCCTCAATTGGTGGAGCGGTTCCCTTCATGTAATCGGTTAACCGTAAATTCACCATAAAAAGGTATTTGGCCGATTCCCAGGAGGATACCATGTTACTTAAAATCGCTCCAGAGATCAGTGCAGCCAGCATAACCCCCATTCCGGCGGCGGTGCTCCGGATTAGTACTGATAGCATAAACGATAAGGTGCCGACGACAATAGCAACAAACCAAACTAATCCAAAATCCATCAATAGAAACTTCCATAGGCTGAGAAGTTTTACATCTGTAGTATTTAATCCCGTGTCCGTTACATTAAACCCCGTTAAGATTGGCGCACCCCACCCCTTATATCCAAAGACCAATCCAGAAATGAGATAGGAGAGGATCCCAGTTATCGCAATAATTAACGATACTGCTAAACATAGCGTGATATATTTACTTAATAGCACCTTCCACCTTTTGACCGGCCTAGTCAGCAGCAGCTTAATCGAACCAAGACTGTGTTCCGAGGAAACTAAATCACTGGCAATAACCATGACCATCAAAGGGATAAATAAATCAATTGAGTTTTCTAAAAAGATGCGCATGAACGTAGGTGCACCAGGCTCTGATGGGTTGATATCATGATCCAAATAATATTGCTGCTGCTGCAATGAGATTTGCAGCTGCTTTTTCCATTCGTCTGATAATCGGCTGCTGCTTAAACGGTTGGTCGTATCGACAATCTGCTGTTGTAGTATCGTACGCCAATCACTTGTTCCTAATTTTTCGCGCTGTGTCTGGACTTGCTTATATTGCGCATATGTAAACAACATGACAAGGACACCGATTATTAATGCAATGACCACTAACCTCTTTTTAGCGATCAGCTTCATCATTTCATTTTGGATTAATTTACTCAATCGAGTCCCCCCCCGTTAGTTCGAGGAATAAATCTTCCAACACAGGCATTTTTCGATTAATTTCCGTGACGGACACTCCTGCCGAAACAAGCTCCTTATTCCATACCGGTATTTTTTGTTCATCATATTCCGTTAAAAACGTCCCATCATCACTAACTTCAATTGTAGTTAAAGTACTTAATACCTGTTCCCCTTTTTCAAGCGGAAATAACCGCCAGACGGCCCGTTCACGATTCGCAAGGAGCTGCTCTACTGTATCAATTTTAATAATCGTTCCTTTTGAAATAATAGCGACCCGATCGCACAATAATTGAATTTCACTTAATAAGTGGCTCGATACAAGGACGCTTAACCCTTCCTGCTCCGCTAGAAAGCGAATAAATTGGCGCATCTCCCGAATTCCTGCTGGGTCTAGCCCATTTGTCGGTTCATCGAGTATTAATACCTTGGGCCGGCCTAAAAGGGCTTGGGCAATCCCCAAACGCTGCCTCATTCCTAACGAATAAGTTTTCACTTTATCATGGATTCGATCCGTCAATCCGACTAGCTCAGTGACCTCTTTAATACGTTCTTCCCCTATTCCATCAAGCATACGGGCAAAGTGGAGCAGGTTGTTATAGCCTGATAAGTAAGGATATAATTCCGGATTTTCGACAATACAGCCAAGGTTTCTCATCGCCTTTTGAAATTGATCCGTTACATTGTATCCGCAGATATGGATGTTCCCATCCGTCGGTTTGATAAGCCCAACCAACATTCGGATTGTTGTTGTTTTTCCGGCACCATTTGGTCCCAAGAACCCAAATACTTCCCCTTCTCGCAGATCAAATGTCAAGCCCTTAATAATTTCTCTTTTTCCAATGACTTTTTTTAAATTTTCTACAGCTAAGGTAATTTTTTTCTCCATTCATTCTTCTCCTTACCAGGTAAGCAGTGAGGCTACACGTTCTGCAATTAAACGATACCCTTTTGAGTTCGGATGAAACTTGTCTGAATATAAATAATCATTCACTTTTAATTCAAATAAATCAAATGTTGGTACAAATACGACTTTCGAGAATGCTGCACTTACCTCGGCACTGTCATAATTCCAATGACGAACAACTTTTGACATTTCTTTTCCCTGATCTAATTCTATAAACGGATTGTATAATCCAATGAAAAAAACATTGGCTGTTTTGTTGTTCTTGCGAATCTGCTCAAGAATAAACTTTAGGTTCTCCAGATATTTTTTTTCGATGGCAGCTATATTTTTTGATGAATAATCGGTTAGGCCTTGACCTCCCCGGAACAAATCATTTCCGCCAATGGTTACTAACACCATGTCCGCCTTTTTGATTTGACGAGCCACTTCTGTTTGTTGAACCTGTTTACGAAGCTGGTCTGATGTTTGCCCATTGATGCCTAAATTGGTAAGCTGGACCGGCTTTTTTGTTTTTTCTTTGATTTCATCGGTCAGATCTCCGACATACCCTTTTCCGGTCTCATCCCCTGTTCCCCTCGTTAACGAGTCACCTAAAGCGACTATCGTGAGACCCTTTTTGTTTTCCACTTTTTTGCTAACGGTATTTGTCACAGGAACCTTGTCCGGCTGGTCTGCATAATATTGCCCTACTGCCCAGCCAAGTCCAATCACCCAGAGGAGTAAAAACAATCCCCCAATGGCCGTGATGGTACGGATGGTATTCTTACCCATACTTAAAACCCTTTCTGCCCTTTTTCTTTTATTAAATCACAGTTGTGGTCCGAATCAAACTTTTGACATAGGTGTCTTAGATTAAAAAAACATTAAATTCATTTTTTTAAATATTAAACAAAAAATAAGCCGATTTCCAAATTGGAAACCGGCTAATCCATTTACTATTCTTCTAAATTCCCCATTGGTCCAAAGAACTCAAAGTGAATTCTGCCTTCATTGACACCTAATTCTTTTAAAGAACGGTTGATGGCTTTCATAAAAGGCACTGGTCCACAGAAATAAAAGGCTGCTTCCTCAATCAATACATTATCCTTTAGCCACTCACGAGTGACATAACCTTCAACATCAAACCTTTTGTTTAAACGGTCCTCATCTGTAGGTGCATCATAAAAAACGTATGAATTCACATAATCGAGATCAGATAATTCTTTAACTTCATCGCCTAGGGCATGAACATTGCTATTTGCTGCTGCATGGACAAACGTTACCTGACGTCCAGGCTGCACTTCTACAACTGTTTTCAACATACTCATCATTGGTGTTAAGCCGACCCCACCACTTAATAACACAACAGGAGTCGTCTTGTTGGTATCAAGAATAAAATCACCTGCAGGTGCACTGACTTTAAGAATGTCTCCTTCGCTCACCTTGTCATGCAAGTAATTAGACACCATTCCATCCGGGTTTGCTGTTCCAGCCTCTTTTTTAATACTGATGCGGTAATAATCTTTGCCAGGGGCATCTGAAAGACTATATTGACGGATGTGAGTAAACTTCTCACCGTCTATATCTAGTTTAATACTAATATACTGACCAGGGATGAAACCGGCGATTTCGCGTTTATCTTCAGGTTTTAAATAGAAAGATGTAATAACGTCACTTTCGGTTACTTTACGGTCAACAACAAAATTCCGGAAGCCGCTCCAGCCCCCTTGTTGATGTGTAGCTTCATCATACATTTCCGCTTCCACACTGATAAAGGCGTCAGCAATTAAATTGTAAGCTTGTGCCCAAGCATCGATAATTTCATCTGTCGCTGCATCACCCAATACATCCTTAATAGCCATTAATAGGTGTTTTCCGACAATCGGATAATGCTCTGGCTTAATTCCAAGACTTCTATGTTTATGTGCGATTTGTTTAACTACTGGCAGGATTGCTGCAAGGTTATCAATATACATGGCAGCGGCATATACCGTTCCAGCTAATGCCTTTTGCTGTCTACCCTGTTTTTGATTTGCATGATTGAAGATATTTAATAATTCTGGGTGGTTTCCAAACATTAATTGATAAAAGCGGGTTGTTATGGTTTCTCCATGTTTTTCTAATACCGGTACTGTTGATTTGATAATATCGATTGTTTTTTGATCTAACAAATGAAACACTCCTTATTTAGTTATCACTATATCCATAGTGATTATATAAAATAAATCATCTCATATAAGTGATTCAAATCACACTTTTATATTTTTAAATAATAACTTCTATAAATTTTCACAAATTGTTCAAAGTTTAATATGACAAATATAACTAGTGAAACTGTTTTC
The DNA here is from genome assembly GCF_038440275.1 of Bacillus sp. OTU2372. Classification (NCBI taxonomy): domain Bacteria; kingdom Bacillati; phylum Bacillota; class Bacilli; order Caryophanales; family Bacillaceae; genus Bacillus; species Bacillus sp. OTU2372. Next base: position 230,756 of record NZ_JASATK010000004.1, read on the forward strand.
AGTATAGTAATGTTAACTATATTGAAAGTATTTACCGGAGGAAAAGATATGAGTAAAGCAATAATCGCATGGATTACAGACACAACTGCTTCTCTTAGCAAAGAATTTATTGAGAAACATCATATATATGTCATTCCCTTACACGTTGTCATTAACGATGAATTTTATAAAGAAACGATTGATATAACGGAACAAGAATTTTATGAGCGGATGAAAAACGAGGAAGGAAAGTTTCAGTCGTCTCAACCTTCCATTAACGACTTTGTTGAACTTTATAAAAAATTGAAAGAAGAATATGATTTTGGAATCGCCATACATGCCTCTAGTACTTTAACAGGGACCTATCAGTCCTCCGTCATGGCCGCTAATATGGAAGATTTCAAGTTATTTGCAATCGATTCTAAAATTGGTTCCTATCCACTTTCTTTTTTAATAAAAAAAGGGATCGAGCTTGTGGAGCAGGGTGTGGATGCCGAGGAAGTGGTTGAACAGCTAAATGCTTTACGCAGCAATACTCGATTATATTTAGTTCCATCGAATTTGGATCAGCTTCATAAAAGTGGACGGGTGTCTGGCGGCCAAAAAATCTTGGCCTCTCTTTTTAATATAAAACCGATTTTGGCCATTGAAGACGGTGCTGCACAGATTAAAGACAAAGTTCGTACCGATAAAAAAGCGATATTCTGGCTGGCATCTAAATTAAAAGAAGATCTTGAAACAAAAACAGTCAAAAAGGTCGCGGTTGTTCATGCGAACGATCCGAAAAAAGCTGCAGAGATTGAAAATTACATTAACGAAAACTTCCCTGGTATTGAAACAGAGGTTTTGATGCTTATCACCGTTGCGGGTGTCCATACTGGCGTTGGGACAATCGGGCTTTCTTGGGTATGTGAATAAAGGACTGATTCTCATCAGTCCTTTTTTCCTTCTATAAAATGCCTTTTGTTTTCGCTTCGGTTACCCATCCCGGAAATTCATTTAGCAACTGGTTATACAATTCCTCATCTGTTGTTTTTTCAAACTCTTTTATATGAAAAAAGTTGGCATTATCTACAAAGCGGCCTTCCATTATATCCAATTTTTCAAGTACCTCAAAATTTGAATCCCCAATGCCGACAAATTGCCAGAAGATTGGCTTAGTCGATGATTTAACTACTGGTTTCTTAATTGTTCTTTTACATCCTCCATCGTTTATGAAAACGATAAAAGCAGGATCCGAGGAAGGTGATTCAATCGTATATTTTTTAATTACATCTTCCATGACAGGAGGCTCATCGTTTCTACCAAATTTATGTATCAGGTCGTTGTTTAAAATATACTCTTCAACATAATTGACGAAGTCCTGCTCGGTAACTGATTTTAATCGGGAAAATGCATTATCATATACCCAAACATCTAAAGTACCATCATCATCAAATTGACTGGCAACAGCAAGGATTCGCTCCACTACCCTTTGTACAGTACCATTTTTATATAACCCTCTCATAGACCCTGAAATATCCAACACTAATCCAACTCTAGCAACGACATTTGTAAGCTTCTTTTTTTCTAAAACAATTCCTGCTTTTTGTTTCAATAAACTAATGGATGACATTTTATATTCCTCCCATTTCTTTATGGTGCCATTCGTAGAATATCAACATCTTCTAATATTATACTTCATTTCAAAAATATGTTAGATTATTTAATATAATATAGTCATATAAATTTGGAATGGATTTGAACTGATGAGGAAAAACAAAAGATTACAATGGATTATAAGTTCCTTTGTTGTAATGGGGCTGATATATGTTGCCATATTACAAATTATAATTAGTCAATATAGTCATTTAATTACTCCTAAAAACGCCGATTATTTAATTGTCCTTGGAGCAAGGGTTAAAGGTAAGGAACCATCTAAGGTATTAGCTAGTAGGATCGATGCTGCAGCAAAGTACTTAAAGGAAAATACTGATACACTTGTGATTGCTTCAGGGGGCAAAGGTCCAGGCGAAGATATATCTGAAGCGGAGGCAATTAAAAGGGAGTTAGTAAGTCAAGGTATTAACGAATCTCGTATTCTATTAGAAGAGCGCTCTACGGATACATATGAAAATATTGAGTTCTCGAAGGAATTCATTCCTCCTAATGCTGAACAAGGCGTAGTTGTAACGAACACTTTCCATTTATATCGCGCTCTTTCTATTGCTTATTACCAAGGTTTACGTGTGGAGGGTCTATCTGCTAAGACTCCTTGGTCAGCAGTAATAAAGTCCTACTCACGTGAATATTTAGCGATTACAAAATTCTATATAGAGAGATATATAATCGGTTTCTAGTAAAAAAACTCGACGGTGTCGAGTTTTTTGTTTATTATTTGATTTTTGCATAGATACAAGTATCGCGGAGTTCTTGTCGATCTGCAGAAATTCCGTCATTTTTTAGTATCCCTTCTAATGTAAAACCTAATTTCTCAGGAATTGCTCGGCTTTTGGTATTTTTACTATCACAACGGATTTCTACGCGTTTTGCGTTTAGTTCCTGAAAGGCAAATTCTGTGATTGCCTCAGCTGCTTCTGTAATATACCCATTTCCGCTAAGGCTTGTATTAATCCAGTAGCCAATTTCAAACTTTGGTACTTCCCAGTTCATCCGATGCAAACCGGAAGCCCCGATAAATTCACCGGTTTCCCGATTGAATATATGAAGTCTAAGATCCTCTCTGGTTAAAAATTTCGCATGTGCATCACGCATATTGGCCTCGACCTCTTGCTCGGTTTGCTCCCTATTGGCCCATGGCATCCATCGCTTTAGCTCATTTAAAGATGCCTGAATGGCTTCAAACACCTTTTTACCATCTCCGGGCATCGGCTTTCGAATATATAATCTCTCAGTATAAATTTCATCTGAAAAATCTATTAAGATTGGTTTCATATAGGTACATCTCCCTTCTGAATGATTAAAATTCGCTATAGGTCTTTAGTTTCCCTTTTTTATAGGTGTCAATTTGAGAGATCTATTGCAAAAAATTCACTAGATTTACGACCCAAGTTTTTTTGAAAAGTATCATGAGGACAGGTTGCGCGGTTTCTTCTCTTGTATTGTCCTCATGAACTCATGATGCCTTCACATGCCCGTTTTTTTCTATTATATAAAAAAGGCCCTCCCATAATGGAAGAGCCTTCATATTTTTTAGTAAGCCTTTGCCCAGTAAACCATCTTATCTGTTTCTTTACCGCAGCATACACATTTATCAGCGACTTTTTCCTGCTTAAATGGAATACAACGGGAAGTTGCGCCAGTATCTTCTTTGATCTTTTCTTCACAGGCTAAATCACCGCACCACATTGCTTTAATGAACCCTGGTTTAGCTTCAAGGGTATCTTTTAACTCCCCTAGATTAGTCGCAACCGAAGTTCTTTCTTCACGATGATTTAACGCCTTATTATAAAGATTTGATTGAATATCATCTAACAATTCAACAAGCTTTGTTTCTAACTCGTCTAAAGAAACAACAACCTTTTCTAAGGTATCCCTGCGAACCAACACAACCTGCTTATTTTCAATATCCTTGGGACCGACTTCAAGACGAACAGGGATCCCTTTCATTTCATACTCATTGAACTTCCAGCCTGGTTTTTTATCGCTGGCATCAATATCAACACGAGCAACAGAAGCTAGAGACTTTTTCAAATCATAAGCAAAATCAAGCACGCCCTCTTTATGCTGCGCAATAGGAACAATCATGACCTGTGTTGGAGCAGCTTTTGGAGGTATTACCAAACCGCGGTCGTCGCCGTGAACCATGATTAATGCACCGATGATTCTGGTTGTAAAACCCCATGAAGTTTGATGAACGTATTGCAGCTTACCTTCTTTATCTGTGTACTGAATATTAAACGCTTCAGCAAACCCTGTACCAAAGTGATGGGAAGTTCCGGATTGTAATGCTTTTCCATCATGCATTAAGCTTTCAATTGTAAAAGTAGCTTTCGCACCAGCAAACTTCTCTTTCTCGGTTTTTTGGCCCTTTACTACAGGAATAGCAAGAATCTCTTCACAAATAGCTGCATAGACATTTAACATCTTAATCGTTTCTTCCATTGCATCTTCATCCGTTGCATGGGCAGTATGACCTTCCTGCCATAAAAACTCCAATGTACGTAAGAATGGACGGGTTGTTTTTTCCCAACGGACTACGTTAGCCCATTGGTTATATAACTTTGGCAAATCACGATAAGAGTGAATGATATTACTGTAATGCTCACAGAATAATACCTCTGATGTCGGGCGGACGACTAAGCGTTCTGTTAATGGCTCAGAACCGCCATGAGTGACCCAGGCCACTTCAGGAGCAAATCCTTCAACATGGTCTTTTTCCTTTTGAAGCAGGCTCTCAGGAATAAATAATGGCATATATACATTTTCATGCCCTGTTTCTTTAATACGTCGGTCCAGCTCGTTTTTAATATTATCCCATAATGCATAACCATATGGGCGGATAATCATCGAACCACGAACACTTGAATAATCAATTAAATCAGCTTTCGTGACAACATCTGTATACCACTGGGCGAAATCCTCGTCCATGCTGGTTACATCTTTTACAAATTCTTTTGCCATTTTGACACCTCATTATTTTTTTAAAATATAGAAAGAATTGTCCAGCGCCTTTGCCGCTAAACAAGGATTTCCGCTTATTTAAATACAAAAAGACCCTGATCCTAAAAAAGGGACCAAGGTCTGGCGGTACCACCCTAAATTCATAAAGCAATTGCTTTAAACTCTCTCACATGATAACGGATTTTATCCGCATGTATCTTCAAACAATAATCCGATACAGAACTCAGAGGCAGGTTCAAATGAATGTCTTAAGAAACCTCACACCACTGGTTTCCTCTCTTGGTAAGACCAAGTCATTTTACTAATCCCCATCATCGTTTCAATTAGTATTTTTGAAAAAATTATATATTTCTCTATAATAAAAGTCAAATCATTTATGGATTATTTTACTCAGTAAACCAAATTTAGGACAAAAAGGGGTGCCGCATGACCAAAGAAAAGGATGAGTTTGAAAAAGAAAAAGCAGAAAAAGAAATATTACTCGAATACATGAAACTTCAAAATGAAGCCCTTAAAAGAATCTATAAGAACACATTAGATAAAAACAAAGACTAGCACCAAGAGTCATAAAACGTTCATATATATCACGGAATATACAAATTTCCAACCATTATTTAAATTTATAATACTCTTATGTTGTTTAATTATAAAGGCACATAAGAGGAGACGAAACATGAATATATTTTCGATTATTTCAGCAGCATTTGTGGCGATCGGCACAGGCTATTCTATTTTTCTAGTATACCTTCATAAAAACAAATTTAATAATACTCCGGGAATCCTGATTAGTATGGTAATCGCTGTGATCACGGGTTTACTTGCCGGAAGTATCATTGGGATTGTATCTGGTGAGACCTTCCTGACTGTAGGTATCAGCATAATTATTGGCTTTGTGGTTGGTTTCTTAGCGGGCCATCCGGTCGGCATCTTAGCGATATTAATGGGAGCCATTTCTGGGTTAATGGGCGGGATAAACGGGGCTATTCTTGGTCTTTTCCTCCAAAATATCAACCCGACGATTTTACTAGGAATCTTATTAGGATTTTACGTTGTGATTATCGGCTTTGTCATTATTTATATTCAGGTGGCAACGAACGCCAAATTTTCAATCAACACTGAAGAACTTTCACCTTTTGCAATTATTGCAGGCGGCATTGTCCTTGTTTCATTATTCTTATTTATGTACAGCAGTGATATGATAAAGATTCCAGGTAAATACGATACGGCTCAAACACAGCCAACACAAGAAACCAACAGTCAAACGGCTGACAAAACTGAAGTAGATGTGTCCGGAGAGAGGGCACCAAAAATTAAAATGCTTGTAACTGAGAAAGGATATTCGCCGAACATTATCAGAGTCAAACAAGGCATTCCCGTTGAACTTGAGATTACGAACCCATTAGACAGCAGCAGCTGTTTATCCACCTTTATGATCCCGGATTTCAACATTAACAATATTAACCTTAAAACTAGATTGACAAAACTTTCATTCACTCCAGATAAAACAGGTGAATATACGTTTAGCTGTGGAATGCAAATGTTTACGGGGAAAATCATTGTAGAGTAAGCCAAAAAGCACACGGGTCATGACTCGTGTGCTTTTGTTTATTAAATTTCGATTAACATATCTGATTGGCGTTTCTTTCGTTTCGCTTCCGCACCTAGTACCTTAATGGATAAATAGATTCCCGTACCTGTTAAAGCGATCATGGCAAGCGCAACTAAATCTATTAACCATTTAATATCGGTATTGCCAATTCTGCCTTCATGCAGACCGCGGATGATGCCCATAGCGGAGGTTTGTCCCATTCCTTCTCTGTTCATCGTCATTCCCGCTGGAAAATTTCCATTCCCGCCAAAATTACCATGTCCTTGGAATTGGCCATTTCCATTAAACTTTTGGTTTTGATTGCCGTTTTGCCCCTGTGTTTGACCGGCAGTTTGTCCAGAGTTCTGGGTCATTCCTTGCTTAGTTTGTCCCTGATTAGTTTGACCGTTGTTAAATTGATTTTGATTCATTTGACCTGATTGAAAATTGCCCTTTCCGCCTTCCATCGATATTTGTCCGATTAACCACGGTTCATTCATCAATAGACCTGTTATTGACTCCATAAAGATAAAAATAGACGCAATTAATCCAATCCATAAATGGGCTTTTCTGGTGTTCTTCATCTGTTATTCTCCCTTCAAAATCATGAGCTTGTTTAAGTAGATAAGCACATTATGAAGAGGTTTCCTTAAGTTTTTCTTAAGATTTTGTGTTTTAAACTTGGCTGTTGATTTCCGCTTCAGGCGCTTCGCTCCAATCAACATGTTAAAAACAACAATAATCTCTTACACAATCAAAATTTTAAAGAAGCCCCAAAAATTATTTTTGGGACTTTGGAAAGGTGATTTCAATTTTTGTTCCTTGACCAAGGACGCTTTGAACCTTTGTCTTACCATGATGTTTTTCAATAATCCATTTTGCAATCGATAACCCCAGCCCTGTTCCTTCCGCTGCAGTCCGTGCCTTATCGCTTTGGTAAAAACGGTCAAAAATCTTTGGAATGTCCTGTTCAGGAATTCCAATCCCAGTATCGTTTATTTTTAGGAAGATAGAGGAATGACTCTGGGTGCATGAAAGTGAGATTTCCCCGCCCTCTTTTGTATACTTTATGGCGTTGTCTAATAAAATAACAATCAATTGATGGATTCTTTCTTTATCTGCAAAAAATGTAACTGGCTCTACCGTCTCTAATTTCAACGTTTTCTCTTGGTACAACGCTATATCTTCATACTGCTGAATAATTTCTGATAAAAGCTCATCTAATTGAAAAGTGGACTTTTTCATTTCAATTTGATCGGAATCAGATCTAGCCAGAGTCAGCAAATTGGTTACTAGTTTGGAGAGCCGCCTTGATTCCTTTGAAATAGTTGAGATATCTAATATTTTTTCCTGAATGGTTGCGGATGGGGAGCGGAATAGGATATCCGTTTTGGCCTGAATGACTGCTAACGGCGTTCTTAACTCATGTGATGCATCGGAAACAAACTCTTGCTGCTTTTGCCAAGATTTTTTAATTGGCACCAATGCCCTGCCAGCTAAGAAATAACCCGAAACGACTGCACAGATGATTCCCACACCACAACCTATTAACATGATTAATATGAGTCTGTTTAATAGGTCTTTTTCAGAATCCACATTTCGAATCACTTGGACTGTTATTTTCCCTATTTGAGGCAATTCAGCCTTGAAAGCCATATATCGAAACGTAAAGTTCTCTACTTCAACATCCTCTAAGGTGCCGTATTTTTTTGGACGGATGAGATTTGCATTATCCTGAAATAACGCTGTACCACGATCTTGCTCTGCCAATAGCTGACCCTTTTCATCCCAGATCAGCGTGGTAATCCGCGGATCTCTTCGCATGAATTTTGGTTCAGCCTCATTGCCGTCGAGATTATCAGCTTGCTTATTTTCTGGCCCCATTGGCTGTTGAAAATGATTGACAGATTCCATTAGTGATTGGTTAACATCCTGATATAGTTTATTATCCGTGTAAAAATAAATAATGCTCCCTAGTATACTAATTAAAACAATAAAAACAATTGAGTTGATAAATGTAAGTCGAATATGTGTTTGACGAAACATATGCTGCCCCTATTCTTCATTCAGCATGTAGCCGACACCGCGGATGGTTTTAATATCAGCATGGTAGCCGAACGGCTCTAATTTCTTGCGGAGATGGTGCATGAACACCTCAACAATTGCAACGGTTGTATCAGAGTCAAATCCCCATACACGATCATAAATTTGTTCTTTTGTTAGGATTGCTCCCTTATTTTGAATTAAATATTCCAACAACTCATATTGTTTAGCTGTTAGTTTAATCGATTCTCCATCGACAAGAATGTCGCGTTCCTTGCCTAATAACTCTATGCCGCGATATTTAATTGTTTGGTCCGTCGTTAAGCTGCCACTTCTTCTTAATAACGCCCTGATTCTAGCCTTTAATTCGGCAGCTTGGAATGGTTTTACTAAATAATCATCCCCGCCAAAATCAAGTCCTTTTACGCGGTCTTCTAAAGAGTCTCTTGCTGTCAAAAATAACACCGGGATTTTTAATCCTTCCTTCCGGATTGTCTGCAGCACTTCAAAGCCATCAATTTCAGGTATCATGACATCTAAAACAATCACATCATGGATATTTTGCATCGCTAAAAATAAAGCATCCTCCCCATTTGCAGCTTGATCAACCTCAAATTCATCGGATAAAAGTTGAACGATGGATTCTAATAAAGAAAGGTTATCCTCTACCACCAATAAACGCATTTCTATCTCTCCTTAAAATAAATAGAATTCTTTCATTATATAGGAAAGGAAGCGGACGCAACAGTAGCGTACCGCTTCATTTTCCCGATTATTCATACCTTAATGCTTGAATTGGATTTAACTTGGAGGCTTTATTTGCTGGGAATACACCAAATACCACTCCAACTACTAACGAGAACAAGAACGAGAATAGGATAACGTTTGTAGAGAAGGAGACGCTTAAGCTAAATAGAGATGATACTAATTTTCCTATACCTAACCCTGAGATAATCCCTATTAGCCCGCCGACACCGCTCAATACAACCGCTTCAATTAAGAATTGGACAAGGACATCTCGCCTTTTGGCTCCTATCGCTTTACGTATACCAATTTCTTTTGTTCGTTCGGAAACAGATACAAGCATTATATTCATAATACCGATTCCGCCGACTAGTAATGATATACTTGCAATTCCCCCCAGCATCAACGTCATGGTGTCCGATACAGAGCTCATCGTGTCCATGACATCCTGTTGATTTGTGACACTATAAGAATCCGTTTGCCCTGGGAAAAGGGAGGCCATTTTCGTTTCAACCAAATTCATAACAGCATCCATCTGGTCTTCGCTTTCTCCTTTTAAGTATACTGTGCTAATCGTAGTACTTCCAATTAAGCGCTGGCCCGTGCTAAGTGGGACTATAATCGTATTGTCTCCACCTTGTCCCATTGAGCTTCCTTTTGAAACAAGTACACCGACAACTTTATATGAAGTTCCTTCAATTTGCAGGTATTGACCAACAGGGTCTTCTGTTCCAAAAAAAGTTGTGGCCGTAGTCGAACCAATGACGGCAACCTTTTGCCTATATTCAATATCCAGATCAGTGATAAATCGTCCTGCACTTACTTTAGTATCACGCACCTCTGAATAGGCCGCATTCGTTCCTGTCAAGGTCACTTGGGATGTAGTCCGGTCCTTTTTAACGTTTACTCGTCCAGTAACAACCGGTGATACTTCTTTTACACCCTCCACTTTACTAAGTTCATTAATTTTTTCATCTGTTAATGTCAAATTCGTGTTAAATGTACTAACGGTTAATAAGTTAGTCCCTAATTGGTTAATTTGACTCGTCACATTTTTAGAAGAACCTTGGGCAATGGAAACCAAGACGATTACGGATGAAACCCCAATGATCATGCCCAGCATGGTGAGAATAGATCTTAGTTTATTTCCCTTTATACTTTTAAGAGCCATTTTAATGGATTGCAAGATGCCCAATGAGTTCACCTCCATTTTCCTGTAATTGTCCATCCTGGATGCTGACCATTCGTTTTGCTTGTTTGGCAATGTTTAGGTCATGAGTAATAAGGATAATCGTATGGCCCAATTCATTTAATTGTTTCATAATCTGCATGATTTCCTTACTGGTTTTACTGTCAAGGGCACCAGTTGGTTCATCAGCTAGGAGAATTGCCGGATTTCCTGCAAGTGCTCTAGCTATAGCAACCCGCTGCTGCTGTCCGCCAGACAGTTGTGTTGGCAAATGACCTGCCCTATCTCTTAATCCAACTTTATCTAATGCCTCGATTGCCCTCTCTCTTCGTTCCTTTGTGGATACCCCAGCATATAATAACGGGAGCTCAACATTTTCGATCGCCGTTAATTTAGTTAACAAGTTAAAGTTTTGGAAAATAAAGCCGATTTTTTGATTCCTGATCGTCGCTAATTCATTGTCATTCATTTTAAAGATATCCTTCCCATCAAGGAGATATTTTCCCGTTTGTGGCTTGTCGAGACATCCGATCATGTTCATTAACGTTGATTTACCTGAACCTGATGGGCCAATAATCGCTAGAAATTCTCCTTTTTGAATCTCAATTGAAACATCATTTAATGCATGGACGATTTCGCCGCCCAACCTATAAGCTTTCTTTAGGTTACTAATTTGCATGATCGGTTTTGCCATTACTGTCCACTCCTTCCGGTACCAGTGCCACGATACATTGATTTCATCGAGCCCGTTCCCCCCATGCCACTTAGGCTACTTTGCAGCGTATTGGTTTGTGTTGTAGAGGTCGTAGAGCTTGCTTTAGCTAATTTTGGCAGCAGTACGGTCTCACCTTCTGAAATTCCTTCCGTGATCTCTACATAATCTTCATTTGCTATGCCGGTTGATACTGTTTTCTTTGTACTGCTTGAAGGATCATCCGATGAAACAACATTGACATATTTTTTTCCATTTGACGTATAGACGGCATCTAGTGGAACATAAATGGCATTTTTTTTACTTTCAGTTAGGATACTAGCCTCGACACTCATACCCACTTTAAGGTTAGCAATTTTATCAATCGTAATTGTAACCGTAAAAGTAGAAATACCATTAGAAGAGATACCTTCTTTGGATATATCCGTTACTTTTCCTGTATACTTCTCATCAGGGAATGCACTTACCTTCAAGTTGACCGGTTGCCCTTTTTGGATTTTAGAAATATCTAGTTCATCAATTTGAACAGCTGTTTGCAATCCACTATAGTCCGTTACATGGGCGAGAACTTGTCCGGAAGTAACGCTATCCCCTGCAGCTACTGATACCGTTGTTATCTTCCCAGCAGCAGCAGTAGTAATCGGATCACTGCCGTCCGTAAATGTAATCAATTCATCGCCTTTATTTACCTTCTCACCACTTGCAACCAATACTTCATCAATTTCATCATTATTAAATGTGGACATGATATCTTGACTGGTCACTGCCTGAACAGATCCAGATCCACTAATGTTTACATCTAATGTGCCTTTTTTAGCAACTGCAGTCCGCACCTCTGATGTTGTCTCGGCACTAGTTTTTGCTGCGTACCATTGATAACCGGCAATACTAATGACTACTGCAGCCACTGCTATCATAATCCATTTTTTCATTTGTGCTGGCTCCTTTTCATAATCGTTTCATTTGAATAAGCCTATTATTATCTTTGTTTCTTAACTTTTCCTTAAAGGAATAATGGAAGGAGAATTTCCGGACTGTGTGCTTTTTTCTTTTACCTGCTTGAAACTTTTCCTTTCTTCATTCGTACTTACTAGAGCGGCTTTCTCACAAAGCTAAACTTGAAATTTTTCCCTTTTTAGAATTACCGGTATAATGTACATAAAAGCAAAAGCGGAAGCGCCCGTATAGCGGCGTATGGCCTGGAGCGCTTCGACTGGGATAAAGTCAACACGAAGAGCGTTAGCCTTTTCGTGTTGACTTATCGTAGGGAAAAGAGCGAAGGACACTAGCCGTTGGGCGCTGGAGCTGGACGTGTCTAATTTGGATAAGGAGTGAAAATAGTGGGTGTAACACTTAGCAAAGGGCAAAAGGTGGATTTAACGAAATCACACCCTGGCCTGCAAAATGTGGTTGTCGGGCTAGGCTGGAATATTAGCCAGCTTGGTTCTAATTTTGACTTGGATGCCTCGGCCTTTTTATTAGGACCATCGGGGAAAGTAAACAGCGATCAAGATTTCGTTTTTTATAATAATCCTTCTGGCGGTAATGGTTCCATTATTTACAGCGGCGATAACCGAATTGGTTCAGGTGTACGTGATGATGAACAAATTAGAATAGATTTAAAGAAGGTTCCTGACCACATTCACAGGATTGCTTTTACGATCACAATCCATGACGCACAAGTAAAACGGCAAAATTTTGGACAAATCTCAGATTCTTATGTTCGTATTTTTAATGAACTAACTAATGAAGAATTATTGCGGTTTAACCTTGGTAGAGACTTTACAGTTGAAACCGCCATAGTTGCGGCAGAACTTTACCGTCATAGCGGGGAATGGAAATTTAATGCGATTGCCAGCGGTTTTCAAGGAGGTCTAGGAGCATTATGCCAGAACTTCGGTGTAACAGTTGATGACCCTCCGCAAAATACACAGGTTCTGGATCCAAGTTACCAGCAGGATTCTAGAAATCATGCCAATAACACGAGTCAAAATAATCCATATCAACTAAACCAAACAAACTCTGATCCATACCAGCAGAGCCAGTTAAACCAAAATGGGAATCAACAGCGTGTTCATCTTCAGCCCGAATCGACTCACCGTCAGCCTGCCTATGGGTATCCCCAGTCGACACAGTCTGCTTCCCCTATTTCCAGCCCTTCTTCTTACGTTGGAGATGAGATTGTGTGTCCTCGCTGCCATTCAGCTAATGTGAGAACAGGGAAAAAAGGATTTGGTCTAGGCAAAGCCGCAATCGGCGGGTTAATCCTTGGACCTGTTGGGTTACTAGGCGGTTTTATTGGAAAAAACCAATTAAAGTTCACTTGTAATCATTGCGGCAATGCATGGTCTCCATCACAAACAGATTATGTAGAATGGGCTAATAATCAAAAAAGAAGGGCTCAAGAATTGTTCAATCGCTATAAAAGTCAAGACCTTCTTGACGCAGTGACAGCCGCTTGTGCTTTAGTGGCCATGGCTGATGGTTATTTAGATCCAGCAGAGCGGCAAAAAATGATTGAATTTGTTCATCAAAGTGAGGAATTACGCGTTTTTGATACAAATAAAGTTATTCAAAAATTCAATCTCTTTGTATCTAGGATGGAAAATGACCGAATGATGGGCCGTGCAGAAGCTTTTCGTGCCCTCGGAAAAATTAGGACAAAACCTGAAGTAGCTCGATTAGTTGCCCGATACTGTATCGCCATCGGTTATGCTGATGGAAACTTTGATCAAAATGAACAGCAAATGGTTACTGACATTTGCCGAGAGCTTGGCTTAAATCCAGCTGAGTTTCTTTCGTAGACAATAAGAAAAGCGTAAGCGCCTTGGTCAGCCCCGACAAGCACAAGACGAGCCGGCCGAAAGGTTGCTCTTTAACCTTTTGGACGGATTGGCTTGTGACCTCGAGGGGCTAGGCGCTGGAGCTGGACAATTCTCTAGGTATAATCTTTTATACTTTCTTACCTATTAAAGAAAAGCCTCCAATCCTAATGTGAATGGAGGCTTTTCTAGATTATTTTTTCCACACCCGTTTATTTTCGACACGCTTGGTAAGACCTTTTGCGTCCAATCTTTCTAAAAATGGGATCATATATTTTCTCGATAGGTCGAGAACATCCTTTGCCGCTCCGACATCGAATTCTGCTCCCGTTCCGCTTTGAAGCTTTTCAACTGCTTCCATAAATACTTCCCCATGATAAGCAAATTGATCGTCAAGTTGCACGAGTGAATTTTGATCTTCAAGAAATTTTCTTAAATCATATTCGATCGAATCAGGTATACCTGCTGCAGAAAAATATTCTTTTAGATAGCGTACCTTCAGTCCATCCTTCTTCAAATCATGAAGAAGATTCTCTGTCCGCTTCGCCCAACTTTTCGGCACATGTGGGACAAATGTTGTGAGGGATACAAATTGTTCTTTTCTCTTAAACGCCCCATTGCTTATTCCATTTTCTACAACAACATCAAGCAATGATTTAGGGAACCTTTTTTGCAGGGACTGTAAGAGTTCCGCTTTATTGATCCCGGGCTTCATCGAATGAGTTTGATGGAATTCTTGGAGTTGGTCAAAAATATCTTCTTCAATTGCATCAATTAACAGTGTAAGTGTATACTCCTTGCCATTATATAAAACAAATTCCTGATTAGTTAAATGGTCTGTTAAGGTCGTTTCATCCAGTGCCGTCCGTTTTATTAATTCAGTTAGAGTGAGGCTTTTTGCTTCCATAAGTGCAGCCGTAATTCGTTCCCTTGGTGTTCCTGCTTTCTTCTTTTCAAGCTCTTCAATCGTCTCATTTCCGAAGCGATATTTATTTGCTCTCGGGTCGATCACCCAGCCTCCGCCAATTGTCTCTTGAGGACTTGGGCGTCTCAGGATAAAACGGTCACCCCGCTTTGTCAGAATCTCCTCTTCAAGCCGAAGCTGACAAAGAATTTCCCCATTTTCTTCTTTAATCTCATTACGATCAAAGAAAACAATCCGGCCCATTACCTCGGCGGTTCCTATATGAAGCTTAATAGGCATCCGCTGCTTAACAATATGTTCAAGATCCTCGACAACGCGAATCGCAACATCTACTGTTTTGGTCACAATAAAATGCTCGGAGGAAACTAAAACAGCACCTCGTTCGAGCTCTTCCTTTGATACATTTGATAGGTTAATTGCTGCCCTTTGCCCAGCGTAGGCTTTCTGAGCTGAATGATGATGGACCTGAATTTGCCTTGCCCTAACTTCAAGGCCTTTTGGCATGATTTTAAGAACTTGTCCCTCTTCCACCGTTCCTTCATAAACAGTCCCGCGTACAACGGTCCCTTGCCCTTTGACAGTAAACACCTGATCAATCGGCAGACGAAAAGCCCCCTTTGCATCTCGCATTTCTTGATCCTTTAAGGTTTTTATAATTAATTCTTTTATTTCATCAATGCCTTTTTTGGATAAACTATCAACTAGAACAAAGGGGGCATCCTCAAAAACAGTCCCTGTAAGTTCTCCTAAAATGTCATCTTTCACCAATTCAATAAACTCTTCGTCTACCCGGTCTATTTTTGAAATGGCGATAATACCATTTTTCACACCTAAAAATTTTAAAATGTCGAGATGCTCCTTTGTTTGCGGCATAACCCCTTCATCCGCTGCTACCACAAGAACAACTAAATCAATCCCGGCTACCCCGGCAATCATTTGACGGATAAAGCGTTCATGACCTGGAACATCAATAACAGATATTTGAATTTCTTGGTCTTCATAAAGGGGCGCAAAACCCAACTCAATGGAAATTTTCCGTTCCTTCTCTTCCTTTAAACGGTCGGTATCAACATTGGTTAATGCTTTCGTTAATGAGGTTTTCCCGTGATCAATATGGCCGGCCATCCCAATCGTAAAATAACGTTTTTCCAAGATAAACACCTTCTTAATCGTTCTACCATACTACTGTAGCCTTAAAAACATATTTGTTCAAGCGAACTTTTTTAGACAGATGAATACTCGTTCAACCAGTGATCTCCTGGTATGTTTATAATTTCTTTTTTTTAAAAAAATTTCATCTAATTAGGCAAAAAGATACACAAATTTTATAAAATTTATTATAATAAATCTAAAGAATTTGCACGAGTGCAACTTTTGTTGATTAGCGAACAAACCTTGCGCCTACGAAAAACAAATTGAGAAAGGATGGTGTCTTATGAGTCAAACAAATTCACTTGCAGTTGATAAGGCTCGGGCCGCAGAACTTAAGACGGTTTCTGCTGCAAGAGATGCCATAAATGGAAAAGTAAAAGGGATTCGGGCTTTAATACCATTCCTTGGTCCAGCCTTTATTGCATCAATTGCTTATGTAGATCCGGGAAACTTTGCAACCAATATACAAAGTGGTGCCCGTTTTGGTTATAAAATGCTTTGGGTCATTGTTTTAGCGAACCTGATGGCGATGCTTCTACAAAACATGTCAGGTAAACTTGGAATCGCTACTGGAAAGAGTTTACCTGAAATATGTCGTGATCGGATGCCAAAATGGTTAACGATAATTATGTGGGTTGTTTCGGAGCTTGCTGCTATGGCGACCGATCTGGCTGAATTTTTAGGTGCGACTCTTGCTTTAAATTTACTTGCAGGGATTCCGATGTTATACGCTACTATTATAACTGGTATTGTTACCTATCTAATATTAATGCTTGAAAGATTCGGCTTCCGGCCGTTAGAAAAGTTTATTGCGGCTTTCGCGATGTTAATTGGTTTATGTTACTTAGTAGAAACGATACTATCACAGCCTGATTTTTCACAAATCGCTTATCATAGTGTCGTTCCATGGCTCGGCAATAATGAAAGTATCATGCTTGCGGTTGGTGTGATTGGAGCTACGGTTATGCCGCATGCGATCTATCTACACTCAAGCTTAACCCAGAATCGAATTGTACCAAGAAATGATACTGAAAAGATTAAAATACAAAAGTTTAGTACAAAAGAGATTATTATTGCCATGACACTTGCAGGCTTCGTTAACCTTGCCATGATGTATATGGCTGCATCCGTATTTCATACAACCGGGCAAAGTCATATTGCCGATTTAACAACAGCCTACCATACGCTTACACCTCTTTTAGGCTCGGCTGCTGCTAGTGTTTTCTTAATTTCCTTGCTTGCCTCCGGTATCTCAAGCTCAGTGGTCGGAACGATGGCCGGTCAAGTGATCATGCAGGGGTTCGTCGGCTTTAGCATTCCGTTATGGATTCGGCGGTTAGTAACCATGCTTCCAACTGTTATTATTGTTGCGCTTGGCGTCGATCCAACCCAAACACTTATTATTAGCCAGATAATCCTAAGCATTGTCCTTCCATTTCCTATTATTGCGCTGATTTACTTTACTCAGAGGAAGGATTTAATGGGCGTGCTAACGAATAAAAGAATTACCACTGTTCTATCTTCCCTATTTGCCTTAATCATCCTTGGCTTAAACATTTGGATGGTTGTGCAGGTTTTGATGGGTTAAACGAAAGAACAAAAGCGCAAGCGCCTTGAACAGCCCCGACAAGCATAAGACGCTTAGGGAAAGAGGGCGTTCTTTGCCTTCATTCCCTAAGTGGCTTATGACCTCGAGGGGCTAGGCGCTGTAGCTGGACGTCGACAGTCCTTTTATTAACAGTTATCCACAAGCGAAAATTTTATAATTTCCTACGATAAAAAAGAAAAACACCAGCTCACTTAGGTTGGTGTTTTTCCTTTATAAAATGACTTATATATAAACCAGGTACCACCTCTTGATCAGAAACAAATTGGAAACCATTTTTCAAATATAAATTTTTAGCGGGAGGGTTTTCCTTACCTGTTGATACATATAAAACAGATATATCTTCGTTCTGTTCCTCTACTTTTTTCAGCAGCTTTTGGGCAATTCCTTTCCTAAAATGGCTCGGATGAACGACCATGCGGCAAATCGTCAATTCATGTTCCTTAACCGTATAGGAGATTGCACCTGCAAGGGTTTCCCCTTCAAAATACCCTAAAAATGTTTCATCACAAGCTCCTAAATCTTCGATGGATTCTGTTAAGGGGGGAATCTCAAAAAAATTAATTAATTGGGCTTCAATCTGGTAGGATGCTCTTTGAAGATCATATACTTCTTTTACCGTATTCCTTAAATTTAAATCTAGTTCTCTTATCATTTTGCTTATCCTCCCACCTAATTTAAAAAATCCCCCACCAAGTGAGGGATAAAATCATCATGCAACCTTAATCGCTTTACCAAATGGCACGCGCGGTAAGAAATCCCCCGGGACAAGCCAAAATAGTTCAAAATCGACCTTTTCCATGTCTTCAGCGAAGAAGCCAGTGACATCGGTTATATAAAATAGTGTATCAATCTTTTCTTCTTTTGCCCACTCTAAAACTAATGTATAAGATGATTTCCCGTGAGTATGATACTTAATTGAATCGCTTTGGATCGGGGAAATGTTTCTGATTTTAAAATCTGCTTGAACCAGCAAGGTATCGGGCTTTAGCTGTTCAAACAGTTTCACTATGTTATTAATAAGAATTACTGGTGCCTCATTTGTAGAGGTATCTACTGCTAATGCGATCCTTTTATCCTGCCGCTGCTGAATCATAGAAAGTATTGTTTTATGCCATCTCAACCCCAACAACCCCTTTGTTTTGAATGAGTGAACTATCTTATTTTGGGCTATAGTACAAAGGGTTATGATTGGTTAATTGCGGGAAAATAGCTCTATTTTATTAATGAATCCTATAGTTGTCCGCTAAGAAATTCCAATCCTTCATAAAAATCGGCCAGAGGTTAGGACGTCGCCTTACTGCTAAAGGATGGTAACTTGCAGTAGTTCGATAACCATTGACTATATGTAATTTCCCGTGTAATTTTTTTACATCCACTTCAGAATCCTGAAAAAAGGACTGAACCGCTACATTGCCAAGGCAAAAAATAAACTCAGGCTTTTTGACTGAGAGCTGATGATTTAAATGCATCATGCATCTTCTCCGAACATCATCCTTATCATAGGCTCTGACAGGTTTTCTTATTAATATATATGTTACATACAAATCTTCATCGGCTATCCCTGCTTCTTTTGCTGCCTGTTGAAGTGTTTGTCTTGTCCCGCATACAAAGGATTCCCTTCCCGGTCTTCACGAGCCCCGGGATTATCAAGAAGAATCAAAATCGGTGCATTAGGGTTTCCTTCTCCCCAGATCATCCTTGATCCATGATTATCAAGCCCACATTCCCGACAATTTTTATATTTTTCCGGAGTCGGCTCCTCCGGCCATAAGAATGGACAATAATCCGACAATTGCTTTTCCCTCCGATTGTTTCATTGATTGTCTTAGGGTGCCTATTACTTAAGGATTAATTTCTCAGGAGATTTTTTGTATGTGCCGCTAATAATAAGATTATTGGTTAGAGTACTCCCGTTTTTTCTGTAAATATTCTTTTTCACATTTTAACAGTTTGTAATGAATGGCTTTTCCTTCTTCCTTTTTCTTTCCTACTACCACCCATTTGAGATCAGAAAGTTTCAAATGAATAGCCACATTTGTATTATCAGGCTGTTTATAAAGTAAATAGGCTTCGGCTGGTTGTATAAAAAGTGTCGGTTTGCCGCGAGATGCCACAATGAATTGTTCATGTAAGGATTGATAATTCTCATCGACTTCTTTACCGCCATAAATAAGATGGGCGGCTTCCAGGTCTTTATCTGAAACTTCTATGTAATGCTGATGATCTATATCTAGGCCAAATCCTGTAATAATATCCTTCATAATGGCTTTATTAAACTCTTCATCCCGATTTTTCATCCCCTCTAAGCAATCCGAAGATAACCTGGGCAGTTCATCTGCCCGGGTATTGAGTGGGCAAATTATGATGATCAGGCTCCAGATGATCATTGTTATTTTTTTCATTAAAGAAAATCCCCCCTAACGATAGTTGAACATATTATTCGGCATTTCCTGAGCTTCTATTCTTTTCCATGTCAATTGTCGATTAATCGCCGCTTATATGTATAGAACTTGACAGCTTCAAATGCTCATCCATGTTATAATAAAAATATTGATTATTCAGAAAAAATACATATTTAAACAGTAGAATGGGGGAGAAAATTTGAACGACGTGATCGTGGTTGGTGCTGGACTTGCTGGATTAGTAGCTGTTGCCGAACTGGCTGACGCTGGTAAGAAGGTTCTCCTTCTTGATCAAGAACCTGAAGCCTCTTTTGGCGGGCAGGCATGGTGGTCATTTGGCGGTCTGTTTCTAGTGGACTCACCTGAGCAAAGAAGAATGGGCATAAAGGATTCAAGGGAGCTTGCCTGGCAGGACTGGTTAGGAGCAGCAGGCTTTGACCGTGAAGACGATGAAGATTACTGGGGCAAAAAATGGGCAGAGGCCTATGTTGATTTTGCCGCCGGAGAAAAACGTCAATGGCTTTATGATATGGGGGTCCGTTTTTTCCCAGTGGTTGGCTGGGCTGAGCGTGGTGGTTATACAGCGGAAGGACATGGGAACTCCGTGCCCCGCTTCCATATCGTCTGGGGAACAGGTCCAGGAATTGTTAAGCCATTTGAGGAACGAGTCCGTCAGGCAATGGCAAAGGGCCTTGTTGACTATCGCCCACGCCACTGTGTAAATGAATTAATAAAGGATAACGGAGCCGTCATCGGCGTCCGGGGTAATATTCTAACCCCTAGTTCCGCTGCCCGCGGGGAAGCAAGCTCCCGTGAGGTAATCGGGAATTTTGAGTTCACCGCTCTAGCCGTTATGGTAACAAGCGGAGGCATCGGCGGAAACCATGAGTTGATTCGGAAAAATTGGCCTTCCCGGTTAGGTAAGCCACCAAAACATATGATTTCCGGTGTGCCTGAACATGTTGATGGCAGAATGCTCACGATTACAGAAAAAGCGGGCGGCCGAATTGTGAATCGTGACCGGATGTGGCATTATACGGAAGGCATTAAAAACTGGAATCCGGTTTGGCCTAACCATGGGATTCGTATTCTACCTGGCCCCTCCTCCCTCTGGCTTGACGCTAAAGGAAACCGCTTGCCTGCACCAAACTTTCCGGGGTTCGATACTCTTGGTACCCTTGAGGCAATAATGAAATCAGGTTACGATTATTCGTGGTTTATTTTAACACAGAAGATCATTGAAAAAGAATTTGCCTTATCCGGTTCTGAGCAAAATCCGGATTTGACAGAAAAGAGTATAAAAAAAGTACTGGCTCGTGTCCTACCCGGACCAACTGCACCGGTAAAAGCGTTCATGGACAAAGGGGAGGATTTTGTTATTGCAAAGACGCTGGATGAACTGGTTGCTGGAATGAACAAGTTAACTGGGGATCATCTCTTAAATGTTGAAGCAGTTAGGCGCCAAATTCTAGCGCGCGACCGGGAAATCGATAATAAATTTACCAAAGATCTACAAATTACAGCCATGCGCGGGGCCCGTCACTATTTGGGAGATAAACTAATCCGAGTGGCACCACCACATAAGATTCTTGATCCTAAAATGGGGCCGTTAATTGCTGTCCGCTTAAATATTGTCAGCCGGAAAACGCTAGGCGGCCTGCAAACAGATTTATCTGGAAGAGTGCTTGATGCTTCAGGAAACCCTGTTCCCGGACTATATGCTGCCGGGGAGGTATCAGGCTTTGGCGGCGGAGGTATTCATGGCTACCGCTCACTTGAAGGAACATTTGTCGGGGGCTGTCTGTTTACCGGAAGACAAGCTGGTTGTGCACTTGCACAGGAACTAAGTGGTTAAGTTTTGTGTTTGTTCCTGTTGGAATCTGATTACGGGTATTATAAGTATTATTTGTGACTGCTGAAGTTATCTTTCTTGGCTCAAGGTCAAAATTAAGATTTATTATGACTGTTTAATCCATTTTTCGGGATTAGCGGGCACAATTACCTTTTATTTTAACCGTTCCATTTATTTTTTCTGACTCGCGGGCACAATCACCCTTTATTTTGACCGTTCCTACTATTTTTCACGACTCGCGGGCACAATTATCTTTTATATTAACCGTTCCATTTATTTTTTCCAACTTGCGGGCACAATCACCCTTTATTTTGATCGTTCCTACTATTTTTCACGACTCGCGGGTACATACAGAATTCGAAAACAAAAAAGCAGTGAGATTCCCTATTAAAGGAAACCCACTGCTTTGTCAAATTAATTTGAAAACATAAACTCTGTCCGGCTGCCGGTCTGCCCGGCGATAACCTCAAGTCTCACATCTATTCTCTCTTTTAGCTCTGGCACATGTGAGATAATTCCAACCAACCGGCCGCTGCTTTGAATATCCATTAGTGCCTCAATCGCTTGGTCAAGTGATTCTGGGTCAAGTGTTCCAAAACCTTCATCGATAAACATCGTCTCCAATGAAACACCGCCAGCATAATTTTGCACTACATCTGCTAGTCCCAATGCTAACGAAAGCGATGCTTTAAAACTTTCTCCGCCAGATAACGTTTTAACATGGCGCTCCTGTCCGGTATATTGGTCAAACACCAGTAATTCCAATCCACTCTGGGCATTGCCTTTTGACCGATCTGTCTTCCGCTGCAACATATAGCGTCCAGAGGTCATCTTTCTCAACCGGACATTTGCTTCTCGTAAAATATCATCTAAGAAGGCCGCAAGCACATACCGTTCAAAGGTAATCCGTAAATGATTCTGTCCTCTAGCGATATCAGAAAGATCACCGATAATGCTGAAACGTTCCTCTAATGCCTTTACCTCGTTATTAAGACTCTCGACACGGCGATAAATTTCTTCATTGTCCCGTTTTTTAACAAATAAATCTGTTCGTTCATGAGTCAGCCTATCAATTTCAGTCATAAATTTCGACAATTCCAGCTTAATACCCTCAACATCAGGAGTTTTCACATCGGCTAGGAGCTCAGTTATTTCCTTCAACCGGTCGGAAACAGAGCGTAACTCCTCACGATAGCTGCGAATTTCATCCTGAAGACCTTGAATTTCTCCCTCATTCTTTTTAGAAGCAGCGTAGATCCCGTATTTTTCAAAACCTTGTTCGGATAATTTAGCTAAGAAGATACCTCGTTCTGTCTCGAGCTCCTGCTGTTTTGCTACTTGATGTTTCTCAGCATCTTGTAATCTAGCTGTTTCACTTGAAAGCTTTTCATTCACAACTTGGAGGCGTTTCTGTGCCTCTTCAAGCTGTTTCACTAACATATCATAACGATTTCGACAAGCTGTCAATGTCTTCTCATATTCAGCTTCGGAGCGAAGATTTTCAGGAATCACCTTCATCATCCTAGTAAGGTCCGTTTTCTTTTCAGTAAACTGAACCGTTAAATCACTCACCAATGCTGACAGCTGCTGAATTCCAGAATGTACTGCTGTTCTTTCAGTCTCTCTAGACTCAATCTCTGACTTAAGGGAATCAAGTAATTTAATTTGCTCCTCCAGCTTGTTTTGAAGTTGTACAAGCTCATTTTTAGCCAAAGTCGCCTCGATTTTTACATGTGCTAACTCTTCAACTGAAAATTCTGGACGGTCGACTCGTATTTCATTAATAATTTCCTGAACCGCTACCTGCTGTGATCGTTCTTCCGATTGACACTGATAAAAATTCGCTTCTACTTTTGATTTTTCCTTTTCCCATTGTAGAGCTTGTTCCTTTGCTGCATTCAGATCTTCTTCGGTTGGAATACTGTTTTCTTGTGCAATCGCAGGGGCAGGGTGGTTTAGGGAGCCGCAAACAGGACATGCTTCGCCAGTATGAAGGTTAGCTGCTAAAATCGCAGCCTGACCATGGATCCATTTTTTCTCCATCTCTTCGACAAGGGATTTAGCATCACGATATTGTGCCACCGTATTTTCGAAACGGCCGGTAATTGCGATTAAATTGTGTTCCGCCTTTTGATGACGTGCCAACAGTGTTTCAAACTTTTCAAGTCGGGTCAAATCGACTTTCAGTTTTTCAAGCTTACTCTTATTTTCTAAAAAAGTTAACTTCCCTGTTTCGATTTCTTCTTTATGGACCTTTAACGTTTGGATCCGTTCTTCCAATTTCTGAAGTCTTTGTTCATTAATCGATTGCTTTTCTTTTGCCGCTTTAAGCTCGTTTTCCTTTTGCTTTGTTTCATTTAATAATACCGCGAAGGAGTAAACATCATCTTTCATATTCACCAATCGATTCACTTCATCGAGGGCAGACTGCCGCTCCCCTTCACGCTCAAGCTCCGTTTGAAGCTGTTGTTCATATGCTTGAGAAAGTCCGTTCAGTTTTTCTATTTCACCAACAATCATGTTAACATTTTCCTGAAGCTGGTCTAACTCCCGTTTTAACCGGTGGCAAAGCTCCTCTTGTTTCGCTAATAGTGCAGCTTTTTGTGCCCGTTGAACCTGGATTTCTTTCTCGGTGTATATGTGCTCTTGAGCAAGTAATTGCGTTTTTTTCCCTTTTAACTCCTCTTTTGTTTGCAGCTGTTTTAGGAGCCTTTCTGCTTCAAAAAGCTTCCCCTTTAGTTTGTCTTGCTCCTGAATCTTGTCTGATAGTTGATTCGTTAATTGTTCAAGTTTTTCTTCCATGCCCGTAATTTCAGCTTGTAAAAGCGGTAAAATGACAGTATGATTCGCAGGATCATTTTCTAGAACTTGCCCGAGCTCATCATTTGTAAGGGGTTGGATCCGCCGTAAGGCTTCATTTCGTGCCTTTTCTTGATCTTCAACTGTCTTTTTCAGCTCCGTTGCTTCCTCTTTCAGCTTTTCTTCGATTAATTTATAAAACTGTGTGTGGAATAGCCGCTGGAGGATGACTTCTTTATCCTTACTGTCTGACGTTAGCAGCTTTCGAAATTCTCCCTGTGGAATCATTAAGATTTGCCGAAATTGATTAGCATCAATCAGCATGATTTCTTTAATTTTTTCTTCCACATCATTTGTTTTAGATGCTAACAATTTTTTCTCGCCATCTGCGTCCCACATATATAATTCCGCTTTCGCCCCAATAGTGGTAAAACCATCGCCTCTGTCTTTTTTCTTAAGCTGCTGCGGTGAGCGCGTAATCGAATAAACTTTGTTGCGGAGGGAAAAATCTAGTGAAACCTCTGTTAACAACTCTTCTGTTGCGAATTGACTGCGGAGTTCGGGCCCATTACGGTCTTCCCCACTGGCTTTACCATAAATAGCATAACTAATCGCATCAAAGATGGTTGTCTTCCCTGCACCTGTTTTTCCGGAGATAACAAACATTGTTCGGTTGCCAAGCAGGTTAAAATCAATCTCTTCTCTGCCTGCATAAGGACCAAACGCCTGCATGGTTAATTTTAAAGGTTTCATCTAACCCCCTCCTCTCGTAACACCTTTTGAATGATTTCTGTCATAACATCTCTTTTTTCTGTTGTAAAATCAGAGGTGGTCATGTCTGTGTAGAATTGTTCAAACAGATCGATTTCGGACTTTTTCTCACTTTTTAGGGCAATGTAGGATTGTTTTCTCTTGCTATCAGTGAGGTTAATCTTCTTTTCTAAATGAAGGACATTTGGGTAGACTTGACGCAATTTATTAATTGGATCAAGTAGTGCCCCCTCATCCAGCAGGGTAATTTTTAAATAATCATTCACTTGTTCATTTCCATAAAAGTTAGGGTCAAGTAATTCTTCTATGTGCCCTTCAATCTCGCGCATGTCATGTTTGGGTGTTAGCGAGCGATAACGGTGGCTAAAATTCCCCTTTTCATCCATTTCAATGATTGAAATGGACTTTCTTTGCTTTGCTTCCGAAAAAGAATATTTTAAGAGGGATCCTGAATACTTCACTTTTTCATGATTAATTGCATCAGGACTATGCAGGTGTCCAAGTGCCGTATAAGAGAATGGGGCAAATAATTCTGCACCAACACAGCCTGAGCCGCCCACAGATAAAATTCGTTCAGAATCTGAGGTTTGGCCGCCTAGAACAAAGGCATGTCCCACTAAAACATTCGGTTCATTCGGATTGAGGTTCTCTTCTATTTTTCCAATCAGGGCCTTCATTGCTTCTTGGTGGGAGTGGATGGAATCATCCTCTACTAGCTGGCGGACGACACCTGGCTCAGCATAGGGAACCAGATAAAAATTAACGCCATTAATCTGGACAGGCTTTAAGTTATTTGTAAGTTTACCAGTTAAGTAGAATTGGCTGTGTTTATACCATGAGCTGCCGAACGAAAGACGCTCCGCACTATCATGGTTCCCAGCAATGGCTACAACAGGTGTTTTTAGTTCAACATTGATTTTAAAAAGGATTTCATCTAATAACTCAACCGCATCGGTTGGCGGCACTGATCGGTCATACAGGTCTCCTGAAATGACAACGGCGTCCGGCTTCTCTTCTTCCACGATCGATACAAATTGTTCAAGTGCTGCACGTTGATTCTCTGTCATATAAACACCGTGTACTAGTTTACCTAAATGCCAATCAGCGGTGTGAATAAATTTCATTTGGGTCACCTCATGCATATTCGAATACTACTATTATAGCAAAATACCAATTGGAATGAGTCTGGAAATCACTTGTATATCTTATTGTGAACAATAAAAAACAGCCTGAGACTTTTGTCCAGGCTGTTGTAATGGTAGTTTTAGTAGAATTACTTTTTAGTTACGTTAGCAGCTTGTGGTCCACGAGCTCCTTCAACTACTTCGAAAGAAACTTCTTGACCTTCTTCTAAAGTTTTGAAACCTTCAGTTTGGATTGCAGAATAATGAACGAATACGTCATTTCCGTCTTCAGCTTCGATGAATCCGAAACCTTTTTCTGAGTTAAACCATTTTACTTTACCGTTTTTCATGTAAAAAAATCCTCCTATGGGCTTACACTTAAGCCATGTGTAAAATTCACCAAATTACAACGTGATAGCTTTACTTTCATTTCCTCATCCAAACATCGGTTAATACTTTGAACAAGCTTATAACATAAATCTAATCTCGTGTGCAACGGCTGTTTAAAATTTATCATTTTTAAGAAATTATGTCAAGAATGGTAGTTTTGACATATAAATACATGGTTCTACAATTCTCTATTTCTCTCATTTACATTCTACATTCCAAAAAGATATCCCAAAACATTTTTGTCGTAATTTGCGGAAAAATAATTGGGCGGATTAGAAAAGCATAATTGCTTTATACTATCGATTGTTGGCAATTTTAGAATTTCTATAAAATTTGAAGCAGGCTTTCATAATAAAAAAGCCGAAGACATTAATTCTTCGGCTGTGGCAGGACATCTTCTTCCTCTTCTTTAAACTTATCGAGTATGGTAATCGTATCTACTAAATGATTATTAAAAATCTGACGGGCAACGGCTAGCAGTTCAATTATCATTGGATCCTTCAAAGTATAGATAACCTTATTGCCTTCCTTTGTACCTGTAACAATATTTTTTGCACGTAAAATAGTCAGCTGCTGTGAAACAGCAGAACCTTCACTGCCAACAAGGGTTTGAATCTCATTAACATTTTTATCCCCTTCGGCCAGCAGTTCCAAAATGCGGATTCTTAATGGATGGGCCAGTGCTTTAAAAAATTCCGCTTTAAATTGCTGCATTTCCAAATTCAAATCATCACATCCTCATTTGTTAAAAGGTGGCTGTTAACTTTGCCCTATTTTCAACAACCTCTTGTGCTGACAGTCGTTTACACTCCCTAAAGGCAAAATGTTTACAGCCCAGGCATTTATTTTCATTTATTTGTGTTAATCCATATTGAATGGCTTCCCCTGTATGTTCAAAAAAATGGTCCTGCCCAATGACATCCACTAAACCTGTCTTTTTAAGAACACTCTCCGGCTGCGGATTCAATCCTGATATCAACACTATACCACTTTTGGAAAAATGTTTCACAATACTTGCAAGGATGGCTTCCCCAGTTGTATCCATTAACGGAACCTTGCTCATCCGCAAGAGAAGGATTTTAGGACGATAGTTAATGGTTTCCATAATCGTTTTCTCAAATGTTTGAGCTGCACCAAAGAATAACGGTCCCTCCACATTAAAGATACTAATTTGCGGGCAATCGTGGGTATCAGTAACCATTGATGTTTCTACTTTTCCTTGTCGATGCTGTGGATTAGGCAGCGCCTTCGCCGTCGTAGTCACATCACTCATTCGTTTCACAAACAGTATCGCAGACATTACTAACCCAATTTCAACGGCTGTTGTTAAGTTCACAAATACGGTAAGGAAAAAAGTAACCAAAAGCACGATTGAATCTGTTGATCTTGTTTTGGCAATATGGGCAAATACCTTTCGTTCACTCATATTCCAGGCAACAACCATTAAGATTGGGGCCATACTAGCGAGCGGTATATAAGAAGCCTTGGGTGCAAAGAACAATAATACTAGTAAGACCACGATCCCATGGGTAATACCGGAGAAAGGAGAAACGGCTCCATTTTTAATATTTGTCGCTGTTCGGGCTAATGCCCCTGTAGCCGGGATCCCGCCAAATAGCGGGGTTATCATGTTTGCAATCCCTTGACCAATCAACTCTTTGTTACTATTATGACGGCTGCTGGTCATTCCGTCTGCTACAACCGCAGAAAGAAGTGATTCAATTCCACCAAGCATGGCAATCACAAATGCCGGTTTTAAAAGCTTCAAAATAACCTCAAGATTAACGGATGGTACATGTAACCGCGGTAATGTACTTGGTATTTCTCCGTATGCTGTTCCAATTGTCGCTACATGACCAGGATAACAAATTGTAGCTACAAGTGTGGAAACCAATAATCCAATTAGCGGTCCAGGAATTTTAGGAGCAACCTTTGGTGTTAGTAACACCATCATTAAACAAATCCCTGCTGTGAGCAAACTGAATAGATTAATTGAGTTTAGATGAACAAGAATTTCCTTTAGGTTTAAAATAAATTCTTCATGCTTCTTTATTCCTGTTAATCCCAGGAAACTAGCAATTTGTCCTGTAAAAATGGTTACAGCTATCCCTGCTGTAAAACCAATCGTTACCGGCCGCGGGATCCATTTAATTAGGGAACCTAAGCGGAAGATCCCCATTAGCGTTAAAATAATCCCCGCCATAAAGCCAGCGATAAGAAGATTTTCATAACCATACGTCATAACAATCCCAAATAATATCGCAATAAAGGCGCCAGTTGGTCCGCCAATTTGATATTTAGAACCCCCAAGTAAGGAGATCAGGATTCCCGCCACAATCGTTGTGTAGATTCCATACTCCGGCTTCACCCCCGAAGCAATCGCAAACGCCATGCCCAATGGAATGGCGATGACACCGACAATTAAACCTGAAAGCAGGTCTTTTCGAAAACTGCCTAAAGAGTAAGGATGGAATCTCTTGTCAATAAACATAGTAACCCTTCTTATCATTTTATTTTAGCATATCTGATTATTTGAATATATAGTAATACTAACTGATATTCAAGTATTTAACAAAAAAAGTTTTTCTTGTTTTCCAATGTATCATAGTGTTATAATGATTAAGCGATGAGCTGAGTTGTGTAAGCCGAGAAACATTCCTTTATGGAGCACACTATGTGGAGTGTGGTTTTTCGCCTCAATACGCAAAAGACGCCTGTATATACAGGCGTCTTTTTTAATGGAAAAGCGGAAGCGCACGGTTAACGGCGTATAGACTGGAGCGCTTTGACTGAGATAAAGGAAACACGGAGAGCGTTAGCTTTTCCGCGTTGACTTATCGTAGGGAGTAGAGCGAAGTCTACTAGCCGCTATGCGCTGGAGCTAGACACTGGTCAAATTACAATGCCCTTTTATTCAATTAAAATTAGCGCTTTTTTCCTAAATTTCTTATAATATACATAGGCTATTATTTTGAAAAAAAAGTGGAGGGATTCGAATGAATAACCACGAAATCGATTATAAGATTTATGGCGATGATATGCAGTTTGTTGAGGTCGAGCTTGATCCGAAGGAAACTGTTGTGGCAGAAGCTGGAAGCTTTATGATGATGGAAGATGACATACATATGGAGACTATTTTTGGAGACGGTTCCAGCGGTGGTTCTGGCGGCGGCTTAATGGGGAAGTTATTTAGTGCCGGCAAGCGGATTATTACTGGCGAGAGTCTTTTTATGACCACCTTTACCAATACTGGAGCTAGCAAAAAGCATGTCTCATTCGCCTCTCCCTACCCTGGCAAGATAATCCCAATGGATTTAAGTGAACTCGGCGGAAAAATTATTTGTCAAAAGGATGCCTTTCTAGCTGCTGCGAAAGGGGTCCAGGTTGGTATTGAGTTCCAGCGAAAAATCGGAGTCGGCTTCTTCGGCGGTGAAGGATTCATTATGCAAAAGCTCGAAGGCGATGGCCTATGTTTTGTACACGCAGGAGGTACAATTATCCGCAAGGAGCTCCTCCCAGGCCAATCGCTAAAAGTTGACACTGGTTGTTTAGTCGCGATGACCAGCAGTGTTCAATATGATATTGAGTTTGTTAAAGGAGTTAAGACGGCCATGTTCGGGGGCGAAGGCTTGTTCTTTGCAACACTAAGAGGACCTGGCTCTGTCTGGATTCAATCACTGCCATTCAGCAGACTTGCAAGCAGAGTATTTGCAGCAGCACCTTCACGCGGCGGTGCGAAGGATGAAGGCAGTATTGCACGTGGAATCTTTGATATGTTTAATGGAGATTAATTAGATTGTAGGCAGGGTCGAATCTAGACCCTGCCTTTTTGCGGATATTTGGACAATTGTTAAATAAAAGCATGCACATTACATGCATGCCATGAGACTATTTAAATTGAAGATCGTTTAATTTTTGAGAAGCTCGTTCCCTATTTAGATTGTATGATTGCCAAGTATGACTTTCCGTACGTGCTTCCATTTGTTTGTCCCGTAAAATCGTTTCTAAATGAGGAATGTTTTCGCCTCGTTCATATAGCTCAATTAATCCTAACACCCCAGTTGCTGATAAACTGCTAAGGTAATTAGCATCAATTTTACCAGTTTCCTCATAGCGAGTGGTATTTTCCTTTACCACAATCCGATCTAAATCAATTACGTTTATTGTCGTGTAGTAAATTAATGCGGTGATAAAATAAAAATGAAACAGTGACAATCTTTCCACCCAGATTTTGACTAATGTATAGGTAAAAATCACAACTAGAAATATCATAAACGAATGGGATAAAACTCTTGTAAAGGTAAAGCCATAAGCTTCCTCATACATACTTAACCGTATAAAAGCTGATGTGAGGAGAACCCCGCTCGATATTACAAGGATTGTAAGTAAGACCTGCCTCATCCTCTTGACACTATTCTTTCCGCTTTCTCCTAACGATAAAACAACGATTGTAATCGATAAATTAATTAACGTTACAAACAGCAGTTCAAAAAAACCTTTTCTGGCATACTCTGCGTAAGTATAATCCCCCTGCAGGCTGCCGCTGAAGAAATATTTAAATTGAACAATTGTAAATAGGATATAGACCAGATTAATCAAGACCAGAACAGTAACCGAAATAACCGGATCAAGCTTTACAGATGCCTGCCAATCCTGTAGCTTCATGACTTTCATTTGTTTTATATATAGTACTTGCATCAGACCAAAGAATGCAGCCATACAGATAAGAACAACGATTAGTCTCATAACCCCTTCGGCATCAACAATTCGAAACAGATCAGGAATCCCGCCTACCATCAACGCAAACTGGCGATCAGCGGTCGTCAACAGCCGCAAAACCACAGCCAGCACCGGTAATGAAATGACCACACCAATCAATATCTTTTTCCAAACAAGTAACTTATTATCATCGGCACCCCTTTTTGCTAATTTACCAAGTGATGAGGTAAAAGCTATATTATATTTTATAGCGTTAAGAAGCCTTGAAAAAATATAGGGAATAAAGGCGAACTGGTTCCAGCGGAAATTCTTCGGGCTAGTTACTGCTACGAGATGAAATATAACTAGGGCCGGAATTCCAATGATATTTAAGATATAAAAAAGGATATTTTCATTTAATACGTAACCTGCCGATAATAACCAAATACAAATCACAACAAGATAGCCAAAGCGTTGATGTGCAAAATAAATAGTCCGGCAGCGCCAAAAAAATACTGCATAAAAAGCAATAATGAACACTAAATAAGAAATTCCGATTAATCCTCGAAAAAAGGATTCTTCTGCTAAAATCCCGAGCAACAAGCATAAACCTAGAAAGAGCCAATCTTTTTTGTTAACGTTAATTTCCATCGTATATCCCTCTCCTTAATATAGAATATCTATATATATAGATTTGCTAGGTATATAAGCAAAAAAAACTGCTTATATCGAAGCTTTCCTGCCCCAGCGGTATCCTAGCCAGCTCACCGGATAAAGAATAATTGTAAAAATGATACAAGCAATAATAAAGGTTTTGGTCAGCAACGGGGCAAACCATGCATGCGGAATAATTTCAAATACAGTTAAAATCATCAATAATAAATTAGGAATCAATGATAATAAAAAAGTTTTTCTTAAAAGTGTCCGTCCGCCATGACCAAATCCCTTGCCAATTTCATACCCAAGTAATGCCCAGAAAAATAAGTATAAAAAGGCAATTAAGGTTGGAAGTGATGTTAAATGACCCCAGAGGGCCGATAACCAGCTCCAGTCATAAAGATTATGTGCGAGTGTTAAGATACTACCACTGCCAAAAAAAACGATGTTCAGCAAAATAAACAGCCACTTCATATTACTTGGCGTAACGGACAACTCTTCCTTCCATATGGCTGCAATTTCCGCAGGGCTACCAAGTCTTGAAACAATTCGTTCCAACACTTCCTCTTCCGTTGAACAATCCGAAGATTCCAGTAGGATTTCATCAATATGGGATTCATAATCTAGGAGAATACTCTCCTTATCTTGATGGCTGCCAAGTTCATTATTTAATTGTTTTAGAAAATCACTCTTCGGCCGTTCCATGCTTCGATCTCCCTATTACCTTGTTCATCACTTGAACAAAATCCTGCCATTCACGTGTTTTTTCACCCAACAATTCTTTGCCCGCATCAGTGATCCGGTAGTATTTGCGTGCTGGTCCCTTTTCCTGCTCAACCCAGTAGCATTCGATGTATTCCTGCTTTTCGAGCTTATGCAGGGCAGGATATAGGGTTCCTTCTTTTACACTTAAACCATTGTCACTGCGCTTTTCTAATTCTTTTACTAATTCATAGCCATACATATCACGCTCATTTAATAATTGTAGAAGAATTAACGAAGTGCTTCCTTTTACCAATTCACGATTAAACATTTTTCTCACCTACCTAGAATTTTTAGGTACATAGAAATTCTACAGTTAAATTCCGTTATTGTAAATGATTAATTTAAAAATTTCTCAAAAAAAAGTGACGATTCTAAATCGCCACTTGTTATTTCATTTTTAAGTTCTTTTTCTGTCTTTGAATGATTTGATCCCGCTCGCCACCATCGGATAATTCCTCAGAAAATTCATGATCTGGTACTTTCCCTACAAATTCACCTGTTTTTAACGTTTTCGGTGCTAAATTATTATTTGGGGCAGCTTGTTCATTCCAATCTTTCATATTATATCACCTCCATATTAGTATCCATTGTTTTACATACTCTTATCCAAAAAACAATAAACGCTTGGACGAATCCAAGCGTTTTTGGTTGGTTTAAATAATCATTTTTTTATTTTCATTTAGATTTAATTCTTGTTCAGCTAAGCCATCCATTTCACGATTTTTCTTGATTCTAAAATGGTAGATTAAATAACAAATCACGACAAAAGGAACTCCTAAATAAAGCGCCAGACGCTGCTCAGAATCAAATGCTAAACTTGTCAGTACAAGACAGTTTAAGGTTAAGCCAATAATTGGCAAGATAGGAAAAAGTGGTGTCTTAAATTTTAAATCCTCCACTTTACCGCCTTCACGAATAAATTTCCTACGGAAAGCTATTTGTGAAGCAGTAATGGAAATCCAGCCAACTTGCGCACCAAGTCCGGCAACCGATAGCAGCCAAACAAAAACTGTTTCCTCAGCAAAAAAGCCGGATAATAAAGATAATAGTGCAATCCCAATGGTTAAGACAAGCGCATTAAACGGAACCCCTTGCTTGTTGACTTGTGCCAGCCTAGGACTTGCCATCTTCTCTTTTGACATTGCATATAACATCCGGGTAGCGGCGTATAAACCAGAGTTAGCTACAGAAAGCAACGCAGTTAAGATAACAAAGTTCATGATATCTGCTGCATACGGAATTCCGATGCTGTCGAACACGACAACAAATGGACTTTCGATCACCCCTGCTTGTTTCATTGGGATTAAGCTTGCTAAAACAAATATGGCTAAAACGAAGAAAAACAACGTACGCCAGACGGTTTGTTTAATCGATTTTGGAATGGTTTTCTCAGGTTCTTCGCTCTCCCCTGCTGCAATCCCAATTAATTCAGTACCTTGAAACGAAAAGTTTACGGTAATCATAGTAATCAAAAGAGCTGTAATTCCATGTGGCAACAGACCATGGGATGTGAAATTCGTTAAAAATGGTGCTGGTTGTCCGCCGTTCATGTGAATTAGACCAAACATCGCTGCGCCCCCTAAGACTATGAACGCTAAGATTGCGAAAATTTTAATACTCGAAAACCAAAATTCTGTTTCGCCAAAAGCACGGGCAGATAGTGCATTAAGAGAGAATAGAACAATAGCAAATATCGCGCACCATACCCAAACAGGTGAATCCGGGAACCATCTTTGCATGAGTTGACCTGCAGATAGTAATTCCAATGCAACAGTAACAGACCACCCTAACCAATACAGCCAGCCCAGTGCAAAACCTGTTCCTGGACCTATAAATTTTGTGGTATAGGTTTGAAAAGATCCCGAAACAGGCATTGCGACCGATAGTTCCCCTAAGCAAAGCATGGTTAAAAACATGATAAAGCCGCCGACAATGTAGGAAAGAATCGCACCCATTGGACCGGCCTGGCTAATCGTATAACCAGAGCCCAAGAAAAGTCCTGAGCCAATAACCCCTCCTAAAGAAATCATGAACAAATGCCTAGACTTCATTGTTCTTTTTAATTCATGCGATGTCTTGTTTTCTTGTAAATTCATTAAGTTTCCCCCTTTTTCTAATAAGAATGCGCTTACAATATTTTTCCATCCCATTTCCCTTTTGGAAAGGAAACATTCAACAGGAAAATCCCCCGTTGATAAAAAAGATCTCTGCCGGTTTTATTATTACCAGCGGCTAAATCTTTTTAATCTTTTCACTATTCCAATCATTATATTGCAAGTTTTGTGCCAAAATTGAAAACGCTTATATGTGAACACTTTTTGAACAGTGTGCCAATTTTTTTGGCATTATTTAAAAATAATTTTGCGTTCTTATATGCAAAAATCCCCTTTCCATCTAATGGAAAGGGGATTACCTGCTCATTCACTGCCAGTTATAATCCAATCGTCTTTTATGACTGCCAGGGCAGTTTCAGTATCAACCTTTTGTCCGTCCTTCACATTCAATGAAGTGACATGTCCGCTAATGCCAATCGAAATCTCTTCAATCTTACCGTTATTGGCTTTAATTAAAAATAATCTCTCCCATTCATATACATGGTTGTCTTTTTTGGTTAGAACTTTTTCAACGGTACCAGAACATGGACTGTAAACAGTTTCTTCAATCCTTGGCAAGTTGGTCACTCCTCATTTTATGATTTCGTATCGGCATGACGAAATGATTATTCTAAACCCAGCCTCGGAAGCTGGAGGCTTCAGCTACTTTTCTGATTCCTACCATATAAGCTGCTAAACGCATATCTACTTGATGTGACTTAGCAGTTTCATAAATAGTTTCAAATGATTTCTTCATCACCTTTGCAAGCTTTTCTTCTACTTCTTCTTCAGACCAGTAATAGCCCTGATTATTTTGAACCCATTCAAAATATGAAACTGTTACTCCGCCAGCACTTGCCAAAATATCCGGAACAAGCAAGATACCGCGTTCTGTTAAGATCGTTGTAGCCTCAAGCGTAGTTGGCCCATTGGCAGCTTCCACCACAATCGAGGCCTTAATATTGGCAGCATTTTGTGCTGTAATCTGGTTGGAAATGGCCGCAGGAACAAGAATGTCACAATCTATCTCCAAAAGTTCTTGATTGGTGATGGTTTCAGTAAATAATTGCGAGAATGTCCCAAAGCTGTCTCTTCTATCAAGCAAGTAATCAATGTCAAGACCATTTGGATCGTAAATACCGCCATATACGTCAGAAACAGCTATCACCTTTGCACCTGCATCATGCATAAATTTAGCTAGATAACTACCAGCATTCCCAAAGCCTTGAATGACCACACGGGCACCTTTTAATTCCTTACCCTTTTTCTTTAAAGCTTCTTCAATACAGATCGTAACGCCAGCTGCTGTGGCTGTTTCACGGCCTTTTGAACCTCCAAGGACTAAGGGTTTTCCGGTAATAAAACCTGGTGAGTCAAACTCACGTAAACGGCTGTATTCATCCATCATCCACGCCATGATTTGCGAATTAGTATAGACGTCCGGTGCAGGAATATCTTTCGAAGGGCCAACAATTTGGCTGACCGCCCGTACATAGCCACGGCTGAGTCTCTCTAGCTCTCTAAAAGACATTTGCCTTGGATCGCAAATAATTCCACCTTTACCACCGCCATATGGAAGATCGGTAATACCACACTTTAGACTCATCCAAATCGATAATGCCTTAACCTCTTCTTCATCCACCTCTGGATGAAAGCGGACGCCGCCCTTTGTTGGCCCTACAGCATCATTATGCTGTGAACGGTAGCCTGTAAAAACTTTAACAGTACCATCATCCATTCTGACAGGAATTCGAACCGTCAATAAACGAAGCGGATCCTTTAAGAGCTCATACATTTCGTTTGTATACCCTAACTTATTTAATGCTTTTCGGATCACTGTTTGTGTGGAATAAAATAAATTTAACGACTCTTGTTCCTTCTGTTGTTCCTTTGACATTTCATCAACCAATTGATTCGCAGGCATCTATGCCACCCCTTATTATGGTAGAGTTATATTTTTATGATAAAACGGTTTGAATTTTTTCAATAGCCCAATCAATTTCCTGTTTCGTAATAATGAGTGGAGGTGCAAAGCGAATAACAGTATCATGGGTTTCTTTACATAATAACCCTGCTTCTTTTAATTGTTCGCAATAGGGTCTTGCTTCTTCGGTTAATTCCACTCCAATAAACAAGCCTTTTCCGCGGATTTCTTTAATGATTGGATTGTTAATCGCTTTTAATTGGTCAAGGAAATACTTTCCTAAATCAAGCGAACGTTCTGCTAGATGTTCTTCCTCAATAACATCTAAGGCAGCAAGTGAAACGGCGCAAGCAAGCGGGTTTCCTCCAAATGTGGAACCGTGAGAACCTGGATTAAATACACCCAAAACGTCCGAGTTGGCAACAACACATGAGATTGGGAATACTCCCCCTCCAAGTGCTTTTCCTAATATCAGCATATCTGGTTCAACATCTTCCCAATCACAGGCAAACATTTTTCCCGTACGAGCCAAACCAACTTGAATTTCGTCAGCTATAAATAATACATTATTCTGTTTACACAATTCAGAAGCTTGTTTTAAGAATCCTTCAGGTGGTAATAGGATTCCTGCTTCCCCCTGAATAGGCTCCATTAAAAATGCTGCTGTATTGGGTGTAATCGCTGCTGTTAATGCCTCTAGATCACCATATGGAATTAATTTAATGCCAGGAAGCATTGGACCAAATCCACGTTTGTACTCTGGATCTGATGATAACGACACAGCTCCCATAGTCCTGCCATGGAAATTCCCTGTGCAGGCAATGATTTCAGCTTGATTTTCAGCAATACCTTTTACATCATAACCCCAGCGTCGTGCCGCTTTAAGAGCGGTTTCGACTGCTTCAGCACCTGTATTCATTGGAAGTGCCATATCTTTATTTGTTAGTTTACAAATTTTTTCATACCATGGACCGAGCTGGTCATTATGAAAGGCACGTGATGTCAGCGTTACTTTATCTGCTTGATCTTTCAACGCCTGAATAATTTTCGGATGGCGGTGCCCCTGGTTTACAGCAGAATAGGCGCTCAGCATATCCATATAGCGATTGCCTTCTGGACTTTCCACCCAAACACCTTCTGCTTTCGCAATAACGATTGGCAGTGGATGATAGTTATTTGCACCAAATTTATTTGTTTGTTCAATAATTTCCGTCGTTTTCGTTGTAACCGTCATGTTCGTTTCCCCCTTTATTCTTAGGGAGCACCAAAGTATGCCCCCCACCCCTTACAATCTTAAAGCATTTCTGATGTTGTTTTCGCCTGCATATGAAGCAGTAAATAATCCGGTCCCCCTGCTTTTGAATCGGTTCCAGACATATTGAATCCGCCAAATGGCTGATAGCCTACAATGGCACCCGTACATGCACGGTTAAAATAAAGATTTCCTACGTGGAATTCTTGTCTTGCTCTTTCAATGTGCTCGCGGTTATTTGAAATAAGTGCTCCTGTTAAACCATAATCAGTGTTGTTGGCAATTTTCATCAAATGATCAAAGTCACGCGCCTTACAGAAGGTTACCACTGGTCCAAAAATTTCTTCCTTCATAAGGCGGGCATCCTCATCCAAGTCAGCGAATATAGTTGGTTGAATAAAATAACCCTTGGAGTTATCCCCTTCGCCGCCTGTCATTAATCTGCCTTCTTCTTTTCCAATTTCAATATAGCTCATGATCTTTTTGAATGATCTTTCGTCAATAACTGGACCCATGTAAGTATCTTGTAATTCTGGATTACCAATCGTAAGTGTTTTTGTTAGCGCAACCGCCTTTTCAAGGACAACATCATACACATCTTGGTGAACAACAGCGCGGGATCCAGCTGAACATTTTTGACCGGAGTACCCAAATGCTGAGTAGACGATCGAGGCTGCAGCAAGATCCAAATCCGCTTCATTATCGACCACAACGGTGTCTTTACCACCCATCTCGGCAATTACACGTTTTAACCAAATTTGTCCTG
Organism: Bacillus sp. OTU2372; assembly: GCF_038440275.1. Taxonomy (NCBI): domain Bacteria; kingdom Bacillati; phylum Bacillota; class Bacilli; order Caryophanales; family Bacillaceae; genus Bacillus; species Bacillus sp. OTU2372. Next base: position 269,635 of record NZ_JASATK010000004.1, read on the forward strand.
GATTTACTTTTGCAGCACGTTCATAAATACGGCAGCCTACTTCGCGCGAACCTGTAAATGATACAAATCGAGTTTTCGGATGATCTACTAAATAATCACCAATTTGGGCACCGCTGCCAGGTACAAAGTTTAGAACTCCTTTTGGCAGTCCAGCTTCATGCATCAGCTCCACAAATTTTGCAGCCACGATTGGTGTGGAATTAGCCGGTTTTAATAGAACCGTGTTTCCAGACACAATTGCCGCAACCGTTGTACCTGCCATAATTGCAAGCGGGAAATTAAATGGTGAAATGATGATTCCCACTCCAAGCGGGATGTAGTTGAATTGATTATATTCTCCTGCTCGGCTTTTTACAGGTACACCCTCTTTAATGCTTAACATTTGTCTAGCATAATACTCGATAAAATCAATTGCTTCAGCAGTATCTGCGTCTGCTTCCTTCCATGGTTTCCCTGCTTCTTTTACTAGATAGCTAGAGAATACATGTTTACGGCGGCGGAGAATTGCAGCTGCACGAAATAGGATATTGGCACGATGTTCTGGGCTCCATGTTTTCCAAGTTTCAAATGCTGCTAAGGCAGCTTGCATTGCTTTTTCAGCAAGTTCTTGATTTGCCATTGAAACACTGCCAATAACCTCTTCTTTATTGGCTGGATTGATTGATTGGATTTTTTCTTCTGTTGTGATGGATTCGCCGTCAATGATAACTGGGTAGTGTTTTCCGAGTTCGCTTTCGACAAAGGCAAGTGCTTCTTTAAAAGCCTGTATATTTTTTTCTTCCGTAAAATTAGTAAATGGTTCATGTGAGTATGGATACATTGTTTTTCCCCCTTTTGTTTTACGTAAAAATATAATGCAAGTTCCGTGCCAACTTTAATTTTGCAGTTTAATAGCTTTTTTACAGTAGTAAGAGCCAATTATTTTTGCGCAAAATTTAATTTTTTAAATAGAATAGCAAAATTATTTTGCGTTATAATGTTTTCTTTGATTTAATAGATGCATAGAGGAAAAACAAGGAGTATAACACAATGGAAAAATCAAAGAATGACTTAGTCTATTTAAATGGGATGTATAAGAGGATCTTGGACGAGATCGATGTAGGAGTCCATGCAGTCGATGAAACAGGGAAAACGATTATTTATAATAAAAAAATGATGCAAATGGAATCGATGGATTTTCAGGATGTCATGGATAAAAATTTACTGGACGTGTTTATGTTTAAAGACGACCAATCTAGTACTCTAGTAAAAGCGCTCCAAGAAGGAAAAGAAACTAGTAACGTAAAACAAACCTATTTTAATAATAAGGGAAGAGAAATTACTACCATTAACAACACAATTCCGATCTATTCTGATCATGAACTTCGGGGTGCGGTGGAAATTGCTAATGATGTTACGAAGCTGGAAAAATTAATCAAAGGCAACATGAAAAAAGGAACTTCTAAGTATACTTTTGATCATATTATCGGCAACAGCCCAGCAATAAAAGAAGTAATCGAAACGGCTAAACGTGCGACCAGAACCTCATCCTATGTATTGATTGTTGGTGACACCGGTACAGGGAAAGAACTTTTTGCACAAAGCATTCACAACGGCAGCGAGCGGTTATCAGGACCTTTTATTTCACAAAATTGTGCGGCCTTACCAGATAATTTAATTGAGAGTCTTCTGTTCGGGACAAAACGCGGGGCGTTCACAGGGGCTACGGATACCCCTGGATTATTTGAACAAGCGAATGGCGGTACATTGCTGCTTGATGAAATTAACTCCTTAAATTTAAATCTTCAAGCAAAATTGCTGCGAGTCCTTCAGGAAAAAACAATAAGAAGGATTGGGGATACAAAGGACACGACCGTTGATGTCAGAGTGATTGCGAATATGAATGAGGATCCGATTGACGCGGTTGCCAATAATCGGATGCGAAAAGACTTGTATTATCGACTAGGAGTAGTAACCATCTTTGTGCCGCCTTTAAAAGATCGTAAAGAAGATATCCCATTATTAGTGGAACAATTTATTGAAAAATACAATGAACGGTTTCAAATGCAAGTTAAAGGATTATCGGAGGAGGTCAAACATTCTTTCTTTGAATATGATTGGCATGGAAATGTACGAGAACTTGAGCATATTATAGAAGCAGCCATGAACATCATGATGGACGGCGAAGATTTCATCATATACCGCCATTTACCCTACCAGTATCGCAATAAAATGCAGATGAAAGAAAGAATGATGCCCCTTTCAACTGTTGAAACTTTTATGAAAGAAACGGGAGATGTTACGGTACCATTAAAAGAACAACTGGAATTATTTGAAAAAACCTATATTGAGCATGTCCTCAAGAAAAATGATTTTAATATTTCCAAAACAGCGAAGTTACTAGGATTAAGTCGTCAAAGCTTACAGTATCGATTAAAGAAATTAAACTTTGAGGTAAATCCTTTATAGCAATAAGGAAAAAGATAGAACGTACATTGGGCATCTATATAGTCCAAAGTTCGTTCTTTTCTAATTTTTTTCAAATTTAGTACAAGCTCTGTGTCAGAGTAATCACTTTTTGGGGAGCTTTCTCATATAATATAGCAGGAGCAAAATGATATATATCAACAACTTAGTAAAATTCCCCTTTTTAATAAGAAAACATGCAAGCATAAATATTCCATTTTTCCCCCATACTATGAAAAACGATGAGGTGAAGAAAATGGGACTACTCAACTCATTTAATCAATGGAAAGAGGCAAGATATCAAAATCATGTCTCTACTATGAAGGAACAAGGCAAATGCCCTGATTGTGAGGGTAGAGGGTATACAGTGTACCCTTATAATGAGTTTGCCTACTTTAATTCATTTGAATGCCCAGGGTGCCAAGGCAGTGGCCATTATGCAGATTGGGAAGAAATGAGGTAATTGAAAAAGAGGAAATTCCTAACAAAAATTCCCTGCATGCGGACCATTGCAGGGAGTTTTTTTGCTTAATTTTTTTTCACTTGATCTTGGTATACCTTTGCTGTTCTTATTTCCACAGTGATAGATCCTTTTCTTACTACCGTTTTTAACAGCAGAGGAACGCCAGTCGTATTTTTAAACCGAAAATCTAACCCTCCGTAAGACACGGTTGCATCTCTTCCTGTCGGCACATATCCTACATGCAGAGAGTGATGATTCCTTTCAATATAACTGACAGCTAGTTTATCAATGGCGTTATAAAGCGTGGAAGAGGTTTGACAAATACCGCCGCCGATTCCTTCCACTAACTTGCCATCAAGAGCTTCCGGTGCAGGTTGATAGCCATGCTCTGCATCACTTGGTCCTACAGTGGTGTTAAAGGAGAAGGAATCTCCGGTGCCAAGAATGACATTATTAATCGCCTTTGCCGATAACACGATATTTTTAGACCTGCCGACCATTCCACTACTAAAGTAGGTAGTATAAGAAGCAACGACTACTTCCCCCAATTGAGCAGCCTCCTCCTGCTTGTAACCGCTGGCTGTAGCATACAACGGAATTTTGACGTCGCCGCCTTTTAAAGAGGCCTGAATGATTTTTTCTGTTAGTTCTTTCTCTTCAAGGATTGTTTGCGGCGTACCTTTAATCACTTGTCCATTCTCATCAAGCTTATCGAGGATCATTCTTTTATCATAACCTGGGGTATCTTTTGTCCCCCTGGCCAATTCCCTTGTTAATAAGGCTAATTCGGCTTTATATTTTTCATCGTCTGTCCCAAATCCTATATCCTTTGGTTTAAAGGTTTTTACAACACTTTTAGTATTCGGATCAATAAGATTGACAAAAACCGGTTTTTCAACTTTCTTTTTCTTCTCTGCTTTAATTTGTTTCTCTGTTGTGTTTTTTTGCTGCCCTGCTGCAATTGCTTCCTTTTCATTTGTTGTCTGCTCTCTACATCCTGCTAACCCCAATAAACATCCTGCCAATAAGATCGCGATTATTCTAGTAAACCTGCTCATTTTCCCCCATCTTTTACTCGTGATTTAATTTGAATTTTCCATTTAATCTATTACTATATAATTTGACGATTATTACTGAAAATTGTTTCATATTTTATCCTAATTATCCCAATAACATTTCCATTTTTCTGTAATAGATTAACATATCATGGGTTCATTTTATCACTTTATCCTAATAATAAAAGTACTTTTTCTGATGAGTTAACATAAAAATAAATATTTTGCACTAAAAAGTCTGAATAAAAACAGGCGATAGGTAAATAGTAATATCAAGGTTTTGTTTATTTTTGGAGGTGCTTAAATGTCTGTTTATGTTCATCAGACGTTTGTCATAAAACAAGATAAGTTTAAAGAAAGTATTGAAAATTTAAGGGAAATTAAAAAGTTCAGAACTGAAAATTATGATCACAAGTTCGAGATTCTCACACCAATATCCGGAGAGGATCATACCTATGCCATCCTATCGATTTATGAGGGATTAGCAGAAATGGAATTACAAAATAAAAAAATGTTTGAAGACGAAGAATACATAGAGCTGATTGGTCCATTTTTCCTTGAGAATATTGAACAAGGCAGTATGTATACACAAATTTATCGCTCTTTAAGTGAGCGGAAACCTGATAAAAAGAAGGAAAAAGAGCAAAAATGATTATCTTATCTAGAGAAAAAAGGGCGCTAAGCCCTTTTTTGTTTTTTACCAAAGAAGGTACCAACATTCCTATAGTAGTTGGCACCTTTTTAGTCTCTCTTAAAAAAACATATTCAACAGCAACGCTCCCCCAAACGCCACGAAAGAAAGAATGGTTTCTAAGACTGTCCACGTTTTAAAGGTTTCCGGAACACTTAAACCTAAATATTCTTTAACCATCCAGAAACCGGCGTCGTTAACGTGTGAAAACATTAACGATCCTGCGCCCGTCGCGATAACCAGCAATTCAAGATTAACGTCTGTCATTCCAGCTACCACTGGCGAAACAATTCCAGCGGCAGTGGTTAAGGCTACTGTAGCGGACCCTGTAGCAATTCGAATTAAACCAGCAATTAAAAAGGCCAATACAAGTGGTGATAGCGATAAATTCTCTGCCATCCGTGCGATTGTATCCCCTACTCCACTTTCGATTAGTATTTGTTTAAATCCACCACCAGCCCCAATGATTAAAGCGATGGAACCAACTGGCAATAAACATTCCTCTGTCAATTTTTTAATAACTTCTTTCCCCATCCCTCGCCGTAGGCCAAGGAAATAATAAGCAACAAAGACAGAGATCAAGAGGGCAATAATTGGACTTCCAATGAAAATGAGAAATTTCGTTATCCCCGCAGTTAATTTTAAGTAAGGAGCAACCGCTGATAGAATCATTAGTAACACTGGAAGCAGAATAATGAAAAAAGAAATACCTGTACCTGGTAATGATTTAGCTTCCTTACTTATTCGAATCAACTCTGGTTCTCCTTGTGGTACAACTCTTTTGTTAACCCACATTGCAAACAATGGACCAGCAATAATAACGGCAGGAATCGCAATAATTAACGAATATAAAAGGACTTTCCCTAGATTTGCTTTGTAGATACTGATGGCTGCCAATGCCCCAGGATGCGGCGGAACCAGTCCATGAACGATTGATAATCCTGCGATACACGGCAAGGCAATTAATAAAATATTTTGTTTAGATGATTTGTGAATCGAAATAACTAAAGGTAATAGAATTAAAATTCCCACTTCAAAAAATACGGGAATACCAATAATAAAACCTGAAAGCATCATGGCCCATGGTAATTTATTAACACCAAAAACGCGAATAAAATATTCAGCAATCTGCATGCCCGCTCCAGAGTCTGCCATCATTTTACCTAAAATGGTTCCTAGAGCTAAAATCCCGATTAAATGTCCAAGGACCCCGCCTACACCCGTTTCATAGGCTGCAACAATTTTATCCAGCGATAGCCCTGATACTAACGCTAAAAACAAACTAGCTACAAGCAAGCTGATAAACGCATGCCACTTAAACCATGATACTCCTAGAACAACGATGACAATCGAAACGAGTGTCATCAGCAATAAAAATGTATCCATCAACCAACACCATCCTTTACAATTTAGTTGTATATATCTCCCTTATTGTTAACATTTGTTACATTTACATTCGAATTTTCCTGATTTAGTCTTTAAAACAAAAAAGCCCTCATCCGTAATTAAAACATCGGGATGAGGGCTTATATTTTTAGTCTCTATCTAAAAGTGCTGCTCCAGCAATTCCTGGTTTGGTCATTTCGAATATATTTAATATAAGATCTAATTCTTCTTCTGTAAGCACATCATGCTGCAAACATAATTCGCGAACCGATTTGCCACTGACGATGGCTTCTCTAGCAATCCTAGCTGCTACTTCATACCCCAAATGCGGATTGACTGCCGTAATAATACCGACACTTCTTTCAACGTAATCCTTTAAACGGGCCTCGTTTGCTTCGATTCCCTTCAAGCAATAATCGGTAAAGGAACGGAATCCATTGTTCATAATACTGATTGATTGCAGTAAATTAAACACTAATACTGGCTCCATCACATTCAGTTCCAGTTGACCAGCTTCAGAAGCAAGACAAATGGTATGATCATTTCCAATAACCTGAAAGGCAATTTGGTTAATGAGCTCCGGCATGACTGGATTTACTTTTCCTGGCATAATCGAAGATCCGGGCTGGCGGGCTGGCAAACTTATTTCAGCTAGACCGGCCCTCGGGCCAGATGCCATTAAGCGCAGATCATTGGCTATTTTTGACATATTCATCATACAAACTTTTAATGCAGCCGAAACCTCTGTATAGGAATCCGTGTTTTGGGTTGCATCCACGAGATGCTCGGCATTAACTAATGGCAATCCACTAATGTCGGCAAGCTGTTTAACCACATCAATAATATATTGAGGGTCCGCATTTAAGCCCGTCCCAACTGCTGTGGCACCCATATTCACTTCATATAAATGATTTCTAGAGTTTGAAATCCGCTTAAGATCACGTTCAAGAACACGAGAGTAAGCTTCAAATTCTTGACCAAGTCGGATGGGAACTGCATCCTGTAAATGGGTCCGACCCATTTTGATAACGTTTTCAAATTGTTTTGCCTTCTCATTAAAAACGGCAAGCATATCATTCATGGTCACGAGTAATTTTTCAAGTAATTTTAGAGCAGCGATATGAATGGCTGTCGGGAAAACATCATTCGTCGATTGCGACATATTGACATGCGTATTCGGACTTAAATGAATATAAGCTCCTTTTTCATGACCAAGCAATTCAAGCGCTCGATTGGCGATTACTTCATTTGCATTCATGTTCATGGACGTCCCGGCTCCACCTTGAATTGGATCAACAATAAATTGGTCGTTCCACTTTCCTGCCATCACTTCTTCGGCAGCTTGACAAATGACATCACCAAGCCCGGAATATAATCTCTTTGTATTCATATTTGCTATTGCTGCTGCCTTTTTTACCATTGCCAAAGCTTTAATCAATTCTTCATGAATGGAGTACCCTGTGATAGGGAAATTCTCAACCGCCCTAAGTGTTTGGATACCATAATAGGCGTCCTTTGGGATTTCTTTTTTTCCTAAGAAATCTTGTTCGGTTCTGTTTGTAATCATAGCTTTCTGTCTCCTTTTTATAAACAACTATCGATACAAAAAAATAATAACAGTAAAAAAGAGCTATGTCTCTATTTCTGCTATAATTCTTGCATCAAACCCCTAATTATTCTGTCGATATAATAATATTTCGTTGTTTTTGCTAAATAATCAGTAATTTTGTCATTATGTCTAACTAAATAACTTCCTTTTAAACGTTTTATCCAACTGTTACCCCCATTAAAGGGGCCATTAAAATAAAAAAATAAAGGTAACCAGCAACTTTTTATTCACAACTTGCCAGTTGCCTCTATCCATATTTAATAGCCTTTCACCATCGTTTTATCCTTCTAAAAACGAATAATTGAATTTTCTAAGCAACTCACCAAAAACCCGACACTCCTCTTCAGGCCAATCTTTTAGTAATTCTGTTATTCGGTCCATCCGAGCCTGCATATGTTCACATAATTCCTTTTTCCCTAACTCGGTAATTTGAAAGGTGTATGCCCTCCCATCTAACAGATCAGGTATCTTATACAAGAAGCCCTTCTGCTCTAAAGCAGCTGCTTGTCTGCTTACTGTTGATATATCTAATTGGAATTCACCCGCTAAGACCTTTACGCCTACTGCCCCTTTCATAGCAATGCGGCGAAGCAGCAGATAGGCAGATCGGTCAAGACTCCCAACTTTTTTATGGTTATTATCAGATGTCGTTCGGCGAAGCAGGATCGCCAATTCAAGTTCGATCATTTCTAGGGCATTTTTATTCATTTTTTATAACCTCACAGTATTCAATATTCCTACACATTATCATATCATAAGATAATTAATTTTTTATTTTCGTCGTGCCAAGTGAAAACATCATTGACGTAGTAAAAAATAGTTGTATAATACAATCATATAGTTTCATCATACAACTAATTGTCCTGAAGGGGGTATTCGTACGAAATATTTCGTTACTTTATTGATGCATTTCCCAAATAGACGAACGATGGATGGAACAAATATTCAGAGAAAAGGAGAAATGTAAATGGCATCAACACCGCAATCGATTGCGTCAACCTCAAGCAAAAACACTGCAAATCCAGAGTTACAGGCATCTTTATTAACACAACCAAAAGCAGTGTGGGCAGTATTTTTTGCCAGCATTATTGCATTCATGGGTTTAGGCCTTGTTGACCCCATTTTACCTGCCATTGCAGAACAATTACATGCCTCACATAGTCAAGTTACCTTATTGTTCACCAGCTATAATGCGGTAATGGCAGTGGCAATGCTTATTACCGGAATGATTTCCTCTAGGCTGGGCATCAAGTGGACCCTTCTTTCAGGGATTGTCATTATTGCGGTCTTCTCTGCACTTGGAGGCTTTTCAAATGGAATTTGGGCGCTTGTCAGTCTTCGCGGAGGCTGGGGTTTAGGAAATGCTTTATTTGTTGCCACTGCTCTTGCAGCTATTGTGTCGTTATCCAATAGCGGAACGGCCAAAGCCATCATTCTGTATGAAGCTGCGATTGGACTAGGAATTTCTGTAGGCCCGCTTCTTGGAGGATGGTTAGGGGCGATGTCCTGGAGAGGACCATTTCTTGGCGTTGCATCACTGATGATAATAGCCTTTATTGGTTTAATTGTATTGATGCCAAAGGCTAAACAGGATCAAAAGAGCCAGGCGAAAACAACACTTGCAGATCCTTTCCGTGCCTTAAAACACCGTTCGTTATTGGTTTTCGGGATCACGGCTGCCCTTTATAATTTTGGCTTTTTTACGCTTCTCGCTTATGCCCCATTTGTCATGGGATTGGATGAACATGGGCTTGGGTTTGTATTCCTGGGCTGGGGTATCTTATTGGCGATTACCTCTGTTTTTATGGCTCCTAAACTACAACAAATGTTTGGAACCATTAAAACCATGTGTGCGATGCTAGTCATGTTCGGTATTCTTCTTTTTGTTATGGGAACATGGACATCTTCACAAGCAGTTATCATTACTTGCGTGATAGCGGCGGGTGCATTATTAGGTAATAATAATACACTCATTACCACTGCTGTTATGAATGCTGCACCGGTACAACGTTCAACAGCGTCGGCCGCTTACAGCTTCCTTCGCTTTATTGGCGGTGCGATTGCACCATTTATGGCGGGTAAGCTTGCAGAAATTTATAATCCTTCCATTCCTTTTATAGTCGGAGGTATTTTTGTCCTAATCTCTGTTCTGTTCATTTTAATAAACAGAAAGCACATTAACCATGTTGATGATGTTGAACTAGGTCATTAAGTGTACTCAAGGGGATCTGTCTTGGTGACTGATCCTTTTTCTTTACCCATTCCGTAATAAGTCAGTGAATATCTCGCTTCTTAAAACGGCCGCCTCTAACTTCCGCTATGTCAGCAATGGCTAAAAACGCTGTAGGATCAATTTCCTCGACAATGGTCGTCAGTTTGGATTCTTCTATTCGGGAAATGATACTGAAAATGACTTTCTTATTATCACCTGTATAAGCGCCTTCACCGTTTAAGTAGGTGACTCCCCGTCCTAAACGGTCATTAACGGCATCCCCAATCTCTTTCGCATTGTCACTAATAATCCAGACGGATTTAGTTTCTTCGAGTCCTTGGACAACCGTATCAATTGCTTTCGATGCAATTACATATGCTAAAAGGGAATACATGGCACGGTCCCAAGAAAAAACAAATCCTGCTGCCCCTAAGATAAATATGTTCATAAACATAATAATTTGTCCAACCGAAAAAGGAACCTTTTTATTAATGACTAGAGCTAGTATTTCTGTGCCATCTAATGCCCCGCCATTACGGATGACCAGACCCACTCCAATGCCTAAAATCATTCCGCCAAATAGGGTTGCCAGGAGGATATCTTCTGTAAAAGGGGGAATAGGGTGAAAAAAGGAAGTAAAAATAGATAAAACTATAATTCCATAAATGGTTGAAAAAGCAAAGGTTTTTCCCATTTGTTTGTAACCCATATACACAAAAGGCAAGTTCAATACAAATAGAAAGAGTCCCAATTTCCATTCGGTAATATGTGCAAGCATGATGGAGATACCGGTAATTCCCCCATCAATAACATGGTTCGGAACTAAAAATATTTCTAGTCCTGTCGCCATAAGGATGGCTCCGATAGTGATCATAATGATTCTCACAATTATCCTTGTTAGCGGAAGTTTTCGATGCTTTAAATTTCCCTTCATTAATTCTGTCATTCAACCACTCCTTATTCATTTTATTTTGCCATATAATCATCCAATCTATTAGGAATTACCATAAATATGTTCTTTATATGATTATATCATATTTTCTACATAATTTGAACTAGAGTTCATATTTTGTAGTAAAAAAGGGATTGCAGCCTTCTGCAATCCCTCCTTTTTTATACCATTACTTTGCATAATTGATTTGTAAATTCGACTGGGTCTTCGATTGGTAAACCTTCAATCAGCAATGCTTGATTATATAACAAGTTTGTATATAAGGTTAACTTGTCTTTGTCCTTTTCAAAGGCATCTTTTAATGATGCAAACACCTCATGATGGACATTAATTTCTAGGATCTTGTCTGCTTTCACATTTTGGCTATTTGGCATAGCGTTAAGGATTTTTTCCATTTCGATTGATACTGCCCCATCAGTAGACAAACATACAGGATGAGTTTTAAGTCGTTTCGATACTTTTACATCTTTAACCTTGTTGTTTAGAACATTTTTCATAAAATCAAATAGTTCTTTATTGTCTTGTTGCTCCGCAGCCGTATCTTGATTTTCATCCGCTTCAAATCCTAAATCACCGCTGGAAACTGATTTAAACTCTTTTTCTTTATATGACATTAGCATTCTTATTGCAAACTCATCAATCTCATCGGTGAAATATAGAATTTCATACCCTTTATCTGCAACTAATTCCGTTTGCGGCAGTTTATCAATTCTTTCATTCGATTCACCAGTTGCATAGTAAATATATTTTTGGTCCTCCGGCATTCTTGATACATACTCGTCAAGAGTGACCAACTTTTTCTCCTTAGATGAGTAGAACATTAACAAATCCTGGAGTTCTTCTTTATGGGTTCCATAATCACTGTAAACACCATATTTTAGTTGTCTGCCAAATGCTTTAAAGAACTCTTCGTACTTTTCTCGTTCATTTTTTATAATCGACAATAATTCACTTTTGATTTTTTTATTAATATTTTTGGCGATGAGCTTTAATTGCCGGTCATGCTGAAGCATCTCTCTTGAGATATTTAATGAAAGATCTTCAGAATCCACCATTCCCTTAACGAAACTAAAATAGTCAGGCAGCAAATCAGCGCATTTATTCATGATTAACACGCCATTTGAATATAACTCTAACCCCTTCTCATATTCCTGTGTGTAATAATCGAACGGAATGTTTTCAGGGATATAAAGAATGGCATTATATCTAATAGCACCGTCAACGCTAATATGAATATGTTTTAGCGGTTTGTCAAAACCGTAGCGTTTTTCCGAGTAAAAATGTTCATAGTCTTCTGTGGTTAAATCCTTCTTATTCTTTCTCCAAATAGGAACCATACTATTAATGGTTTGTTCTTCGACTACTTCCTCAAAGTCGTTCTCACTGCCCTCTTTGAGCTTACGTTCTGTTACATCCATTTTAATAGGATAGCGAATAAAATCCGAATATTTTTTGATGATAGACTTTAATCGATACTCTTCAAGATACTCATCATAGTTCTCATCTTCGGTATTTTCTTTTATTTTCAACGTAATCTCCGTACCGACTGAATCCTTTTCACATGGAGTGATGGTATAGCCGTCCGCTCCTTTAGATTCCCATTTGAAGGCTTCATCACTACCAATAGCCTTACTAATCACTGATACTTCATCTGCTACCATGAATGCTGAATAAAAGCCAACCCCGAATTGTCCAATGATATCGTAACCGTCTTTAAGTTCATTTTCCTTTTTAAAAGCTAACGAACCGCTTTTTGCAATTGTACCAAGGTTATTTTCAAGATCTTCCTTCGTCATCCCAATGCCGGTATCGGTGATAATCAATAATCTATTGTCCTTATCAGCAGTGACTTTTATGTAGTAACTATCTTGGTTAAAGGTTAATGTGTCATCTGTTAAGGCTTTATAATAAATTTTATCGATCGCATCGCTTGCATTTGACAATAACTCTCTTAAGAAAATCTCCCGGTGTGTGTAAATAGAGTTAATCATCATATCCAGTAATCGTTTGGATTCTGCTTTAAACTGCTTTGTTTCCATCAAGACCTCTCCTTTTTGCAAAATATACTTATATTTTAGCACTCTTATCTACCGAGTGCTAACAATTATTTTAATAACATATTTATTTGTTTTTTGTCAAGAAAAAACAGCACCCTAACGGATGCTGGATTATTACAAAAGTAAGGTTGCTTATTGAATAATATTTGAAGACCTTGCCAACTCTGCTGCCTTTTGGATTCGTTTACTCAGAGGTTCTTTCAAGACAAGTGCTAAAAGAAAGCTGGCAGCCACAAAGACTAACAAGTAAAACACATCTCTTACCACCACTTCTTCAACCATTCCTCCTACCGTTTCGCGCAGCAAACTAACCGCATATGTAAACGGCATAAAAGGATATATCCTTTGAAAAAAGGCTGAAGTAGTACTTACAGGAAAGGTGGCACCGGAACTTGAAATTTGCAGCACCAAAAGAATAATTGCTAACCCTTTGCCGATTGTGCCAAAAACAGAACATAAGGTAAACGTGATGATTACAAAAACAATCCCAATAAAGATACTAAAGAGAACAAACCATAACTTATCAACGGCATAAGTATGAATGATATATAGATCACCAAGTGAAACAACCACAGCTTGAAGGATCCCTATTGTCAGAAAGGTAAGCAGCCTTCCAAAGTAAACCTGATAGCTCTTAAACTGATGATTGTTGTCCTCCACATCTACTCGAAGTGAGGCGATCAGGAATGTTGCCCCTACCCAAAGTGCGAGCATCGTATAAAATGGGGTCATCGCTGAACCGTAATTAGGGATAGGGAATATCCTTTTTGTTTTTAATAAAACCGGATTAGATAAAAAGTTGCTTTCTGTTTGCGGGTCATGCTTTAAAAATTGAATTAAATCATTCACATCCACACTGCCTTTTAATCTTCGCAGTTTATCAGCTGTACTCCTGATCTGTGCTTCAAAGCCTGGTAAGTCATTTCTTGCAAAATCAGCAGCTTTATGGACAGCTGTTTCTAATTCAGGAAGCTTTGTTCGAACAAGATCAGCGGCTTTTCGAATATCATCTTCCAGAGATGGCAGATCATTACGAACAAAATCTGCCGCTTTATGAATTTTCCCCTCAATTGTTGGGAGATTATTTTTAATAAAATTAGCAGAGGAGTTAACAATCGCTTCTCCTTCTGATATCTTTTGCTGGAGGTCACCCCGTGCCTGTTGAATGGAATTGTGAATACTTACAAGTTCCTCATGAAGCTGTGTTAACTGTGCCTGATTTTCACTAGTCTCAACCTGAGCTGCGGCCTGCCCGGAACGATTGATTGTTTGGTTAATATTTGCCTCTATTTCAGATAATTGCTCTCCAATTTGGGTTACAATTTCATTTATACGATTCATATCGGCCATTTTCTGTTGCAGTGCCAATACCTTATTGCCGGCTTCATGGATGAGTGGCAGATTAGCTTCTACTTTTAAAATACTGCTGCCTGCCTGGTTAATCTCGGGAATCCTTTGTTCCAATTCAATTATCTTCTGTCCCTTTTCTCTAATTTCGGGCAGCTTTTCCTCGAGCTCGATTGCTTTCTTTCCCATAGCCTCAATCTGCGGTAAGGCCTTCTCTAATGTAAAGATTTGGTCCTCCATATTATGTATGGATGGCAATGATTTTTCTAACTCAATTCCGGCTTTATAAAAACCTGAAAAAATAGCATCTCCAACTGTTTTCACAAAGGCCTGACTAATTTGAGCTGTTACGGCCGATGCCCCAGAGCTGGCAATTTTCGGGGCAACAGCATTAATCTTTTCATTTACACCGAATAGAATTTGCGGCTTTGTTGGATTAATTTCAAGGATGCTGGTTAGTTTCTTTGAAAAGTCTCTTGGGATGATTAGATAAGCATAATAATTACCTTTTTCCACGCCGTCCTCCGCGGTGGAGCGATTAACAAATATCCAGCCGAGTTTCTTGTTATTTTTTAAATTTTGCACAATTTCATTTCCTACGTTTATTTTTTCCCCTCGAATTTCGGCCCCTTCATCTTCATTGGCAACCGCTACTTTAATTCCAGATGTATTGCTGTATGGATCCCACATCGCTTTAATGTTAATCCAAGCATATGCGGATGGAAGGAGCGAGAGTGCCCCCACTAACAAAATAACGATCGGCACCTGACGAATATTTTTCCAATCATTTATATAAATTCTCCAAATTCCCATTATTGTCCCCTACCCCCTGAGAAGTTTCATCTTAGCTTTTCACTAATAGGGTATCCAGATTCACGGAAACTGGGGCAATTTAATGGCGACAAAAAAGGCTGCCT
>NZ_JASATK010000005.1:0-269538 GCF_038440275.1 Bacillus sp. OTU2372
ACGGAAAAGGACAGCTAAATGTAGCTGCCCTTTTTTGTCTATTAAAAAAAAAGTCCTTAAAAGTTAATTCCATTCTTTTTTAGGAACCTAACAAGTGGATTGGCGGTGTCTTTCTCTACTTCTTTTATTAAAAGTTTAAATTTATCATCATTAACATCTTGCAGTTCTTTACGCCATTTTTTATCCTTCCAAATCGAATTTGGATGAGTCATAAAATAGATTTTCAAGGATTTTCTATAGAGTAAATCCGTTGCAACAAGGTGGGCATTCTCTTTTATAATCGAACACATGGTGTTCTCGTTATAATGGTCAATTAGAAAATCTAATAACTTAGGGTAATCAACGCTATCATCACTGGTTTCAAAGGCAACAAAAAATAACTGTATTGGTATAGGTGATGATAATTCACAAAGTATTCTCTGAAGTGTCTTGTTAAGCTGTTCACGCCCATTCTTAGTTAAGAGCTTGATAAATTGTGAAGCCGATTCTGTTGGGAAGTTCAGTAGTTTGGAAAGAACTTTGAGAATTAGAAGATGATCCCGTGTGGTTTCACCCTTCACTTTTATCAAAAGTTCATTTGAAATAATCTCCCCCAAACACGCTATTTCCTCCAATTTAATATCATTTATACGCAGGTTAAGGTAAAGGTTTAATAAGTACTCATAGTCTGGCTCCTCACTGATGGTGCAGACTAATGACTCATAAGTAAGCCTATCACGTTCAATGATCTTCCAAAGCTCAAGATAAAGCGGGTCTTTTTGATAAAAACGGAGTGTCTCTAGTAAAAATGAACATACCTCATCAAACCTCACTAGACTGTTTACTGACACAACAGACTCTGTATAAAAACGTGCCATTGACCAATCATCATCCATCTTTTCATTATCCAAAATCCTCAAAAACAGTTCCACTAATTCTGATTTTTCCTCACTTTTTAACTGCAGGTATTTAACCAGATTATTTAAAAATCGAAGTTTATCATTTAAATAAAGATCGAAATCACCATTTTTCCATGTTAGATATAAACCAGTTAACTGATTGTAACTTGTTAAAGAATGTTTTTCCTCCTCAGCTAAACCGGCAGGTTGCACCCACAATCGAGACGATATTGCTTGGATATTTTCCGGCCGTGATAGGCAAATCGTAATGGCAAGCCGGGCAAAGGCGGTTTCTAGTTACCACCGAGTATTTATCAGAAACCCCCATCAGAACGTTATTGGAATAGATCTTATGTTCATCAGCGATTCTCGAAGGATCTATAATCGCCTCAAGTTCGTCAATCGGTGCAAGTCCAAATTTGGCACGGTAATCGTTCAAACGTTCATCCTCCTGGAGTGCCATTTCCTCATCGTCGTCACGATAATGGGCCGCCCTGAAAACCACCTCTTCATGGTGGAATTTAAAAAAACAGTAAGGGCAGACGATATCGTAAAAAGGTAGTCTTTCCTTTAATGGTGGTTTAGTTTCAAAGAGTCGTCTTAATAGTGAGAACATGGGTGGACCCCCTATTCAGGTATCAGCTCGAAGGGTTGAGTAGCATCTTTTCTTTTAGTTAGAAAAATTCCAACAAACTCATGTTTATTTATTTCAATTTCTGGGAGGATGGTTTTTCCGGGAACAATGTCCCGGAAAAATGGATAGATGGTTCCATCCTCCAATGAGAGGGGAACGGCGCCGATTTTTTTTACATAAACAAGCTGCTCTTTACTGACTGGCAGCTCGGTATTAATTATCATCTTTACTTTTTTACGAGTTTGGAAGAGTTTCTGTCTATAGGTGATTGAAAAATAAATATTTGCCCTTGATCCGTTGATATAAATATGATTTTGGTCATTATCCTGTCGAAAGACAATCAGATGACCGTCTACTTTTTTCCCAGGGAAAATCCGGAGAGTAATCCTCCCCAGTGTTTCTAGGTTAAATAAGAGCCCTTGGTTGGCTTTATATTCCTCACGGGTGTAGAGCTTTAAATCATGTGGTTCGAATTCATTTAGGGATTCACCCTGGTCTGCAGGAGTTTGATGAATATAGACAAAATCAATTTCACTTGGCCAGTACCATTGTACGTGCACCTTCGTATCGATTATTGATTTTTTGATATCCCTTATTTCATCATCAGGGGAAGGAATCGGTTCCCAGTTCACCACACATCACCCCTAGTTCTATTTCTTTGAAGTGCTCAGTCGAAGCGCTCCAGTCCATACGCCGCTAAACGGACGCTTCCGCTTTGGAGTGGAATTCATAACCATTATCCGTATATATTTTGTAATATCGCTCACCATTGCGATAAAACATAAGGTCTTTTAATGTGAATCCTCCCATGAGGGTAAGCTTTTCAATCCCGCTTGTTTTCTTTTCATGGACACAGCCCACCTTCCATTGGCGTGTGTCATGTTCTTTTTCTAAAGCAAACTGCATGAACTGACTGTAAAAGTCGCCAAAAAAATACTTTTCTTCATAACGGTTCACTTGGGTGTAGTTGAACACTTCAATGTGAATCGACGAACTTTCGTCCAATCGAAGATATAATTTTTTAAACAATTCCTCTTTAGAGAGAATCTCCCTGTTTTCATAATCGGTAATCACATTGGCTCTTTCTAGCAATTCATCTTCAAAGGTACGGTGGAATTCTTCCTGGGATAATATCTCCCGGTCGCAAACAACCAACAGTCGCTCCAAAAGAACTTCAGGTTGATCGTCTTCCAGATAACCATAGAGGTTTTTAAAAAAACGTTCATTCAAAAAGAAATGGGGCCCTCGTTTTTCCTTTAACTTTGCTGTAATCAGCTGAATCACTCTTGAGTAATATTGGGCAATATTCTTGTCTAAATCATCATCGGAATCAAATAAACTATCCGCCGCGGTCTTTTTCAGGAAGGTATCCACCTTGTTCATCAGTCGGATCTTTGGCTGCAATGAGCGGTGCAGTCCCTTGAGCACCGTTCGGTATTGATTTAAAATCGCCAGTTTCACTTTAAGCCTTAACAGTTCGTATTTGGTCCCATATACTTCGTTGAAAAAGTATTCTACAAAACTGGTCAGGTTTTTCTTGGCTGAAAAAGGTAGATAGCTTTTATTAAAATCACAACGATCCACGATTTGCTGATAAGTTAGTTCCAGATGTTCTTCAAGCTTTAACTGTTCCTGTTTTGTTTCTTGGACAAGCTTGCTAATCGCATTCAATACATTTGACTCAGAGTGAACGTTGTCCGCTGTCCAACTATAAGCACAATAGATTCCGTACTGTTCATGATTGATCACATTTTCATAAAAGCACCATTCAATTTGCTCCCTTAGGTCTAAAATCCCTAAAAATTCACGGACGGGTTCTTCGAAGTTCTGGTAAAAGAAAGTTTCCGTACCACCTTCGTAAAGAAACTCTTCTGTCTCGTTCAGTGACATTTTCCTTACGGCCTTATAGGAATTGCTAACTCTCATTAATCCAAGCATGTCATAAAGCCGGTCAGCTGGAGGAAGGAAGTGCTCATAATATTTTTGAAAAGAAGACTCAGATAAATCAAAGAGCTGAAGGATTTTCTCCCTGGGTTGCTTGCTTTGTCTTTTTAGGGTTTCTAATAAATCTTGGAAAAAGTGACTCGCAGCATTAAGAACAATCGCTTTATTGGGCCGTGTCACCTTAGCAAATCCGGCTGATGCATAAACAGGATCCCTTGCATTCCCCTTCATCGCGCGCTTAAAAGATTGGTGAGAATAACTATTCATTTTTTCATGATGCTCGGTCCATATTTTGCGATTCTTCAACAGGTTTAGATGACTGATTAATTCATAGTTTTGTTGAACGGCTTCCTCCTTAATCAGACCATTTTCATTTTTATCGCTCAATAAATAGACCACTTCAAAGAGCGGGGATGGGGGATGGCAAATGGGCAATCTTAAATGGTCCTCTGTCAGCTGAAGGTCCTTTTCGAAATGATAATCATTCTGTTGATAATGATCTAACTCTTTTAGGAAGCTGATCCCAAGTGATGTGGTGAAGGCAAAGTTCTCACCATCCTGTTTTTCCATTAACAGCCCGAATAAATCCACCTCCACGATTCGGAACGATTCCTGAAGGATGCTTTTGAGAAGAAGGGTGAATTCTTGGATCAGGATATTTGCTGGGTCATGAACGGCAGTTACCACACAAAGGTTTACTTTTTGGAGCGAAGAAAAGGACCTTCCATATTCGGCAAGCTTTGATGTAAGCTTCCGAAAGATTTTATTGAGTTCAATCAGCATCGTTTCATCCTGGTAAAAGGTCTCTACCAGCTCTTTCCGTTGTGATTGGCGATCGAAGCCATTATTCGCCAGCTGGAGTGAAAACAGATTATCAGCAAGGATGGTTTCAGTTTGATAGGCATGAAAGTATAAGATTCCGTTACTGTTATGCCATTTTTCCTTGTTCAACTTTTTGATAGCTAATAGGGCATCCTTAACAAGGTCGCCTAAAAATAAAAAAACAATCGGATAGTTGACACTGCGCTGCACATTTTCGGATTGACTTATTTTTTCAAGTTGAATGGCGAAGGAATCGGCATATTTTTGTAATAGGTCTTGCACAAGTGTATACCTCCTTAAAAAACATGAAATGAGGCGGGCCACATACATTGAAATGCGTGTGGCCTTCTATTGGCCTCTAGGTTCTTATGATCTTAGCTGTCTAAGCATCTCCTGCACCTTGATCATCATCTCTTTATAGAAGCTGTACACTTCCTCGCCATTAACCAAATCCTTGTATTCATAATCAAGGGCTTCCTTTTCTTTTTGAAAGGTGTCTGCCATTTGTTCTAAGGCGAAGATTAACTGTGCCGCGCTTTCTTGTAGGATTAACTCATGGCTCTTCTGCTCCGATTTTTTTTCAAGCTGTGCTTTTTGCTTTGAGGTTAATGCCTTCAATGCTTGAAAGATTTCATAGTCGACGAATTTCGTGGTTTTTGTTAGATTAACCAGCGGCTCCCACGCGTCTTCCTCCACTCCATGATCATAAACGTAAAGGGCTCCTCTTTTTTTTATCGTATGGGTGTAAATGGCCTGAATATACAGGTTTTTAAGTCTCTCATTCTCTTTTTGCAGGGAGATGAATTGTTCAATTTCCGTTATCATTTCTTGAATAAATTGATATTTTCGAACCTCTCGTTTCAATTTTTCAATCAACCTAGGGGACCGGATCACATTTTCTTTGGCCATTTCTAAGTTGGTGCTTCCGAAAATATCACAGCTGCCTTCAGGATCCATGCCACCTGCGGACCATTCCTTCAGCTGTCTGAGCATTTGATGTAAGTTTCCAAGACTGGCTCTATCCAGCTTGTTTAGGTCTATCTCATACTTGGCGAAAAAGGCTCGTCTGTTTAACTCTTTGGTAAAATGGCACCGGTATTTGGCGCTGGTATTCCGTTCGTCCTCTTTCACCGTGATACAGCCGAATTCCAACGCTTGATCGAAAAGGGCCCGTACTCCGGCATTATATTCTTTCACCCGCGGGTTTTGGTACGTATCTCCCCAGGATTTTTCCGGGATAGGTGAGGGGAGGTAGAGCCAGTTTTCCTTTTCTGTCTGCACTAGGTGCCGGCCCACTCCTTCTTTTTCTAAGATCGTCTTTTCATAGGATGCCTCGTAAATTTTTAAAGGCGAGTAGGCAAACAGGGGAATCCCGTTTTTTGTATTTAACCAGAAAATTCGATTTCTTAGCTCGCTTTCTTTAATGGTGAAGCGGGAATGGCTTAACGAGTGCTTTTCAAAATTTTTAATCCCGTTATAAATATGGGGAGCTTTTACTGGTACGCTCACAAAACCCCATTGCGGGAAGTGGAGCTGGCCGTTGCTATTGGCAAGGTGGAATACTGGCAGGGCGTCGCGGTCCAAACGGGCAGCGATCTTTTCTTCAATAATTTTATCGATTGGTTTATCCTCGCCGTACTTCAGACGCAGGAAGTCTTCCATCGATTTCGTAATCAAATCTCCGAACTGATCGGTGAGAAACTCAGACACGGTGCCAACCACATCGACATCTTGTTCTTTGATCCAATAGGCTGATTTTTCAAGGAGCATTTCCGACCATTTCTGCAGCAGTAATTCGCCATCCTTCGAATCAAACATCCGCTGAATCTCTGGGGAGGTATCAGGAATACTGACCAAATGCCAATAATAGGTTAGGGGGGTATCCTGATTGATCTCCTCTTTTTCTATTAAAATACCGGCATTTTTTTCAAAGATATTTTTCAAGGTTAGTAAGATTTCTTGATAGACTTCATAAATTTTGTTGTTCTGGTTGTAAAGAAGCTGGTACAGTTCCTCATAAAATTCAATCATTTCTTCGAGTCTTGCCTTTTCTGCCCAAGCAGAGAATTCGTTTAATTTTGCTTCGATATAGGCGTTCTTCTTGCGATCTTTGGTGAGGAATGCACTCCTTGCCTCCTCGAGCTTGGTATAAGCGTAATCTTGTTCCGATTGAATGGCACGCGGCACGTGTTCCAATCGGTCACGCAATCGCTCGATATATCCCTTTAAGGTTTTTAACAGACAGAAACTGTCATTGGAGTAGATTAACCTAGATGCATAGATGGGACCCTTTTCTGGACTAAGAAAGATTCGCTCCATTTGGCGCCGGAACTCCTCGAGGCTCTCACCTGGCAGCTGCTTTTTGCATTTCCGGTACTGTTCTTTCGCCTTTACTAAATATTCTCTCTCCAGTTCTTCATCAAGATTAATCACCGCTGATTTAATGACGTTGTTATAGGAAAAACGTTCGCTGTGCTCGTACCCTGAAAGGGGCTCAGGGACACGCTCATTGAACCGCTGATGAATGGAGTCAGGGTCAATACGCAGTTTCTCCGCAAGCCTCTCTACATCCGTTTGGTCCGGTTCCGCTTCAAACATCTTCTTCATTTTTTCAAATAGTTTAAAGCCGATATAAGTGGTCATTTCTTCCACTGGAATTTCAGCCATCGAGGCACCGATAATATTGTATTGATAGTTGGCGGCATAAGGCTTTGGCATTTGGGCGATATTGGTGCGGATATTGCTGATATAGTCATGGATGGCAAATTCCTCGCTCGATTTCTTATCCTCATTGGCCATGAAGTTGGTAATATTTTCAGCGGTGACATTCATGCAGTAATCATAGGCATTTTCCAGCCATTTCCCTTCCAGATTCGTTCCTGAGATGAAATGGCAAAGATTAAATGGCGGCATCGGAGAGTTGACGTCTAAGATGCTGCCATATTGCATTTTGAAACGTTCATTTCGTTCGTCGCAATTCATCCAGTAATCGAGTTCTTTTAGGGCAGCATAGCCATTTTTCTCGATATACTCGACCGTATGGGAGCTTAAGCCGCGTTTGGACAGATTCACATCCGGCATGAACAGATACCCAAGCATGCTGACTTTATCGATACCGGTCGGACCAAATTTTCGCTCCATGATTCCGCGCGTGATGTAGGCAATATCAAGAAAACATCCACTGCCGGTGCCTCCGGAAACACCGGTCAAAATGAAAACATATAGCCGCTTATTTGTCCCTTCGAGAACCGACTCAATTTTTCGTTCCATCGTTTGTACCACTTGGTTGATTTTTGTAAACAGCAGCAGCCGGCCGGCCTGGCGGACACCGGAGGCACCGCTGATACCATCTGTGATCGATAATTCCGGTGACAGCCACTCTTTGATGCACGGCTCGAGTGTGCTGCGGTTTTGGAGCAGGCCGCCGATCTCAGGGTTAGAAAGGAGGACGAACTCCTTATTTGGATCGAGACCAATCCTTTTGTATGTTTTGTTGCGGTCATATTCATTGGTTTCAAAGGCCAGGAACTCAATATTGTTGGGTTTTTCCTTTTTCTTCTTGGATAAAGGATCCTGCGGCAGCTTAAAGCGGCGGTTCACCTGGTATTTAAGCCTGAGCAAGGCATCAATCCCTGTTCCGCCAAGACCGATGACAAGCATGGGATTCTCGATCGTATCGACACGGATCTTCTCCGAAATAATCCCTCCGCCTAACGAAACATCCAACTGCTGAATATGTTCTCTTACACTAGCTTTCATTATTATTCCTCCCTCGGTGTTAGAAACGGTGCCTGTCACCTTATGAAATATACTCAATGTAGATAGATTTATTGACTTTCTTTGGTATGATGCGCAGACGGTCGTTTCGTTTGATCGTGAGGCCTTTTTGGGCACTGAGGGCCCGACCGTTTTTTTCTATGCTGCAATTAGAGTAATTGATAAGTAACAAAGAGTCATTTGCGAGTGGTTTGAATATAAGCTTGTCGGTTTCCGCAAACTCCGGTGCCAGGGATAAAAGTTGATGGAGACGGAATTTCCCCTTAAAGGCTTTCAACTTTTTATATTGCGGGCTGATCCGTTCACCCGTTTCTTCATCCTTGACTTCAATGACCATCTGTCCGCTGAACCTGCGGTTTCTGCTCTTTAATTTGGACCAAAGCAGGGAAGCGAGCGCAGCCAGTAAGATGACACCCGCGGCAGCCCCGCCGATCGGAAGCCAGGGGAAGGATTTGCCGCCATCGTCAGTCGCGTTGCCCGGTTTCTCGTTTACAGGGGCAGCGGGTGCTGTTTTCAACGTAATTTTCTGTGGGATCGTCTGACGGAAAAAGCTGCTATCTTCTGCTTTCACCATCACTTCATAGGCAGAAGCGCTGCCAAGCTTAAACTTACCAGAAAATCCACCATTGCCAGGTTCTAACGAAAACTCCTCTGTTTTTCCCTTATCGAGGTCCCTGACAAACAGTGTACCTTTCATCGAGTGATAAAAAGATTTATCCTTAAGGGCCGTGCTGTTGTCCTCAAAGAAGGCCCGAACTTGAAC
This sequence comes from Bacillus sp. OTU2372, assembly GCF_038440275.1. Classification (NCBI taxonomy): domain Bacteria; kingdom Bacillati; phylum Bacillota; class Bacilli; order Caryophanales; family Bacillaceae; genus Bacillus; species Bacillus sp. OTU2372. Next base: position 8,819 of record NZ_JASATK010000005.1, read on the forward strand.
CGTGTCACCAGCTTTGTAGCTCTCCTTGGCAAAAGCAGCTAATTTCAACTGTAAATCATAGTTAAAAATAAGATTGATATCGATTTTATCCTGTGGGACGCCCTTTACCCTCAATGTCCAATCCCCCTGAACGGGCTTCAGCAGCTTGACCATCGAGTAGGTTCTTGATTTCGTTAGCACGACCTGATCAGATGGAATCTCCACCACTTTTCCGGAAGGGTTAATCAGCTGAATCTCAACAGGCTGATCAGACATAAGGGAGATATTTGCTTCCCGAACGTTTTCATTTGGCACGGTAATCTTGATATCCTGATACGCGCCAGTCCCGATTAGTTGTGAAACTGGGACAATCTTTAACTTAAAATGCCGGGCAAAGATTTCACTCAGGATCTTAGGAAGCTGCTCCGCTGAAGTGGCCTCAAAAAATTTCCCATTTGTGCTATCCGCCACATGCCTCAGAACTTCCTTATTGAGCTTTCCATCCGCGTTTAAGCCAATCGTATAAATGGGGTAGCCCTTTGCTTTTGCCTGCCTGACTGCGGATTGGAGGTCTTGATTTGCCTGAGAAATTGTTTTGGACTTTCGCGGATTCAGTTCGTTATTTCCGTCCGCAAGCAGAACAATCAATGGGGTGAAATTCTCTTCATGGCTGGACCCCAGCATCTTTTCAGCCTCAGAAACCCCGGTGGATAAGTCTGTGTAGGTGTATTTCTCAAGTGAATCGATGAACGACTTCAATTCATTTTTATCTTGTTCCGAGCCGATTTTTTCGAGCGCTTTCTCTCGCATCACCTCGTCCGAGTAGGCAACGACCCCAATTTTATCTCCTTCAAGCGATGACATATCGATAAACATCTTCATCGCTTCCTTACTGATATTATTCGGATCGCTGTCTTTCATGGAATTACTGACGTCCACAACAAGCATTCCTTCCATTCGTGAGGTGGAATGTAACGGACTTGCCGCGCGTACATTAAGATAACTAATGCTGCAGAAAATAACCGCCAGTATGATGAAACTACTAATTGTCTTTCTAAACATGTGGTGCCACCTCCATTAGCAGTATCTCTTTCTAAAAGTGAATAACCTCCAAGCCCATCCCAATTGTTGTCATTATATTCCCTAGCAGTACTCCCTAGAATGATAAAGTTAGTCCTTTAGAAAGATGCCTAATAGAGAATTGCCCAGGTTTTTATTGTTGAAGAAGGGGGAGAACCCATGTATGGGTTGATTTTTACCAGCATCCTAGTTTTCATTCTGATTTATAAAACCTATAAATTACGAAAAAATAAACGCAGCAATGGAAGTTTCGAAGATCTTGACGAGGAATTGGAGATTATGCTGACAGAGGGTGATACCTTTGGCTAAACGGAATGGAAAGCCTACTAAGAATGAAAACTATCAGTTTCAAAAACTAAAAATGTGTAAGAAATGTCAACGTTATTCGGTACTTAAGGACCCGATTTGTCCGGTTTGCGGCAAGTACTATAAAAAAGTCGACCAGCTTGTTAGAAAGAGTGTGATGAAACGCTTCATTTTAGAAGCCATCTGGATTCTCACCGTAACCGGCCTGGCGGTCCTATTCGCCCCAACGGCGCAAATCATGTACTACTTGGCTGGCGGGGCGATGTTTTGTATTAGCTATATCATCGTAACGTCCATCTTTTTAAAAAGTGAATATCATTATCAATTGAAAAAACGGCTTAGGAAGGATTTACGGAAAATTCAGGCGGGAATTCGGTTTGACAGTAACCTTGCAAAAGAAGCTGAGAGTGAGGGACAGTTAGAGGCGGAATATGAAAAACTTTGTGAAATAGGTGACTTCGTTTATAGCGATGAAGTGAAAATAAGGCAGGTAATCGTGTTAAACAAGTTACCATTAAGAAGTGGCGTTGAACCCGAGCTTGAAAGGTTGATTCCGTCGTCATATGACAAAAATTTTGTGAAATATGCACTCAAGGTATTAAAAAAAAAACGAGCCCGGTTCACTAAGAGGTGTATCACTTACTTTATCCGCAATCGTGAGAAGATCATGAGTGATTTTGGAGAAGATGCACTGATTGCCATAGCGGATACGGCCTTACGAATGAAGCTCTATATCCTCGAATTCTCTTCCTTTATTGAAGAGTTCCTTCCGGATTTGCCAAAAGAGCGGATCCAGAGGCTTTGCAGCATCATCCATGCAAACCCTGACCTGGACTGGGGCAGTCTTAAAGTCCGCACCATCGAACTGATTGGGCGGAAATATCGAAATGACCCGGACTTTAAGAGGTTCTTAGTTAACGAGAGGATCATTAGCCGTTCATAAAAAAAGGCCGTTTGGGTTTTAGCCCATTCGGTCCTTTGATTTCATTGTTCTTTTTCAAGACTGGAAAGCGGAATAAACTCATTAAATATCCCAAGCGTCGTCATCTTACCCATTCCGACATCTGAAAAGTCTGTCTTGTAGATGGAAAAAACAACATAATCGGATTTTGTAGTCCCGGCATCAAAGATAGACTTTCCTGCAATGGAGAGGATTCCCCTTTTAAGCAGGTTCGACGACTGATCCATTGTTTTGTGATTAACCCAGTCAATATATTCCGATCGCCCTGGATTTGTTGCAGACAATACATAGATGATAACAACCAATAGAATTAAAGAAATAAAACGCCTCATTTCATAACCTCCCATCACTAGTAATGGACATTTAGCTTGTACATTCTTATGTACCGCAAACCAAAAAAATCACCAAGTACAAATAATAATGGAAACAACATTGTAATGATATTTGTCTGCCGATATGCTAAATTATTACTATTATCATCTATTAATAGATTCAGTAAACATGTGTTTAAAAACAATAATTATTTAAGGAGACAAAATGGAGAAGAGAACCTGGAAATGGCTCTTAGGCTGTTTGCTATTCCTGCTATTATTAAATGGATTCGGAATATTAGCAGTAACGATTTTAAAATAAGCAATAAGGCAGGGAATGACGCGGATGACAACAAACTTAACCAAACCGATTTCAATCAAGTTACTCTTTGCCATGCTGGTTGTAACCATAGGGGCTGAAGTGCTCCTTTATTTAACCCGGTTCAGCTATTTGGCGGGCACTTTTTATGATGCGATGATGGTATCTTCCTTTTTTGTCGGTCTAAAACTGCACCCGCGGATTAGCAGTTCAGAACGGTTCCGATTAACAAAACGACAGCATGTCCTAAAGTTTACCGGGGCCTTCATAGTCTTTTTTATCGGAAGCACGATCATTAACATCTATTCATCCAACACTTTCAACGATTTTAACGCAGATTATGATCAATACGTTCAAGATTATACCGACATGCAGATGGACGTTGTTGAACAAAAACCAACAGCAGATGATTCAGAGAAAAAGGCCGAACCCGTTTCCACCTTTTTTGAAAAAGTAGATGACATTGGCGCAGATTTATATACGGATGCACTCGCAGGGTTAGAGGAGGTTTGGCGCCTTGCCTATATCATCCTCCTGCTGGTCGTATGTAAAAAGCTCTTTCCAAACAGATGGGCAAGCGGGAAAAGAGATCTTTTTCTGATGATGACCTTATTTCTCACTTCTATCTTATTCGGGATCGACCACACATTAGATTCCGTTGAACCATGGGGAGTGAAGATAGGAGCCATTGTTACCTTTGCGAATATGGGCTTATTATTCGGATTGATCCTATTGTGGACGCGGAGCCTTTGGGTGACGGTCCTCGTTCATTCCCTTTACGATATAACGGCGACGCTTTCGTGGTACTATCTTGATTCCGCTGTGGAACTAATGGCCTTGGCCGTGTTAATTGTCCATGTCTTTCTCCTAACATTAGAAAAATTAAACCGAAAACGCGCGCTGCATCAGCTGGAAACGGTTGAAGGGGTGCAGGCGGCCGAATAGCAAAAGAGGTTCTGCTTTTAGTGCGGAACCTCTTTTAATATGTATAGATTTTCGCAAATTATTAATTAAAAATACCCATATTTTTTCAAAAAGATTTAGTTCACTTGTTTCTGGTTGTTCATTTTAGATTCAAACGTCCATTTTTTATTTAAAATAAAATTGATTCCCATTCCTAGCGCAGTTGCCACTAATTGTGAAAGATACTGATTGAATCCCCATTTATGAACAAATAAGAAGAGACATAAGGTATTGAAACTGAGCACAACTAAATTGACAATCACAAATTTAGCAAAAACAGAAAGATGGTTTTCCTTATTTTTAAACACCCACTTCTTATTCCAATAATAGCTATTTACTAACCCAATTAGATACGAAATGATATTTGCGACAATGTAGTGCATGCCTAATTTTACAAACAAAATATAACAGCCGATTGAAATCAACGTATTCACGACCCCGACAAGGCCAAACTTTAGTAACTTTTCCATACTAGCCCTTCAATCTTTTTAATATGATTACTTCCATACTAATGATTTGTGAAAAGAAATGCAAAAAGTAACAATAGCCCTGTCCAAATCATGGGGTTTTGCATAAATATAGATGAAAGGAGTGGATATGTATGAACATTATTCAACGGTTTATTCCTGCATCTAATACAGACACACGTCCGGGTATCAAAATGGTCCCTAAATACATCACCATTCATGAAACAGATAATCCAAACCCAGGTGCAGATGCCGAAGCACATGCAAGACTCCAGGAACGGGGGAATGACCGTTCGGCCTCCTGGCATCTTCAAATTGATGACCATGAAGCAATCCAATCCATCCCATTTAATGAGGTAGCTTGGGCTGCCGGAGATGGAAGAAGTGGGACAGGCAATACCTCATCCATCCATATTGAAATTTGTGTAAACAGTGATGGCGATTTTAAAAAGGCCGTAGCAAATGCTGCGGAAGTAACGAATCAGTTGATGAAGACCTATCATATTCCCATTGCAAATGTTGTCCAACACAACCATTGGAGCGGGAAAAACTGCCCTATATACCTTCGGAACGGAGGAAAGGCGATGGACTGGTATGACTTTATACAGTTGGTAGGTAGTGGCATTAATCATAAACATACACAGAAAAGTGTGTCTTTTCCTGGTCATTTAATATTAAGAGGATCCACAGGGAAAGATGTCGAGCTAATTCAGAGAGTGGTTCATATAACCGTTGATGGCATTTTTGGCCCTAAGACAGAAGCAGCGGTGAGAGCCTATCAAAAATTTCATGGATTAATAGTTGATGGGATTGTAGGATCAAAAACATGGGGAGTAATGTTTTAATAATGAAAATTTATCTAAAATTACTATATTAACAGGTAATAAAATTTATATTAATATATTAATAGGTAAATATACCTATTTTCCTCTTTTTGCAACAAATTGTGACATAAATCTATTTAAAAAACAGTCGTAATACGAGATAATAAACTAAATTTCGAAATATTTTCCAATATTTCATAAAAATTTATAAAAAGGAAGTGGATTATTTGAGGGAAATGGGGAAAGTGATGGTCCTATCGACCGGTTTGTTGCTAGGGAGCGGTGCGATGATTCCCTATGCATCTAATAGTTTAGGGCACGTTTATGCTGATAGTATCATAAAAACTACTTACCAGACAACAACGAATCTAAATTTACGTTCAGGAGCAGGGACAAACTTTAAAACTATTACTACGATTCCAAAAGGGAAAATTCTTACTTCGTCAGAGAAGAAAGGATCTTGGTACAAAGTTACATATACATACACGATCAATAAAAAAAATGTTAGCACAACGGGTTGGGTAACTGGGAGTTACTTAAAGGAATACTATATTTATAGTAATACAAGTGGAACTTATTATTTTACGAATAAAACAGTTAGTTTATATTCTACACCTGATAAAAAGAAAAAAGCAATATCCACTCTTGCTACAGGAAACGGTTTATTATCTACTCAAAAAGTTGTAAACAGCATTGGACAAACTTGGTATCGAGTTACCTATAATGGTAAGTCCTTGTATGTCATAAGTAGTGACGTTACCGCAGCTTCTGTTAAATCCTTTGCTAAAATCAATTATCAGCTAATAAGGAATTCTTATTTGTACTCTTCATATGGAAATGCTTATACGAAATTGAAGGGGATTCCAAAAGATGCGATTATCTCCTCTGCAAAGACCATTGGAAATTGGTATGAAGTAACTTACCAAGGTAAAACAGGATATGTGCCAGGATCTGATCTTAAAGCAGCTCAGCAAAGTAGTGGAAATACAGCTGTATCAACAACTCTAGTTAAAACTTCCTACCAAACAACAACCAATCTGAATTTGCGTTCAGGAGCAGGAACAAACTATAAAACTATTACAACGATTCCTAAGGGAAAAATTCTTACCTCCTCAGAGAAAAATGGATCTTGGTACAAGGTTTCATATACTTACACAAGCAATGGTAAAAATGTTACCGTAGCAGGTTGGTTAAGCGGGGATTATTTAAAGGAATACTATATATATAGTAATACAAGTGAAACTTACTATTTTACGAATAAAAATGTGAGTTTATACCCTACTCCGGATAGAAAGAATAAAGCCTTTACCATTCTTGCAACAGGAAATGGTCTATTGTCTACTCAAAAAGTAGTGAATAGCATTGGAGAAACTTGGTATCAGGTATCCTATAATGGGGAAAATTTGTATGTGATAAATAGTGATGTCTCGGCTGGTGCTGTTAAATCCTTTACTACAACCAATTATCAGTTAATAGGCAATTCATATTTATACGCATCATTTGGAGATGCTTATCCGAAATTGATAGATCTTCCTAAAGATACAATGATCTCCTCAGCAAAGACCATTGGAAATTGGTATGAAGTAACCTATCAAGGTAAAACCGGTTATGTACAAGGAAGCGTTCTAAAATCTGCTCCACAAAGTATCGAAAATCCATTGGTATCAACAGAGAAAACATATTTAGTTACAGGTGATTTAAATTTAAGGCAATCAGGTGATCCTTCATCCTCTATTCTTGGTGTCATTCCAAACGGAACCACAGTGACATCTGCGGAGAATACTAGTGATGGATGGTTTAAAATAACATATAACGGTGAAACGGGATATGTCTCTGGGACTTACTTAAAAGAATATGTGAAAACAGACGATTATAAGTTTATTGATTTACGAACCACTTCTCCTGTAACTGCTAGTCAGATTAATACATACATCGCTGCGAATGTAAATGGCCGGCCAAGTGTGTTACTGAATAAAGGTCAAGCATTTATTGATGCAGGGAAAAATTTTGGTGTAAATGCGTTATACCTGGCAGCTCACGCTATCCATGAAAGTGGTTTTGGAACCTCCAACATTTCCTTAGGAAAAATGAACTTATTTGGTTATGGGGCTTTTGATTCTACTCCTTTTGTAGGAGCTTATCGTTTTGCAACAATTGAGGATTGTATAAACTATATTGCTCAAAAAATAAAATCGGATTATCTAAATCCGAAAGGTACACATTTTGAGGGAGCTTTCCTTGGTTATCGGACTAATGGATCTGATGGTACTAGAGATGCAAGTAAAAGTATCGGTATGAATTATTGGTATGCATCTGATCCGAATTGGGCTAATGCTATAGCACAACATATGCAAAAGATGTTACCTTATGACAAAAATTATTATGCAAATGCAGTCATTAACACCACCATTCCTGGTCTTCCTGGAATTCCAGTAGGAAGCGACATATTTCCTAATAATATCCAAGCGGTGGCAAAAGTAGATTTATTCGCTAATACTATTAAAGCAGGATCAACTTTTATTATTCTTGAAAAAACAAATGAATATAAATTAAAGGTGCAAATTAATGGTGCTGACTATTGGACAAGTAATATAGACTTTTCTAGCTACCAAAAGTACTTTAGTGTCCTGAATTTGGGTAGAGTTTCAAACGCTAGCACTGTAAATGTTCGTTCTACTCCGGAAATTACAGCAAATAATATTATTGGTAATGTAGATCTTAACAATTATATTCAGTTGATTTTGGATGAGAATAAAAAACCTACCATGGACTCGACTCAAAATTGGTATAAAATAGAACTTTCCAATGGAAAAGATGGTTGGATTAGTTCACAGTATGTGGTTAGGGAACTTCAATAAATAAAAATTTTGTATACAACTACAATTTTTTATTTAATGTAAAATATTTTACAATGAAGATAAAAAAATAATAATGATTATAAAAAAAAAGAGGGATCTCCTCTTTTTTTTTTATAATAACCTTTTTATTAGTTGATCGTACTTCTGGATCGCTTTCTCACTTGTGAAATCAAAGGCTCTATTACGAAGTTTAGAGCCATCTTTTTCTGCTTCCAGAATAGATTGCTCAATTGCTTTGGCAAGTTGTTTTGCATCACCTACAGGAGTTAGTTGACCATATTCACCATTACACAGTATCTCATCTGGTCCGCTTGGGCAATTAGTAGAAACAATCGGTGTCTTACTATAGAGAGATTCAATTAATACAGTTGGTAAACCCTCGGTTACAGAAGATAGTACAAAGAGATCTGCTGCTTTAAGATAACCTAAAGGATTCTTTTTGAAACCTGGGAGTGATACATCCTCCATAATGTTCAATTTGTTTATTAAGTCTTGAAGTTTATCCCTTTCAGGGCCTTCACCAATAATCATTAATTTTACTGGAAGATGTTGGCGGACCATGTGAAATGCGGCTATAAGAGTTGTATAATCCTTTTCAGGAGATAGCCTGCCAATAGAAACAATTAGTTTATAACCTTCAGGTTTCTCATATGCTTTTGTTTGCTGATAGTTTAGAATGAATTCTTCATTAATTACAGGATTATGAATGACAGTAATCTTATCGTTAGAAATATTAGTAATTTCGCTAATATTTTCGCCTACTCCGTTTGAAACGGCAACTATTGCATCTGCTTTAGGGTATGTTACTTTCATTAAAAATTGCAGCAGACCTGTACGTTCAAAGAACATCCCATGACCTGCGACAATAATTTTTGTCTTTGTTCGTGAGAGGAATTTAGCAATCAAAACATTAGTATTAATATAATGTTTAGCAGAAAAGAAAATATCCGGTTTGTGTTGTTTAAAGTATGTAACTAATTTAAAAACACTTTCGGAGGATCGATTTACATTAAGTTCCTGTATGTTAAAATCCTTTTCAACCTCTGAAAGGAATGCCCCTTGTTTTTTAAAAACAACAAAATCAACATCATACCCCTTGCTTTTTAAGCCATAAGCAAGGTTAATAGTTACTTTCTCAACCCCTCCTTCATCAAAGGAAGGAAGAAGAAATACCAATTTACTTTTCACTTATATCACCCTATTTCATTATCTTACGCATTACTCTATTTCAAAAATTTTAGGAAGCCTTTTGCCGAGATTAGAAAATACTAGGTGTTTTCACTAACTAAATACTCCTTTTGCATTTCTGCCTTCTTTAATTGGTTGCATAAATTGATAATAAATTAATAGCTTCTTGTATCCTTTTCTGCCTATTTTCTAAAGCTTTCTTTACCTTGCTATCCTGGGTATTACAAGTGAGCCTTCTCTGACACTATAATAATAATAATAATAATATGCTTCTGATAATAAAAACGCAATTGCTCCGTTCAGAAGATATTTTTTTATTATTATGATGGCATTAACATATTTTATGAACTTTTATTTTGCCTGCATAACTACTATTGTTATGGCAGTTTATTTCTTATGCAAGCTTTTTTTATACAATAAGGAATAATTGGAAAATAAAAAAAACTATTGGATTTTAGTAGCTTATATATTATTGGATTTTTACACAACACCGAACAGAAGAGATAGTAAGCAATCTAAAGGGAAAAGATACTAATTGTGTGTTATTCGGGTTTTCTGTGCATTTTTTGTTTTCATAAACCAAACAATAATATTAATGCATCCTCTAACTCCAGATGAATAGGTGAAATTCTGAATTTAGTGGGAAATTTAATATGTATATTTATTATTATGGAGAAATTTATCAAAATTTGTTAAGCTGTATTTTGGGTATTTAAAAGAGCATTGAGCTTGAAAAGGAAAATGACCGTCTGATTCTTGATTCTTTAGGTTATACATAAATCTTTTGAACCCCAATTTATTTTGTTTATATTTGAAGGGATAAAAGGAGTACAACAATGAAAAAAATGTTTTTTTTTCTCGGGTTAAGTGCAATCTTGATTTTGTCAGCATGCGGTAGAGAACCTTTAAAGTCTAGGAATTTAATTGAAGCAGACCAATACATACGAAATAACATAAATGATATGAGTTGGTCACAATTTCAACTTCTTTTAAATTCAAATAATGATGTTTCAGAAAAAGATTTTAAAGTCCTTAAAAAAATCATTTCCTCAAACGAAAGAACGTCTTATGTCGAGGTGGATCATCTGTTATATCGTTTTAATGATAAGCAGAAATTAATGTATATGACTGAATGGGCCAAGAGGGGTTCTGTTTTTTATTTAAAAGATATTAAGTATGTCAATCGATAATCCGAGTTATTTCAAAAAGGAGCTTTTTCATGGGAAACAACAGTATTTTTGAGCGTCGCGAGACTTTCATTCAGACAAGCATCATTTGGGTCTTTGGGATCTATCTATTTTTCATCCAATTCACAACATCCTATCTGTTTATTCATATGTTACCTATTCCAACTCCTGCATTATTATCACTTGGAATAAGTTTCCTCATTCTTGTTTATTATTTTTATTTAGTGAAAGGGAAGGGACAAACAGCAGAGTATTCTGATCGGTCTTTAAAGAAGTTTGTTTTTCTTTTCCTTCTTGCAATTGTCTTATCTATTTTTTCAGCTATCTATACATTGAATGTCATTAAAAGTGTAGAATATGTTTCATATGTAAAGGGTTCCATGTTAACAAGAACCATTTATTATGCAACCTTTTTAATTATGCTTTATTACGGATATAAGATTTTCTCTCGTATGGAGGAAAGAAGGATCGTAAACTTAATCAAAGTTTATCCTTTGTCCATTTTCATATTAGTTCTAGTGGGAATATGGCAGCTCTTATATTTCTCCATTGATATTCCGTTTCTTGATATTACCACGCGCTCTTATATCCATAGTGTAACGGGGACAAGCTTTTTCAATTTCCGTTTAACCTCTTTTGCGGATGAACCAAGCTATCTAGGTCCTTTCCTAATCGATATGCTCATCTTGGGTTATTTAGCCTTTAAGAAAAAGTGGATGTATGTCCTATTATTGGTTATTCCAACCATGGTGGTCTTGATTTTCTCTTTTTCAGTCAGCGGTTATTTTAATTTAATGTTATTGGTAGGCTTTCTTTTTCTATATCTGATCTTTCATCCGAAGGTTCCTAAGAAATATTTGTGGGCCATCGTCATTCTCGCTGTCGTCGTCCTTGTTGGAGTAATACTGTTAAAACCCGGGCTTTTTGAGAAGTTTTTCAGTCCGATCTTAGGAAGAATGCCAAACCTTTTTAATCCGCAGTCATCAACTAGAATTTATATGTATATCATGCCTTTTTATTGGTTATTCGATCATTCTTTGATTTCAGCTATATTCGGGTATGGTCCGGGCTCTTATGAATTTTTACATTTCACTAAGATCTCACCCAGTAAGGTAAGCCTTGCAACATCATCTAATAATATGTATATTGATTTATTTTTTGAAAATGGGATTGCCGGTGTTTGTATTGTAATATTTGCCCTTTTAAGTATCCTGTTTGTTTTACTTAAAAAGGGAAGGAAAAATAAATATTACTTTATCGCACTTATCGAATTTGTTCATTTGCTTGTGACATCCTCCTATCGTGCTGATTTTGTAACACCAAGATATTGGGCTGTTCTTTTAATTGTATTTTTACTAATGAGGCTTGGAGAAGGAAAAGAAAAAGAAAAACAGCAGTAATGGAGTGGAAAACTTGAAATTTAAAAGCATGTCATTAATCGTCATTTGTATGTCCATCTTTTTATCTGCATGCAGTATAAAATTAAAGACAAAGGAAGTGGAAAGTACTAAGTACACTTCCATTGGTAATGAGTTGTCCGTGTTCGGCTTTGGTATTGGTGAGAATATCCATAATATTGAAGGTATCATCAATACTCCTGCCGAGGAAAAGGGACCGCTTTATTCATTTCCGGACAAAAAGCTTACTGTCTATGTAGATCATCAAATATCTCAATATATTATTACAACGAATTCGAAGTTTCGATTGTTAAAAAAAATAACGATTGGTACCACCAAAGAACGAGTTTTAGCTAAATTAAAAGATATTGGTGTATACGAATATAAACCAAAAGATCAACAGATGTCTTTTGTCTTTTTTCAAATGAACGATCAGAAAGTGGTTCTTCAAGTAAACAATGATAAAGTTGAAGAAATAATGATTGGAAATAAATTAGTTCCGTATGAACAGATGGTAACCAATATTCCTGTGGAGCAGGACCAAGTTCAAGATGCAGATGATCAATTTATTGCCCAATCCAATCTATTAACTTTTTCAGTGAATTTTACTAAGAATAATCATAAAGTATTATCCAAGGAATTTTTAAATTTTGTTAAAATGGGATTATTGGAGGATGTTCCTGCTCCAATTGGTACGGATAAGAAAGATTTACTATACAAGTATGATCAACCTAACTTTGTATTTAAAGGTAAGGGAGAGGTTGATGTTTACTACTACTATAAACGTTTTAACTCATACATGGGCTTTAATAAAGAAAATAAGATCGTGGAATTACGATTGCCAGTAGATGTTTCTTTTCAGGAGTTGAAAGAGAGAGGGATTCCTGTTGGAGAAAAAGCAACCTACGGGAATTATACTCTGCAGGTAACTGGCAGTAATAATCTGGCAGATGAAATATCAATAAGTAAAAAATAGGGTTGGCCGACGAGGCCAACCCTTTTTCTTTATTCCATAACTTCTTTTTGCTTTTTTGAACGAATTTTTGAAAGGATTCTTTTATCGATTTCGCTTCTAAGTTCTTTATCAATCAGAGGCAGTAGTATCACAAAAATAAGATCAAGTAAAATGCTGGAAACGAGTGGATGGATGTGATTTCCTAATATAAAGTAAATGCCTGCAATGATGGCAAAGGATAAGACGACCTTGCCGCTTCCATGGGTAATTAATTTGATTCCATTGTGATGGAAAATCATGAATGCCACAAACATAATAAATTCACTGGATAGCGCTGCAATAGCCCCGCCTGTGCTTCCATAATGGGAACTAAAAACGTAATAAAGAATCGCTCCAATGATTAATGTAGATATTTGAATGCTCATTCGGTATTTTTGTTTCCCAGTGGTAGTTAACGCATCAGCCATTGGATAATTAAAGGACTGTAAGATAATCTGCAGGGATAAGAGTGATAAAGGCAATGCCGCTCTTCCCCACTTTTCTCCGAATAAAAAGTCGATCCACCATTCACTGTAAAATAAAAAGGGGATGGCCATCGCTACACCAAGAAAGCTCATGATTTTCATTTCTTTAATACTTAAATTTAAATGGCTTTCAAATTCCTTGTTGTTCCCCATCCTAAATAAAACGGGATAAAAGGCAGCAGCTACCACACCTGGTATTTGGTAAGCCAAGGATGGAATTCGATAGGCTGCTGAAAAGAGACCCGCTTCTTTTAACGTTGAAGACTTTTCTATGATAATCGGACCAATTTGCGGTAATAACAAGATGGATAGCCCGGTTAAGGTAAAACTCCAAATATCTTCTAAGATTCCTTTGTCCCATCCCTTAAAAATATTCACGTGTTTAATCACAATTCCAAACGAAATTAAACCAGCGATGACACTTGCAAGCCCGTAGACCGGTGCAATATAGGTTAAGGGCCATCTGAATAACATTCCTAGGATTAGAGCTGCAGCGGTAGTCAAACTTGCTATTGTCCTAATTAACGCCGTAAAGTGCATCTTCTCTATCAATTGATAATAGGCGGCACCCATTAATTGCAAAGCGGAACCGATAATGCTTGGAATTAAAACAAGGTAATGGATGTAGACAATATATTGATCATCATAAAGTATATTGACAATGACTAGCGAGATGATAATAGTTAAGATGGAAAAAATAATCCTTACCTTAAAAAAACTGCTCATAAGAACTGGTATAGAAGCATTTTCCTTCGTTCCTTCGCGTATGAGTGTGTTGGTTAAACCCAAATCTGTAAAATAACCAGCGACAGAAGCAAATGCCAATGAAATACTTAATATACCATAGTCTTCGGTTCCTAAATGCCGGGCAACCAAAATAGTCGAAGCAGCACTTAAAAACCTTACTAAGACATTTCCGAAAAATAAATAAACTGCATTACTAGCAATGCTGTTTTTTTTCAAGTTTTACACCTACTTTTTCTAATTGTAAGAGGACATATTAAAGAATACCTTAATTATGGCGAAAGGTAAACTCTACAGAGCATTAGAAATAGTAACGGTTCATGAATTCAATGTCCGTTTTACAAATTGAATTTAGTTTGAAATTTTCCAATCTAATTATTCTTTTCATTTCAATGACAAAATGACGATCGAAGTTTCAATTATTTATATGTTTTTGATATAATTCATCAGTGGGATAGAATCAGAATGTAATTTTCTGCACCCTAAAAGAAGGGGGAAATAAATTGAAGTTCAGCATTGTCATACCAACACTTGGAACAAGAAGTCCTGAATTTGTCAGATTATTAAATAGCATTCAAGAACAAACCTATACAAATTTAGAAGTAATCGTCTTATCACAGGATCATCATGACATCGTATCAAAGGATATCAAGCCATATAATGAATCTATGAACATACAGCATATCCAATTAAACAAGAAGGGACTTTCCTATTCAAGAAACCAGGCGATTCCTTATATTTCTGGTGATATTGTCACATTTTCAGATGATGATTGCTGGTATCCACAAAATGCTTTTGAAACGGTAAAGGTGGCTGCTGAAGATCATCCTCAGTCCGATGTAGTATGTTTTCAAATATTCGATCCAGCACAAAACGCCTATTATAAAAACTATCCAGTTCAGCCAATCGAGAAGTTGAATATGCGCCAAGTATTGCAACGATCATCCATTGAAATCTTTATTAACTTAAATAAAATAAATAAAAATGAATTGTTGTTTAATGAATATTTTGGTTTAGGAGCTAAATATCCGAGCGGTGAGGAAAATATCATGCTGTCTAACCTATTTAAAAAAGGCTATCAGTTAGGGTTTTATAATCAAATTGTGGTTTACCATGCCAAACCTTCGCAACAATCAAGACTTAATTTAAAGTCTTTCATGAGTAAGGGTCCTTTATTCAAACAAATTTTTGGGACAGGGACAGGTTTGATCATGTTGACTGCCTTATTCCTGAAGAAGTTTTCCCATTTGGAAAGGCCATTTATGTTTTATTTGGCTGCATTAAAGGAAATGTTTGCTTACAAAAAACAGTAGGGTCGAGGAACTATATTGAATCTAAAACTAGAAAGGAGAGAGGCTATGATGGAAGAACAACCATTAGTTTCAATTATTACTCCAGTGTATAAGGCTGAAAAATTTATTGCCGAAACCATCAAGTCTGTTCAAAAACAGACCTTTGAAAATTGGGAAATGATTCTTATCAATGATGTATCACCGGATAACAGCGTAGAAATTATTAATGAGTTTGCTGAAGTAGATAGCCGTATCCGTCTCGTTAATCTGGAAGAAAATAGTGGAGCAGCTGTAGCAAGAAATACAGCCATCAAGTTGTCTAAAGGGAAATATATTGCCTTTTTGGATAGTGATGACCTTTGGCATCCAGAGAAATTAATGAAACAAGTCCGTTTTATGGAAAAAGGGAATTTGCCATTTTCTTTCACTGCATATGAAATTATGGAGGAGAATGGAACACGTACGGGTAAAATTGTACATGTTCCTGAAAATATCGATTATGATGGGTTATTAAAAAATACGATCATCGGCTGTTTAACGGTGGTTCTTAATAAGGAAATGATTGGACGCATCGAGATGGTGAATATTAGGACAAGGCAGGATTTTGTCCTTTGGCTGGATATTTTAAAACGTGGCCATTTAGCCTATGGATTGGATGAAACATTAGCCTATTATCGAAAGGTAGAAGGTTCCATTTCAAGTAATAAACTTAAGACAGCAAAAAGAAATTGGTATGTATATAGGAAAATTGAAAAACTTTCCTTGCTTAAATCTATTACTTCTTTCACAGGGTATGCATACCATGCTATAAAAAAGCATAGATAAATGATAGGAAATCCCCTTTTATAAGGGGATTTTTTTGCGATAATGGATATAGTGAACATTTTTTTTACAAATGGCAACCGCGGAAACATTTTTATGTAGTCAGTCATTCAATTTAGTGATACAATTAACGTGGATTTTGGTGAAAAGATGCATAAAATCGGGAAAATTGTTTTTTTTTATTTCTTGTATTAAAACAATTCATTTGATAATGATATAAATAATCCTATTTAAAAAGGAGATCTTATTTATGATAAATCTACAAAACATCTTGGCTTTTGTAGCTTCGTTTATAACTGTAATAATTGCTACTCCGTTTGTCATAAAGCTTGCGATAAAAATTGGAGCAACAGATAAACCAAACAAGAGAAAAGTGCACCAAAAAATTATGCCACGTTTGGGTGGACTCGCTATTTTTATCGGTGTTTTTGTAGGTTATTTCGTTTCTGGTTTATACTCTCAACGTATATTAACGATTTCCGTTGGGGCCGTTTTAATCATCATCATCGGAATTCTCGATGATTTATATGAATTATCGGCAAAGGTAAAATTTGCTGGACAGCTTCTCGTTGCGCTTCTCATTGTCAGCTCGGGATTAAAAGTAGATTTTTTGACCATTCCATTTGTTGTTGATCGAATGGATTTGGGGTTATTCTCCTATCCTTTAACCGTCTTTTGGATCGTTGGAATAACAAATGCCATTAATTTAATTGATGGCCTGGATGGCTTAGCTGCAGGAATATCTTCTATTGGTATAGCGTCTTTAGGTCTTCTTGCTGCTCTTTCTGGCAAGGGTTTGATATTAACCATAGCGCTTATTTTATTAGGAAGTACACTTGCTTTTCTGTTTTACAACTTTCACCCTGCAAAAATCTTTATGGGAGATACAGGTGCCTTGTTTTTAGGTTACTGTATTTCGATATTGTCTCTGTTAGGGCTGTATAAGAGTGTAACTTTATTTAGTATCATCATTCCAATCATTATCTTAGGTGTACCAGTTTTTGATACCACCTTTGCTATAATTAGAAGGATTATGAATCGGCAGCCCATCGGTGCACCGGATAAGTCCCATCTTCATCACCGGATTATGGAACTAGGTTTATCACATAGAAATACAGTATTAATCATTTACTGTTTTGGGATTTTATTTAGTGTAGCAGCCATTCTTTTAGAGTCTGTTACATTATGGGTAGCTTTAATTGTTTTAGTCGTTTTGTTCATCATCATACACATCATTGCCGAACTGGTCGGCATTGTAAGTGAACGAAATAAAGCATTCTTAAAAATGTTTCGGAAACTTTCGGGCAGACATGAATAAAAAAGAAAATGCATATTCCAATGCATTTTCTTTTTTTATTATTACCATTATATGATAAATTTATTCAAATTAATTTGGCTAATTTTATTGTATTAAAAACACCTCCAAAGTTAGCCCACTTTGGAGGTGTTTTTTATTCGTTATTTTTGTATTCTAAATGTGTTTGTAACTGCTTTTGAACTTCTAATATGCTTTCATCAGAAGGGATAAAATAATAGATATCATTGATATAATCATCTGAACCTTCAATTTTAAGCGTTTCTATATTTTTAGAAGGAAATCCCTTGTATTTTTTAAAAAAGTTAAGTGGTTCACTCATTGTGAGATTCGTTGTCACATTCTTTTCTAAACGTTCGGCTAACTTATCGATCTTTAATATATTATTCGGTGTGGAAGCTTTATCCAAAATAGCTTTTATGAGTTCCTTTTGTCTGTCATTTCTTCCAAAATCCCCTCGGGGATCTTGTTTCCGCATTCGTGCATAAGCTAAAGCCTCTTCTCCATTTAATTTTGCAGGACCTTTTTCAAAGTAGATATTTTTGCCAGTCGAGTCGGAGTGTTCATAAAAATCAAATGGTACATTCACTTTAACTCCGCCAAGTTCATTAACAACATCTTTAAAGCCCTTAAAGTTTACTTGAACATAATAATCTATTGGAATATCCAACAAGGTTTCAACCGCTTTAATGGTTTCATCAGCACCACCAACACCATATGCATGGGTGATTTTATCTTTTTTTCCTTTTTTGTCAATATATACATAGGTATCTCTAGGAATACTAACCAACTTCATTGTTTTTAGAACAGGATTAAAAGTGGCTACCATTAATGAATCAGTATGTCCACCTTTATAGTTTGTACTATAATTCTCTAAACCTATTAATAAAATGGAAATGGGGTCCTTGCTAATGGTAACTTCTTTATCTCTTAAGTCGGAATGGCTGCCCCTTTCTAGCTGGTTGTAGGTTTTTGCTGTGGCTTTATACGTCTTATACGAAACAAATCCAAAGTAAAATGCGGTTGGTAGAATCGTAACTATTAAAATAAATAGTAAAAATCTTTTTAGCCTGAACTTTCTTCTTTTTTTCTGATTTATTCTTGTTTGGATCATATAAGTCTCCTTATTAGAAAATAGAAATACCGTAAAAGTAGTTTACCGTATATAATTTTACCATTCTCATAAGTTAATTCAATCATTTATTTTAGTTGAATTAATGTATTTAAATCTTTCCAATAACCTAGATTGAAGTAAAGAGACTGTCGTTATTTCTTGAAAAAAGTACTTTTAAAAAAATAAGACATAAGGAAAAGGGAGCCTTTTCTAATGCCTTATTTTTCAGTTATTAATGTGTCTGTTCCGATTAAATACCCTTAGTTATAGAAACTTTCCCAATTGTGCATTATAGTGAATCAGAATATAATCGACATCAAGATAATACTATTTACCTGATCAGATCTTCTTCCAGGTAAACAGTATTTCCTGATTGGATTGTGCATTGGCCGTTGGTTAATTCCACCATCCAGTCTTTAAATGTTTGGATAAGACTTTCGTCTACATAGGTTTCGATTTCGACGGTATCTAAGTAATGAATTTCTTTTATTTTATATTCAGCGGCACGCAATTCTTTTTCAATTTTCCCAAGCCAGGTGTATTCAAATTTGGCATGGATGATTTGGGAAAGTTTTCTTTCAACAATGCCCACTGCCTCAAGTCCTTCTGAAGTGGCTTTGCCGTAAGCACGGATCAGACCGCCGGCTCCAAGTTTAATGCCGCCAAAGTACCGGGTAACAACCACCACTGTGTCCTTTAGCTTTCGTTTTTTTAAAACCTCAAGAATCGGTACCCCGGCTGTCCCGCTTGGTTCACCGTCATCGTTGGCTTTTTGGATTTGGTCGTGCTCGCCAATCAAGTAGGCCGAGCAATTATGAGTAGCATCCCAATGCTGCTTCTTAATGGTTTGTATGAACTCTTGCGCTTCAGTTTCGGTTTCAGCTCGTTTTAAATGGGCAATAAAACGGGATCTTTGGATCGAAATCTCGTGTTCGCCTGTCTGTTTAACAGTAAGGTAACGTGGCAGCATAGTAGTCTCCTTTCCTTTTTAAAAAATATTGTTGTAATATACCTTTAATATGATGGTAACGTTCGAATGATATAATAGTAATAGTTCAATACGTCTTCTTAAAGAGAATGTAACTCTATTATTATATTACTTTCACCCCAGTGGAAGGTCAATATGAGTGTTATGGTTCGCTAAATGTGTACATTCAATGTAAAATAAGTGTTAAAGGCCTAAAGGGAAAGCCCTGGAGGGAATGAAATGAAACTTAAAAAAGTAAATACGAAGTCTATTGATGAAATTCGTGAAGAAATGATTGATCGGGTTACAAGCAGTAAAAGTGATATTTTTCGAATTGGCGAGCAATGCCGTCAAGATTACGAAAGTATGACAACTGAACTCCGAAATATTAAAGAAATGATGGTTAACCTCATTGAAGAGGGGAACCAGCTAGAAGATCAGGTTCATCAAGCACGGCTTATGCTCTCAGAAGTGAGTATGAATTTTAATCATTACACAGAAGAGGAAGTTCGTGAGGCCTATGAAAAGGCCCATCAGCTTCAGATGGATCTCTCCATCAATTGGCAGTATAAGAAACAGCTTTTGGAGAAAAGAGACGATTTAGAACGCAGATTGATTGGGTTAGATGACACAATAGACCGTGCCGACCAGCTTATTTCCCAAATTTCTGTGGTGATGAATTACTTGACAAGCGATTTGAAACAAGTAGGGGAAGTAATTGAAACCGCGAAGGCTAAACAAGACTTTGGTTTGAAGATTATTGAAGCCCAGGAAGAAGAGCGAAAACGGTTGTCCCGGGAGATTCACGATGGACCTGCCCAGATGCTCGCCAATGTCATTATGAGATCTGATTTGATTGAACGCGTGTACAAGGACAAAGGGCCGGATGAGGCGTTTGCTGAAGTGCACAGTTATAAAAAAATGGTCCGTGCCGCGCTTTATGAGGTCCGGAGAATTATTTATGATCTCCGTCCAATGGCACTTGATGATTTAGGCCTTGTCCCTACCCTCAGAAAATATTTAAAAACCATCGAAGAATATCATAACCACTCGAGGATTGAATTTGTGAATATTGGTCTGGAGCGCCGCCTGCCAACAAAGTATGAGGTCGCGTTGTTCCGGATGATCCAAGAGTCTGTGCAAAATGCGCTCAAGCATGCCAACGCCTGTGAAATCAAAGTCAGATTGGAAATCACCGATGCTGCTGTCACCGTCCTCATTAAGGATAACGGTGTTGGATTTGATACCTCAATTAAGAAACCTGAGTCCTTTGGGATGATTGGGATGAGAGAGCGTGTCGACCTGCTTGAAGGCGAAATTACCTATGATTCAAAAATTGGTAAAGGAACATCGGTTTTAATCAGTGTTCCATTAATTAACTAAAGAAAATTTTGCGGCAAATGATAAAATTGTAAATAAGGGGGAGTACCAAATGACAACCAAAATAGCTATTATTGATGATCACCAACTATTCAGAGAAGGTGTTAAGAGAATACTAGAATTCGAAAAGTCGTTCCAAGTTGTAGCTGAAGGCGATGACGGCAGCGATGCTTTAGGACTAGTGGAACAGTACCAGCCTGATGTGGTAATTATGGATATCAATATGCCGGGAATGAATGGTGTCGAGGCAACCCGCGAGCTAATTGAGAAATACCCAAGTACAAAAGTCATTATTTTATCGATACATGATGACGAAAACTATGTGACCCATGCTTTAAAAACAGGAGCATGCGGCTATTTGTTAAAAGAGATGGACGCCGACGCTTTAATTGAGGCAGTTCGTGTAGTGGCGGATGGCGGTTCTTATTTACATCCAAAAGTGACCCACAACCTTGTTAACGAATATCGCAAGCTGGCGGCAACAGCAGGACATTCTGGAGGCGGCTATGTGCCAACGCTTGAAATCCGCCGTCCATTGCATCTGTTAACACGCCGCGAGTGTGAAGTATTACAAATGCTGGCTGATGGTAAAAGCAACCGCGGTATTGGTGAATCTTTATTCATCAGTGAAAAAACAGTTAAAAATCATGTAAGTAATATTTTACAAAAAATGAACGTAAATGACCGGACCCAGGCAGTTGTGTCTGCAATTAAAAATGGCTGGGTGGAAGTAAGATAGATTTGTTAAGGAGCGCGCCTTAAATGGGTGTGTTCTTTTTTTGTGGTTTCATATAAAATAAAGGGTAGTCAAAAAGACAAGGATGGTACATTTTTATGAAAACGGCAATTGTCACGGATAGCACCGCGTACATACCGAAACAGTTACGAGAAGAATTTAATATACATATGATCCCGTTAAATGTCATTTTCGGGACAGAGGTATACCAGGAAGAAGTCGATTTAACCGCGAATGCGTTCTATGAAGAGATAAAAACAAAAGATTTGCCGACGACATCCCAGCCTCCGATTGGGAAATTTGTCGAGTTGTTTGAGGAACTGGCGGCCGATTATGATGCCGTCATTAGTATCCATCTATCCAGTGGCATCAGCGGTACGTACCAAGGCGCTGTAACTGCTGGTACCATGGTAGAGGGAATTAAGGTTTATCCGTTTGATTCTGAGATCAGCTGCATGGTCCAGGGGTTTTATGCGCTTGAGGCTGCCGAGATGGCGGGCCGTGGGGAGTCTGCTGAGGTGATTATGAATCGTTTGGAAGAGTTAAAGGAAAATGCCGATGCTTATTTTATGGTTGATGATTTGTCTAATCTTCAGAGGGGCGGGCGGCTGTCGAGTGCCCAGGCCT
Organism: Bacillus sp. OTU2372; assembly: GCF_038440275.1. Taxonomy (NCBI): domain Bacteria; kingdom Bacillati; phylum Bacillota; class Bacilli; order Caryophanales; family Bacillaceae; genus Bacillus; species Bacillus sp. OTU2372. Next base: position 31,135 of record NZ_JASATK010000005.1, read on the forward strand.
TTATTGGCAGCCTCTTACAGGTGAAGCCATTGCTGCGGTTTGAAGATAAGGTCATTGTACCGTTAGAAAAAATCCGCACGCGGAAGAAGGCGATGAAACGGATTGTGGATTTACTTGGTGAAGTGGTCTCAGGCGGCGGGGAATACCGGGCTGTCATTATTCATGCGAATCGCGGGGCGGAGGCAGAGGAGTGGCGCCAGGAGTTGGCCGCTCTGTATCCTAATGTTGAGTTTATGATCGGCTATTTTGGTGCGGTTATTGGTACCCATCTTGGTGAAGGTGCGATGGGGCTGGGCTGGATGAAAAAATAAGATTTTAGGTTTGCTGCCATTCTGGCTTTTGGGCTGGGATGGCTTTTTCGTGTTTAACTTAGAAAACGCTATTGGCGGAAATAATGGGAATATCGACGAAAAAAAGACAGAAATGTGCGGAATTAATTAAAAAGTCGGCGGAAATAAAAGAGAAAACCGGCGGAATTCCAGTTTAAAATGGCGGAAACGCAGCCCTGGGTAGGATTTAAAAAAGGTAACTGAAAAGTAAGTTGACGGAAATAATGGGAATATCGACGAAAAAAAGACAGAAATGTGCGGAATTAAATAGAAAGTCGGCGGAATTCCAGTTTAAAATGGCGGAAACGCAGCCCTGGCTAGGATTTAAAAAGGTAACCGAAAAGTAAGTCGGCCGAAATAATAGAAAAACCGGCGGAAAAGAAAGAGAAGTGCGCGGAATTAATTAGAAAGTCGGTGGAATAAATTCAAAAACAGACGGAATCCTCAAAAATATTTCATCCATCATGTAGGAATATTGTATTTTATGTAGAATTATGTAGAATTATAGACAAAAAGGAGTGATATATCTTGGCAATAAAAGAACTAACCCTTCCCCAGAGACTCATCTTGACAGAAATCTTAAAAAAATACTTAAACCGCAGCCATCCCAAGTATCCTATCCTAGAAAAAGACCTAGCCAAAAGATGGGCAGGCTATTGGGGCGAGCATGCCTTAGCAAACTATGTAAAAGAACTCCCACAAGAAAAATACCTCATCCTCCATGATCTTCAACTCAAACTCAACGACACCTACTTCCAAATCGACACCCTACTAATCTCCCAAACCCACATCCTAATCATCGAAGCCAAAAACATCATTGGAACCTTGTACTTTGATCATGTCTTCAACCAGCTCATCCGAACCAACCCTGAAGGACCAGAAGAATCCTTCGAGGACCCGCAAATCCAATGCCGCAGACTCCAATCCCTTTTAACAAGATGGCTAATCCAACATAAACTCCACCTCCTGCCGATTGATTACCTTATTTTTTTCAAAAGCACTAACAAGACCATATTAAAAACCACCGCTACAGGTGCCGATACAACTAGAATTTGTAAAAGAAGAGACCTATTAAATAAAATTGAGGACTGCGAAAAACGATACAAACAGGTAAAAATCCAACCCGAAAAATTGCATGAAATAGCTCATTTCCTGTTAAACAAACATACCCCAAAACCAATAGATATCCTAAAAGAGTACGACTTGACCGAAACGGACCTGCATGATGGAGTACAGTGCCCATCGTGTACCAACATCCCAATGGAATATCAAAGAGGAAAATGGGTATGCCCGAAATGCAATCATCCGTCCAAAACTGGCCATATCGAAACAATCAATGACTACTTCCTCTTAATTAAACCAACCATCACAAACCATGAATGTCAGACGTTTCTTCATCTCCCGACATCGGACATCACACGAAAAGTACTAATATCCCTTAAACTGCCCACAACTGGACATACCAAAAACCGTTTGTACCATCAATGGCCGGCCAGCCAAAGCTACCTAATCATAGAAGAGCAACTCCTAAATCAAAAACGAATCCAAAGAAGGTGACCATCGCAATGCGTTTTATCCAAAAAGATAACCTAATCATTCCAAGCAAAATAAAAGAAGATTCCCTGCCAATCTCACAAATCCCAGCTATTCCGAATCCACCGCTGAACCCTGCATTCACCTACAACCCAGAACTTCAACAGCGCCTTACCGGCAAGCAGCTCCTTCTAGATGATCTCCCATTCCCACTCACTGACATTCAAGAACATTATCAAAATGGCTATCTTACATACCGAAAAGGAATCGAAAAAAACGGTAAACAATCCATCTGTGCGCGCTGTGGCAATAAGGACTCGCAGTGGTTCACCGCATACCCATGCGCTAGATGCGGGGAGAACTGCCTTTATTGCCGCAGCTGTCTTATGATGGGCAGAATCAGCGATTGCACACCGCTCATTGGCTGGAATGGCCCAGCCCCTGAAATTAAGAACCCAGACCAAATCATGGCCTGGCAGGGAACACTTTCTGAAGGTCAGAAGTTGGCATCTGACCATGTTGTCGAGGCCATCCGCCAAAATCAGGAGCACCTTGTCTGGGCCGTGTGCGGGGCGGGGAAGACCGAAGTCCTATTTACAGGAATCGAATCGGCACTCAAGGCGAAAAAAAGAATCTGTATCGCCACCCCAAGAACAGATGTCGTTTTAGAACTGACCCCCAGATTAAAAGCAGCCTTTCCCGATATCCCCATTGCCTCCCTATACGGCGGAAGTGAGGACCGTCACCTTTTTGCCCCCCTAACCATCGCCACCACCCATCAGCTCCTCCGTTTTTACCATGCCTTCGACGCGATCATATTAGATGAAGTTGACGCCTTTCCGTATACAGTGGAAGAGTCACTCCAGTATGCTGCCGTTCAGGCCCGAAAACCAGCTTCCGCCATGATCTACCTAACCGCCACCCCTAATTCCAAATGGCAAAAAGAATGCTGTACCGGTAAAAGGGCATATACCACCATTCCGGCCCGATTCCACCGGCAACCTCTCCCTGTCCCAGAATTCTGTTGGTGTGGCAACTGGCAAAAGCAGCTTAAAAAAGGGAACCTTCCCGCAAATGTAATACATTGGATAAAAACCCGAATCAAAGCAGACAAACAGACATTAGTCTTTTTCCCTCATATTCCGCTGATGGAAAAAGCACTGACCATCTTGCGGCACATTCATCCCGGCATTGAGGCAGTCCATGCCGAAGATCCGGACCGAAAAAGCAAGGTACAAAAAATGCGGAATAAAGAAATACCTATGCTTCTCACCACCACTATTCTTGAGCGGGGTGTTACTTTTCCAAATATAGACGTAGCCGTAGTTGGAGCGGAGGACACTATTTTTACCGAAAGTGCCCTCGTCCAAATTGCCGGGAGAGCAGGTCGGAGCAAGGATCATCCCACGGGTATCGTCACCTTTTTTCATTATGGAAAAACCGAAGACATGCTAAAGGCAAGAAGGCAGATTATCGCGATGAACCTAGAAGGACTTAAAAAAGGGTTGCTTGATAAACAGGGGGCAGCCAAATGACTATCTTTCAGCAAGATCGCTGTCTCTATTGCCACAATGTCATTGCTCCGAACATTGGATGGATTGCACTTTTCTCTAAAGAAAAAGAACAGCTCCTTTGCCCAACTTGTGAAGAAAAACTGGAAGAAATAAAAGGGGAAACCTGCCGCATCTGCAGTCGTCCATTTCATCACTTAAATGAACAATTCCGTGATGGGGATTTGTGCCATGATTGCACACGCTGGGAGGAGGACCCCGACTGGCAGGGATTTCTTGAAAGAAATCACTCGCTCTATCTCTATAATGATTTTTTAAAAGAACTAATTGCCACCTATAAATTCCGAGGTGATTATGTATTAGCAAAGATTTTTGCGGAACTTTTAAAAAAAGAAATCCCAAAAATCAAACCAGATTTATTGGTTCCGATACCTTTAAGCGAAGAGCGCCTATATGAACGTGGCTTTAACCAGGCAACTGCCATCATAACCCTTGCTGGCTTCCCATCAGCTGGACTCCTTACGCGAATCCATTCTGAAAAGCAATCGAAAAAATCAAGAGCAGAAAGAATCCACATTCCCCAAGTCTTTAATGTGGATTCCGACTGTGAATTAGAAGGGAAAAGGGTTTTGTTGGTCGATGATATTTATACAACCGGCTCGACACTGAGGCATGCAGCGAAACTTTTAAAAATGGTGGGGGCTGCAAGTATCCAATCCTTCACCATCGCTAGGTAATGCACCCACGCACTCGTTACAATTCGGATCCTCAATTTTTGTTCACACCATTGTAACGAATTCCTGGGCATTTTAGTGCCTAATCTTTCTTAATAATAATAAAATAAATATATGAATAACTATTCATTTTAGTTAAAGCAACCTATTAAAGTCAACCAATGTAACCACTATTGTCACTATTTCCCTATTGTTTTTGTCAATAATTCGACAAAATTTTAGTTCTGTTTTAGCAGGAATCTGATAGGGTAAAATAGAATTGTATTTACATAGCCTTAACAAAAGGAGGAGTCCACATGAAATACAACGTACGTGGCGAAAACATTGAGGTTACTCCAGCAATTAGAGAGTATGTTGAAAAGAAAATCTCCAAATTAGAGCGTTATTTTACTGAAGCACCTGATGCAAAGGTAAATGTGAATCTAAGATTCAATCAAGATAAATCTTCAAAAGTAGAAGTCACTATTCCACTGCAGCAATTAGTGTTACGTGCTGAAGAAACAAACGTTGATATGTATGCGGCGATTGATTTAATCACTGACAAACTTGAGCGTCAAATTCGCAAACATAAAACAAAAGTAAACCGTAAATTCCGTGAAAAAGGGGAACCATCTTTCACTTTTGCAGCACCTGAAAGCTCTGAAACTCACGATTATGATGAAGAAGATCTTGAATTAGTCCGGACGAAGCGTTTTGATTTGAAACCTATGGACAGTGAAGAAGCGATCCTGCAAATGAATATGCTTGGCCACAGCTTCTATGTCTTCACAAATTCAGATACTAACCGTACGAATGTTGTTTACAAGCGTAAAGATGGCCGCTACGGCTTAATTGAGGCACAATAATCAAAAAAACTGCTCCAGTCACTGGAGCAGTTTTTTGATTATAGTAAATTCTCGAGTAAACTAAAACTTGCAAAAGAACTAAAGAGTTATCCACATGGGGATAACTCTTTAGAATTATATTTATCCACAAAATTCTGAATAGTTATACACATTAACCACAGGAGTTAATTATACTTTATGCAGTTTGTGGATAATTGTGAAAAAGTTTGGGGATTGATGGTGTTTAAGAAAACAAAAAGGCCAGCACCATATTGCTGGCCTCTAATAAAAATAAGAAATTATAAAAATCTTTGAGGAGTGTCCAGCTGCAGCGCCTAGGGGCTCGGGATCATAAGCCAATCCGTCAAGAAGGCTCGTCTGTAGCCTTGCGCTCCTAGGAAAAAAATGAACTACTTTTTTTCCTGTTCAAGGCGCTTCCGCTTTTCTTATTATTTCCCCGCACCACAGCAGTTCTTGTACTTCTTACCGCTGCCGCAGATACATGGAGCATTACGTCCGACATCAAGCTGCTTCACTTTTGGCTTCTGCTTCACAGGTTCGCCGTCTTCCTTCGGATTCACCGCTTGACCTTTAGCAACCTCTTGACGCTCAAGGTTATTGCGAATTTCTGCCTTCATAATATACATCGCTGTTTCATCTTCAATCGATTGAATCATTGCTTCAAACATCGCGAAACCTTCATGCTGGTATTCACGAAGCGGATCAATTTGTCCGTATGCACGCAAATGAATTCCTTGACGAAGCTGATCCATCGCATCAATATGGTCTGTCCACTTAGAGTCAACCGCTCTTAGGGTGACAACCTTCTCAAATTCACGCATTTGTTCAGGGAAGAGAATCTGTTCTTTTTCCTCATAACGCTCCCTGACTTTTGCAAAAATTGTTTCAACCATCTCTTCCGGCTCTTTGCCTTTTAGGTCATCTAGCGTCATATCACCTTCATGAAGAAGTGTGGCCTGCACATATTCGATAATCGCTTGAAGATCCCAGTCTTCCTCATCCTCATGGCGAGGGGCATGGACCTCCACATTACGCTGTATCGAATTGAGAATCATCTTCTGAACGATCTCGCGCAGGTCTTCAGATTCTAATACTTCATCACGCTGTGAGTAAATAATCTCACGCTGCTGACGAAGAACATCGTCATATTGTAAAAGCTGTTTACGGGCATCGAAGTTGTTCCCCTCAACCCGTTTTTGTGCAGATTCAACAGCACGGGAGACCATTTTACTTTGAATTGGCTGGGTATCATCCATACCAAGTCTTTGCATCATGGCTTTCATATTGTCAGAGCCAAAGCGGCGCATCAATTCGTCTTCCATTGATAAGTAGAACTGGGTAATACCAGGGTCCCCTTGACGCCCAGAACGTCCACGGAGCTGGTTATCAATCCGCCGGCTTTCGTGACGCTCGGTACCAATTACAGCAAGACCGCCTAGTTCGATGACACCTTCACCAAGCTTAATATCCGTACCACGGCCGGCCATGTTGGTTGCAATCGTAACCGCACCTTTATGACCTGCTTCAGCGATGATTTCCGCTTCACGTTCATGGTTTTTCGCATTCAAGACATTATGTGGAATCCGTTTCTTGGATAAATAGTTGGAAATCAATTCTGATGTTTCAATTGCCACTGTACCAACCAAGACAGGTTGTCCTTTTTGATGGCGTTCTGAAATATCCTCGACAACTGCACGGAATTTGCCGTCCATAGTAGCGTAAATTAAATCGGCACGGTCATCACGGGCGATTGGCCGGTTCGTTGGGATCACAATAACATTCATATTATAGATGTTACGGAATTCTTCTTCTTCCGTTTTCGCTGTACCGGTCATCCCAGCTAATTTTTCATACATACGGAAGTAGTTTTGGAACGTAATTGTTGCCATTGTCATGCTTTCATTTTGAACTTCAAGGCCCTCTTTTGCTTCAATCGCCTGATGCAGGCCTTCGCTATAACGGCGCCCTTTCATCAAACGGCCAGTAAATTGGTCAACGATGACAATTTCGCCGTCTTGCACGACATAGTCGACATCAAGGTGCATGCTGACATTCGCTTTTAATGCCTGATTAATATGATGGTTTAAGGTAACATGCGCCATATCAAAGAGGTTTTCAATACCAAATGCTTTTTCCGATTTACTAATCCCTTCTTCTGTGAGCATAACGCCCTTCGTTTTCTCATCATAAGTGTAATCCACATCTTTTGTCAGTGTCCTTACAAACGCATTGGCTTGGATATAGAGGACAGCTGATTTTTGCGCTGAACCTGAGATAATCAAAGGTGTACGGGCTTCGTCAATTAAAATGGAGTCAACTTCGTCAATGACCGCATAAAAAAGCGGGCGCTGAACCTTTTGCTCTTTATAAAGGACCATATTGTCACGAAGATAGTCAAAGCCAAATTCGTTGTTGGTTCCATAGGTAATATCAGCAGCATAGGCAGCCTGCTTTTCTTCACTATCCATACTGTTAAGGTTCAAGCCAACAGTAAGCCCTAAAAATTCGTATAACTGACCCATTTCCGTGGCGTCACGGCTAGCCAAGTATTCGTTGACGGTAACAACGTGAACACCCTTGCCAGAAATGGCATTTAAGTAAACCGGCATTGTCGCTGTTAAGGTTTTACCTTCACCAGTCTTCATCTCGGAAATGTTACCTTCATGTAGAGAAATACCACCCATTAACTGAACGTGGTATGGATATAAGCCAAGTACACGGCGGGCGCCTTCACGGACAACCGCAAATGCTTCTACAAGCAAATCATCAAGTGTTTCGCCTTTTTGATAGCGCACTTTAAATTCTTCTGTTTTTTCGCGAAGCTGATCATCTGTTAATCTTTCTGTTTCGGTTGCAAGCTCGTCAATCTTGGCAGCCAGCTTGTCTAACCGCTTTAGTTCGCGTTTGTTCAAATCAAATACTTTATTTAAAATCCCCATACCTGATGAACGCTCCTTTATCTGAGACTAATTCACAAAAAAAATTCATGTCAAAATGTTCGATAATTTTCCTTTTCATCTTACCATTTACTCATTACAGTGACAACAATGTTAAAAACAGTGTAAAAATGGTGATTCTACTATTATATATTATCTGTCATCGAACTACTAATAAAGCAGTGCCAAGGATTCGATTTTCTGTCAATTATGACAGACTGATGGCTTTTAGCTGAAAGGAAAAGGAAGGATACCTAATGATGAATAAATTACGCATAAATTTTATTATTAATGTATAAAAATACATAGTTTTATCAATTAACACCACAACGTTAGTATTAATTAAACCCCACAATAACAACATTTTTATGTTGTTTTTAGGTGTAAATGCAACCTTGGAAAGTGTGAAAAAATATTCACAAATTGTACATTGGAATATACTCTTGCAATGATAGATACTACCTTTAGAGAGGTTAATATGGAAAATAAATAGATAAAAAGTCCGAAATGGGAAGGGTGAGTTATGTGGCCATTTGGGGGAAAAAGAAAAATAGAGAAACAGATCCCGAATCTAGAGAAAAAAGAAAAAAGACGGGCCCAATACGAAAACTTTGGCAAAAGTTCAGGGCCATTGACTGGAAGAACCCAGTTAATAGATGGAAGTTATTATTCGTTTCACTAGTTGGTTGTATAGTTATTTTCGGTGGAGGATATGGGGTGCTTTCCTTTACCAATTCACCGTCATTCTGTTCAAGCTGCCATGAAATGCAGCCGGAATATACATCTTATACAGCTAGTGCCCACAACCAGATTTCCTGTGTTCAATGTCACATTAAACCAGGTACGGTTAATATGCTGACACACAAAATGAAGTCTTTGAAAGAAGTTTACTATCACGTAACAGGAGTACCAACACAAATTGTTCAAACTGAAGAAGAAGCAGTTTCAAGTCAGAACTGTTTACAATGTCACTCTAAAAACCGTCTGGTTACCGCCTCAGGAGACTTAAAGGTTAATCACAAAGGCCATATTGAGGAGGGCATCCCTTGTATTACCTGTCACTCTGGTGTCGTTCACGCGAAAATGGCCTCTCGAGGAATCAATACAGAAGATGTTCGCGGTGATTGGACACAGGCAAGTGCCGAAAAGTTAATGGAAGAAAAATACTTGAGACCTAACATGGGTACCTGTATTAATTGTCATGACCAAGTAAATAACGGTGTTAAACCTTGGAAGGAAGCTTCATACAACGTACCGGCAAACCCTGAAGAGGTAGAGAAGAAACTTGAGGAAAACAAAAATGCATCATCAGGTGAAGCGACAACTGCAACAGCTGCTACTGAAACTGAAAAATCAGAAACAGCCAGCAATGAAAAAGATGCAGCTACATTAGCGGAGCACGATCAAAAAACACAAGACATCATCCTTCAGGCCATTGGTAAGCAGCAAAATGACGTTAAGCTGTCTATGGCCTGCCAAACTTGTCATAAAAAGGTCAAGGTGCCGAAGAGCCACAAAGTGGAAGGCTGGAATGGAAATCATGGAAAGACAGCGATTCAACAAGTAGATAAGTGTGTGAACTGTCACCAAGATTCTAAGTGGGTAAGAGAAATTCCGAAAGAAGATATTATTTCACTACTGAAAATGAAAGAGACGAAAACAAAATACGTGCCAAACTTAAATGTGGTTAAAGAGCAAGCACGGATTAATAAGTTCTGCAGCGCCTGCCATTCTGACCGCCCATCTGGACACGGTGAAAGCAATCAATGGTTAACAGGACACGCTAAAAAGGCATTAACAGCAGAGCAAAAATCAGAATGCTTCGTTTGCCATGATAATCAAAAACCTGTCGCAGGTTCAACGACTCCAAAAGCAGCTACAGATGTTTATTGCCAATATTGTCATAGAACCGGCTTTAAGTCTGCAGTAAATAACTAATTAAATCACAAAGGAGGGTCGCTTTTATGGAAGAGGAGCACAATCAAGAGCTGCCGACCCCTCCAAAATTCAGGTATAAATTAATTAAAATTGCAACTTTAACACTGTTGTTCCTAGTCCTATTGTCCTTTGCAGGATTTTTCGGACTAGAAACAACCTCTAGCTCAAAGGTATGCTCATCCTGCCATGAGATGAAACCTGAGTATTATACGTGGAAAGCTTCCACACACAGCGAGGTTGAATGTACTAGTTGTCATACTGACGCAGTGTATAAGGACTTAGCGAAAGATAAGGCCCAAGAATTAGTGGCACAATTGAAAAAACAATCAACAGGCACTTCAGCTGCACCAATAAGAATGCCTAATGAAATACCAAATAGTGCATGTGAATCTTGTCATGACGTGCTAACTAGGGATGTAACACCTTCGGGGGATATTATTATTCCACATGAGAAACATGAAAATAAAGGTGTCGAATGTGTCCAATGTCATAGTGGAGTGGCCCACGGCAAAGTGGCTGATCGAAAAATGACCTACTCAACAGACCTTGACAAATGGGATAGCCAAGTCGGTACAGCAGCAATGTCTGATATTAAATTCATCAGGCCAGATATGGATACCTGTATTGAATGTCATAAGGCCCGTAAAGTAACAACAGAATGCAGCGCTTGTCATAAAACGGGAATGGTTCCAAAAAGTCATAAAAAGCAAGATTTTGCAACGAAGACACACGGCAAGCAGGCCGCTGCTAATTTACAAAAGTGTAATCAATGCCATAAGGATATGTCATCCGTTCCGCTTGAGGGATATGAGGATATACCTACAGTAACAAAGTATCTAAATAAGGATCAAGTTACAACCCTGAAAACAAAGAGCCAATACGACTATGCAAAGGAAAATACATTCTGTAAAGATTGCCATAGCAAACGTCCTGAAAGTCACACTAGTAGTTGGATGAAGGACCATGGCAATCAAGCATCAAAAGATAAACAGGAATGTTTGGCTTGTCATAATTACCAACAAGCAGGTGGTATAAGTTCCTCTATAGTTGCCTGCTCATCCTGTCACCCTGCCATGCACAAAGGATTTGATAAACAAAGACATCCTGTCCCGCTGGCTGAAAAACAAAGTGTTACGGAGTATTGTTATACCTGTCACGTCAAAAATAAATGCACCGCCTGCCATAAATAATAGATAGGAATTTTGCTAGATTAGGAGGGTTCGTATGGAAGCTCAAGAACAACCACTCAGTCAAGAACATGAGGCACGTACAAAACATGAACCTGAAAAGAAGAAAAAGAAGTCAAAAAATGAAAAATTTAAGTGGTGGCAAACACTTCTCCTGTTAACCCTGACATTAGTTATTTCAGTTGGTGCTGGCTACTATGTAAGCAGTAAGTACTTATGGTCCAGTTATGATAAGGATCAGCTTAAGCAGCAGTTAGAAAGTGCAAAAGATACTGTTGATCAGAAGCCTAATGATCCTAAATCCTATGTATCACTGGGTTATGCCTATTTCTTAAATGGTGATAACGACGAAGCAATTAAACAATATAAGATGGCAATAGATTTAGACAAAAATTATTTCGATGCCTATTTCAACCTTGGACTTGTTTATAACAAAGAAAATAGACTTAATGACTCTGTAAAGATGGCCCAACAGGCAACAGAAATATCGCCTAAAGACTATAAAGGATTTCTATTAAAAGGTATGTCTTATCGGAATCTTAAGATGTATAGCGATTCAATTGAGGCATTAAATGAAGCTAATAAACTAATGCCAGGAAATACTGACATTCTCTATGAAATTGGTCGTGTAGCTGAAGACCAAGGCGATAAAAAGAATGCTGAAGAAATCTACAAAGACGCATTAAATTACGACCCAATGTACAAACCAGCCTTAGAAGGTCTCAAAAGAATCGGAAAAAAATAGCTAACAAGAGGTGAAGACCAATGAAAAAGAAAACCGTATACATGTGGATGGGCGGGATTGTGATTCTAGTAATTGCAGCGTTTACTGCCATCTATTTCTTGAATATGGAATCAACTATAAAAAAAGCATCCAATGTGATTGATTCAAATTCACCTCCAACCTTTAGCCAGCTTATTTACGGTGACTTTGATAATGCATTGGATAAACCAATGGATGTAGCCAAAATTGGAGAATTTATCTATGTCTCCGATACCAATAATAAAAGGGTTCAAGTTTTTGATACTTCAGGAACACGAGTCTTCATGTTTGGTAAAGAAGGAGAAGGAAAAGGTGAGTTTAAATTTCCATATGGGATTGCTGGTGATAAAAAAGGCGAAGTCTACGTGGCAGATTTATATAACGGGAAAATCTCTATATTTGATTCAAAAGGTAAATTTATTAAATACTTTGATGATAAAGAAAAACTAATAAAGTCTCCTGCTGGAATTCGAATTTTTAATGAAAAATTATATGTAACTGATGTGCAACAAAACAAAGTATTTGTTTATAAACTATCAGGTGAAAAGCTTCAAGAAATTAGTACTGGTGCAACGAAAGACGACACATTTAAAGCTCCGAATGCTATTGCTTTAGATAAGAAAACAGATGAACTGTTTGTGTGTGATTCCGGAAATCAAAGAGTTTTAGCTTATGATAAAAAAGGAAAATATCTACGTACTATTAATGGTTCAAAAGACGGTAAAGGATCATCTGTGTTTGTTAATCCACGCGGAATTGGTGTTGATTCAAGAGGTGTCCTCTATGTGGTAAACAATTTATCCCATACGATTTATGGTTTTAATGAAAAAGGGGAGCAAGTATTTACTTTTGGTTCAATGGGAGACCAAAACGAACAGTTCTACCTTCCAAATGGTTTATATGTTGATGATAATGACCGGGTTTATATTACCGATACGTTAAATCAACGTGTGGCATTATACTATTAAACTATCCTTACTTTAAGGAGGTGGTGTCTAAAATTAGGGTAATGAGGTGATTTCATAGCATACATTAAAAAGAGAAAAAAAGAGAGATTCAACGGGAGGTTTTTTGGAATGAGTAAGATTAAATTAAGCTTTTCATTCCTGCTATCTTTACTATTAGTAGGGATGTTTAGCGCAGTAGTTTTTGCAGCGGGTAGTACTGTACCAGGTTACAATCCAGAAGTAACTCAAGAGGGTCAGACTATTAAAAGCGGATTAGTAACAGATGATAAAGGCAATGACAACAATTACAACTCAATTGAAAAAAGTAATGCCAATAAAACTGGTACTAATGTAGGTGGTACAACTAACCAATTCAGCAACGTTATCAAATCTGATGAAATGGTTAAGGATAATAATGGAACACACGGAACACAACGTACGCATGGTTCTTACATGAACAATACTAACTCTTGTGCAAGCTGTCACCAAACACACACAGGGGCATCAAAAAACTTATTGTTCAAAAATGGCGAATACGAAACTTGTACTGCATGTCATGATGGTACATTAGGCTTCTACAACGTATTTACTGGTTCTAATTCTGCCGGTACTTTCGGTGGCACTCATGATGGTAACATGTCTGTTCACTTAGCTAATGGTTCTGTTGAATTAAAGGCTGCTCCTGGGGGGAACCATGATGCAACTTCAGGAAACTGGACAGAAGAATTCACTTGTGCAAGCTGTCACTCACCGCACGGTTCTTACTCAGATCGATTATTGAATACTAACCCTAACGATATGGGTAACCTAACTGCAGCTAATGGTGGTAAAAGGGTAGAGGGAGTTTCAGTTGTTGACACTTTATCTGGCCAAACAGCTGATTATGTAGTTTTACGTACTACTTTAGCTCAAGATGCTTCTGCTACTTATCCAAATGCTACAGTTGGTCCTTTATATCTTGCTAAAGAATTAAAGGCAGGGGATGTTGTTCTTCATCTGTACCAAAAGAGTGGTACAAGTTATTTACCTACAAGTGATCCATGGCTACATGGCTATGAGTTTGATGAGAGTCATACAAAGCACTACTGGACAGCATTCCAAGATTCTCTATTGAATAAAGAACCAATTGACACTGACTTATTGAAAAAAGGTGAGGTACTTGGTAATGGCTTCGCTGCATTTAAAAATCCTACCGGAAGCTCTGTATCTATCAAAGTAGGAACTACAACAACTACCAAAACCATAAAAGAATGGGCCGGCCTTTTAGTTACTGGTAACATTTCTCGTGGTTATGTAGTTAAGTTAGACGTTTCTGCACCGAATGAAAACAATGTAACTACAACAAATGTAGCTTCTTTATGGGCTAGTAAAAATGCTGATGGAACAACTAATACAGCTTATGTAGCAAACAGAGGGGTTGCAATGTCAGGCTTTTGTGCTGCATGTCACACCGATTACCTTGCTTCGTCTGGTTCTTCAACTGGTACATTCGATCATGCATACCGTCACACTACAACATCTGATAGCTATACTTGTGTACGCTGTCACTATGCACACGGTACTGACGTAACAGTCATGAGAGATGCAAGAGGTAAAACTTTTGATGATATTAAAGCAGATACAACTAACTACTTCCCTTCAGTAACAGATCCAACTGCCCGTGAAGCAGTCGTAAAAGATTACCTGATGGACAAAAACCCATCATCTGCTTTAAAACGTTACACTAACATGGCTGTATGTTGGGGATGTCACACATCTTCTCACTCAGAGGGTACAAGAAATACCGACACTTACCAATACACCCCAACTCCTGGTGTAGATACAGATCGTAACGGTATTGAGTTTGACTATTAAAAAAAGCTACCAAATAGCCCCACTATTTGATAGCCCTGAATGGAATATTTAAGTAACGAAATAACAGCTCACTTCGGTGGGCTGTTATTTATTTTATTTAATCGCATGTTCATAATATTGTCAATTATTAGGTTCACAGTTTTGTCAATTTACTTTCACAGATCTGTTACCCAATTAAATTTCTAATAAAAGTATAATAATAATGTAGATAATAAGAAAAAGATACTTATTACCTTGCAATGTATTTATGCAGCGTAGAAATCAATAAACAGCTTTTATGTCATAGCAAAAGAGGAATGGCCTATCATGATCTCAAAGAAGTCTTTTACCTTTATTGTAATCATATTTTTTTTTCTATCCACTTATATACCCTCAATAGTTTCTGCGGAAGAACAGATATCACCTGGAGAGCCTACCCAGGTAGATATTATAGTAAATGATCCTCCTGCTACAGTGGAGCAAACTCCGTCAATTGTGGAACCCGCATTATTTGAAGAAACCACACCAGCAGCTGATACAATTAAACCGACATTATTAGTGAAAAATATAACATTACAAAGTGATAGACTACTTGTTACTGGGACGGTTTCAGACAACCAGCCAACGACTGAACCTTTAACTATAAACGTTATCTACCCTGATGGACATAAAGATCCATTAGTTCCAGACTCTGGGGGGAAATGGTCTTTTCAAACCTCCATTACTGCAAAACTCAATCATTACAAAATAGAAGCAATCGACTCATCAAATAACATCAAGGAAATCTTTGTTCAACGTCCCTACATCCAATCAATTACTATGAATGTTTTTAAATACCGTCAGAAGGTTTATGAAAGCCCTGAGCCCTATAAAGAAGAGGATGTAACTGCGAGTGTAAATATTTTAGAAAAAGACGTCATTACCAGAGTCTCGATAAATCAAACGATTATAATTGAACTTAGTGATACATTATCCAATGCTATAGATAACAGCAATAATCCTTTTATCATCTATGATAAGAATCAAAAAGAGGTTCCATTTGATGTCAACTTCACACCGCCTTCTAATAAAATTACTCTTACTAATCAAGTGGCGCTTAATCCGGGTGAAACCTATTATTTAAAGTTTAACCCGAGCTTAATAAGTCTTGATTATAATGATGGTACGAGAAAGCTAGTAGATAATTTGAATAACCCGTTCATTTCCATAACCAAGCAATTTACGACTGTAAGCAACGCAGCCAAAAACTTCGCGATTAATGGATACACCGTTCAAGAAATGACTAATTTACAACAGCTGCCACACGGGGCGTACAACAATAATGTCAATAACTGTGCGATTTGCCATAATACCCATGAGGGTGCAAATAGTAGTTTGGAAAGTAAAGATATTGCACAGGGTTATTGTATGGCCTGCCATGATGGGACAACAGGTCCTAAGATGGTAAACTTTGATTCTTCAATTAAATCTAAACATGAAACACAAAAGATTACTGAGCACGACACCAAGTCTGGATCGTGTACAGCTTGTCATAATCCTCATTTAACCTGGAGTGAAGACAACCCTAATTTATTAATTGATCATTATGTTTATGAACATAATGCAGAAGATAATTGGGAAGGGAATCTAGTTGGTAAAATCGACAGCAATGTTCAGATGTGTGAAGCCTGTCACGGCAGATTTACATATTCCTATAAGTCATTAGCCGAGGAGAGTGGTGGTTATAATGTCCTCCACTACCGGCAAGAAAATACTGCCATTGGGAATATAACAGAAACTGCAGAAGTGAAAAATGGGGTCACAAATAAAGTTTTACATGTAGATGATTATAACTTGTGTTTTACTTGCCATAATAGTGAAAAACAAACTAAAGATGGCACAAAAGATATTTTAACCTACTATAGTAATAGCAGCTCCCAGCATAAATTGACTGCGTTGGACGGGAGTAAACTAAATGGTTCGCTCCCATGCTCAGAATGCCATGATACGCACGCTTCTAAAAATATACTTTTATTGAAAGATAAACTAGGCCATGAAAATCAGCAGGTATTTTCTTTAACTAAAATAGAGGATTGGACGGATCAAAAGAAAAGAGAGTATTGTTTAACTTGTCACAACGGTAAAACAATCCTTTTCGGTGTAACAGGAAAAGCCATTTTTGATGAAACTGGACAATCAATGATTACTACAAGCGATTCAGTAAAGGCGGGCCATGCTAAGGATGGTACACAGGTTTGCTCAGAGTGTCATAGCCAAAGCAAGTCATTTACAGAAGCTGTGCATTCACCAATAACTACTCCATAGAAAAATCGAGAGGTTTCCGACCTCTCGATTTTTCTATATATGATAACCTAGGTATAAATAAAATGCCTCAACTATTGATAAAACGGAAAAGGTAGGCTTCTGTAGGAAAAAGCCTCCTAGTATTCCAAATGGATCTTCGAAGGATTTTTTGAACAAATCTATTTCCCCTTCAACCACTCCACCAACCCATCAACCTTCTTCCACAAATGCAAATGCATATCCGCATAAACAATCGCTTCGTTTTCATCCCCGACACCATAAAAATCAGGAGGGTAGGCAGGCAATCGTTTTTTGCCGGTTAAATAAGGAATCACAAACTTGTTTTCCTTTTTAGCACCTTTCAAGAGCATCTCGGCTTTAGCTGTAAAACCATGCTCACATAATTCCAATAATAGCCGGTTATATAGGTTCTGAGCAGTCGTCTCTTCATATTCTTCAAGAATACCATGAGCCTTTTTAAACTCACCCAAATCCATATAAGCAACAAATAAGGAGAAACGGACACCTTGGTTATCCATTGGATTTAATTCAAGCAATTCTTCGTATTGCCGGGCCGCCTGTGCTACTTTACCCTGAACTGAAAGGGCCTCGGCATAATGAAGTTTTGCCCGCATAAATGGTCTTGTTTCGAGCAATCCCCAAAAATAACCTTTGTTCTCCTTGAAAAAGTTCTTACCTAGGTCTCGCTCGCCGGCTTGGATTCCTTTTTCATATAATAATATTGCTTCCTCTAAGCTCTTAGTTTTTTCGGCAAGAATCACGTACGCGTCAACACAATTCGGATTTAGCTTTAACGCTTTTTCTGCTAATTTATACCTCTGCTTACCATCAGTTTGGAAGGCGTCATAAATCAGGTTGCGTGCCTGTTCCTCATCACGCCTCGATACTTTTCGCACGTTGGTTTTCTTCGTGTGCTTATCTGCAGCACTTGGAAGTGTCTTAACGGTAGAGGTCTTATCCGTTTTCTTCGCATCTTGAGCCGCCTTATTTGCAGGGAATTCTATCACAGGTGCTATTTGAACGAGAGGAGTCTCGAGCGTATCATCTTCCCCATAGAGGATCCCGATTAACTCGGCCAGTTCCTCTGCTAATTCAAATTCTAAATCAGATACAACCGAGGAAATACTTCCGGCGGAAACTCCATATTGTTTTGCTAGATCCTTTTGTGTAAATTGTTCTATTGGGGCAACCATTGCCAATAAATAATGAAGAGCGGCTACATATATTTTTGGATTTTGGATTCGCTTTTGTTTTTTTTGACAAAAATGATGCCAAAGAATCAAGCCAGTATCTAAGACTTGTGGCGGCAGCTGCATTTGCAGCTTGTCCTTAAAAAGATCTGCTACTTCCTTGTAAATAGGAGCAGGCCAATCCATTTGGTCGACTTCCACTAAACCGCCAACCATTGGCAGCTCGCTTAGCACCAACATAAAAAGATTTGTCAAATACTCTTGAGGTGTGTCGTACTCTTCCTCAAAACTGCAATCCTCGATGTAGGAAATAGCAAGCTCTGATTTGAGTCCCTCCAGCTCTAATGGTGCTGGGAAAAATACATATTGATGTTCAAATGGGAGCAGAATCCCCGTGAAAAACGAGCCTTCTTTTACTTGAATGAAGTCTGTTAAATTAATGGCCTCAAGTTGTTCCGATGTGAAGCCGTCTTCGATTGTCAGCGTGTTATTTTCGATAGACAAAACTTTCCCGGCGATGGTTCTTGCATCCGTCCATGTTTGTAATATATGTCTTAATTTAGGACGTTTCATTTTTCCAGCTTCGGCACGAATGAATTTTTCAATAATTGTTTCCCCATCATCCAACTCTTCAAACAAGGAAAACCATATGGAATGAATCATTTCATAGAATTCCCGTTCTTGGTCTGTTTCAATGTCTAGCATCTGTTCAAGCAGTTCAAAATCCTCAGCCATTTCATGACCAAAGTGATAGTAAGCAAAATGGAGGAACTGTTTTTGCAGCTCTTCTATTTCATTGACAAGCACCTCAGTGATGGAAATGGCGTCATTCGCTCCGCAGCACTTTTTATACTTTTTTCCACTCCCGCAAGGACAAGGTTCATTACGATTTATTTTCTCCATTCGCCTTTGCTCCTTCTCAATAAATTGGCTCTCGTACTGTAGGTATTTATGTATATGTCTCTAGTTAAAATCCGGATTGTCCCTATTTAATAGTACCATCTTTGACACAATGAAATATATAAATACTAAGGATATTTAATGGAATTTTATGATTTGTAATGGAGTGATTTATGAAAAATAAAATGGACGCATGGCCAAATTTTGAATTTATTTAGGTTAACACGCTATAATGGATAGGGACTGACTAATTAAAAAAACATAACGGATTAATTTTTATAGAGGTGAAGAAAATGGAATTAGCAGAAATTCGGAATGAACTTGAGAAAACAGCTAAGACATTAGCGGACTTTAGGGGGTCTCTTTGACCTTGAAAATAAAGAAGCCAGAATTGCCGAGCTAGATGATGAAATGCTTCATCCTGATTTTTGGAATAACCAGGAAAAGGCACAAGCCGTTATCAGCGAGGCAAATGGTTTAAAAGATCAAGTGAACGAGTTCATGGAGTTAAATGACTCCTATGAGAATCTCGAACTAACCTACGAACTTGTCAAAGAAGAAAATGATGAGGAATTAAGGGCAGAGCTCGAAGAAGAGCTGGAACAATTAACAAGCCGTTTAAGCCAGTTTGAACTTCAGCTCCTTTTAAGTGAGGAATATGATAAAAATAATGCCATTCTTGAGCTGCATCCTGGTGCCGGCGGGACAGAATCACAGGACTGGGGCTCGATGCTGCTGCGGATGTATACCCGCTGGGCGGAGAAGAAGGGCTTTAAAGTGGAAACACTTGACTATCTGCCCGGTGATGAAGCAGGGATCAAGAGTGTCACATTGTCGATTAAAGGCCATAATGCTTATGGCTATTTGAAAGCAGAAAAAGGGGTTCACCGGCTTGTTCGGATTTCTCCATTTGACGCTTCAGGGCGACGTCATACCTCATTTGTTTCCTGCGAAGTTATGCCTGAATTTAATGAAGAAATTCAGGTTGAAGTCCGTACGGAGGATTTAAAAATTGATACGTACCGTGCAACGGGTGCAGGTGGACAGCATATCAACACAACAGATTCGGCGGTCCGGATTACCCACCTTCCAACAGGAGTTGTCGTTACCTGCCAATCGGAACGTTCACAGATTAAAAACCGTGAGTCGGCGATGAAAATGTTAAAAGCGAAGCTGTATCAACGGGAAATTGAGCGTCAGGAGCAAGAACTTTTAGAAATCCGCGGCGAACAGAAGGAAATTGGCTGGGGAAGCCAAATCCGTTCCTATGTCTTCCATCCTTATTCCATGGTAAAAGACCATCGGACGAATACGGAAAGTGGAAATGTTCAAGCGGTTATGGACGGAGACTTGGATCAGTTTATTAACGCTTACTTGCGTTCGAGAATTTCATAACAATCAAGAGCCTTTGCCGAAAAATTTTGGCAAAGGCTTTTCTTTTTCTAATGAAATGATAGTGAAAGGCAAAAGCTACAACTAGCTAATGAAAATCACGACAAGGAGTTTCACTTTATTACCACTTTACCACGTTAACTTAATGCCATTTACACCAATATTTATGAAATGCTATACTCACTTTCAGATTTAGATAGAAAATAGAGGAGAATCTGTTGTATGAACGTATTTAACAACCTAACACAAACCTATCCGAAACTGAGAGTGGCGTTTGAATATATTCTCGTGTTAATAGGGGCGGCAATCATCGCCATAACCTTTAATGTGTTTTTGCTCCCAAACCAAGTCGCTTCAGGCGGAGTAAGCGGAATTAGTACCATTTTAAAGGGAGTATTTGGATGGGAACCAGCCTATGTTCAATGGGCCTTTAATATTCCGTTATTTATTGCTGGTGTTTCCTTTTTAGGAAAACAATTCGGAGTGAAAACTCTTGCCGGAACCATCTTTCTTCCATTTGTTGTTTTTCTGACCAAACATCTTGAGCCTTGGACACATGATGCCCTTCTTGGAGCATTATTTGGAGGAATAGGCGTAGGACTTGGGCTTGGAATTGTTTTCCGAGGAAATGGCTCCACTGGTGGCACCGATGTAGCTGCTCAAATCATCAATAAATATACCGGTTTTACCCTTGGCAGATGCGTTGTCATCATCGATGGGTTGATTGTTCTTACAGCTGCGGCTGTCTTTGATATTGAAAAAGGATTGTATGCGTTAATTGCCCTATTTGTGACAAGTAAAACGATCGACCTTGTTCAGGTAGGCTTTAACGGTTCAAAAATGGCTATGATCATTACGAATAACCAGGATGAAGTTCGAGAAGGAATCTTGAATAAAATTGACCGTGGAGTGACAAAACTATCAGCATATGGTGGTTTTACAGACCATGAACGGCCAGTGCTCATGTGCGTGGTAGATCAAACGGAGTTCACAAAATTGAAACATTTGGTCAAAACCCTTGACCCATCTGCATTCGTGATTGTTATGGACGCTGCTGAGGTGCTTGGTGAAGGTTTCAAACGCGCATAGGATTGGTATAATAGTACATTGATGGAAACATTTACTTTAAAGGGGGTAATGTGATGATGAAGAAATTGTTAACCCTATTACTCGGAATCTCTCTTGTGATGGGACTTGCAGCTTGTGGAGGCGGTAACAACAAGGACACGTCAAAAGATAATGGCGGCGGTACGACGAAAACCTCAAATGCAAGTGATGCTCAAAAGATCTACGACCAAAAATGCTCTAGCTGTCACGGCGGCGACATGAAGGGTGCGATGGGGCCAAACTTAACTAAGGTTGGTTCAAAGTATTCAAAAGATGAAATCTTAGACATTCTTAAAAACGGTAAATCAGGCGGAATGCCTGCAAAAGTGGTAACCGGCGATGATGCTGAAACTATGGCAACATGGCTTGCAGCGAAAAAATAAGGAATATACGAAAACGTTCTGTTACGATAAACAGGGCGTTTTTTATTTTGAGATTGACTTTGACTTTGAGAATTGTCTAGCTCCAGCGCCTAGCCCCTCGATGGTCTACAGCTTATCCAGTTGCGGCTCCTTGGGACGCAAGTCTAAGCCACCCCCTGAAGAAGGCAAAAGGCGCCTTCTTGCAGGGTACGTCTTAGCCTAGAGTCCCAGGACAGTCGCCTCCACATTTAGGACAATCCGTCCAAAAGGTTAAACAGCAACCTTTCGGCCGGCTCGTTTTATGTCGGGGCTAGGAAAAAATGAACTACTTTTTTCCCTGATCAAGGCGCTTGCACTTTTCTAAGTAAGTTGCGAATAGTGAAAATTTTGTCAAGTTTTGTTTTTTGATTGAAAAGAAACTGTAATACAATTACCACTTTTTTTAGCGAATTATGATGTTATAATAAAAATATGCGAGATTATGCACATATTGTTTGTTATTTTGGTCCATTGTGTAAAAAATACGAAGATTATTGTCGAATTTTATTCGAACTAACTTCCAATATAGGTGATAATAAATGATCGAATTACAAGATGTATATAAAAAGTATCCGAATGGTGTAACAGCCATAAATGGGATAGATGTCCAAATTAATCAAGGCGAATTTGTCTATGTTGTTGGTCCTAGTGGTGCCGGTAAGTCGACCTTCATTAAAATGATGTATCGTGAAGAAGTACCATCTACAGGAACGATTACGATGAATGGCGTCAACCTTGCCAAATTAAAAATGAAAAAAGTGCCACTGTTTAGACGGAATTTAGGCGTGGTTTTCCAGGACTTTAAACTCCTTCCTTCCCTAACGGTTTATGAAAATGTGGCATTTGCACTTGAGGTAATTGAGGCCCAGCCAAAATTTATCCGCAAGCGAGTAATGGAAGTACTCGACCTTGTTGGTTTAAAGCATAAAATTAAAATGCTGCCAACAGAGCTGTCCGGTGGTGAACAACAGCGTGTTTCAATTGCCCGCTCGATTGTGAACTCTCCAAAAGTTGTGATTGCGGACGAGCCGACTGGTAATCTTGACCCGGAAACGTCATGGGAAATCATGAAGATTTTTGAAGAAATCAATAATCGAGGAACAACTGTTGTGATGGCAACTCATAACAGAGAGATCGTAAATACATTAAAACATCGCGTTATTGCTATTGAAGGCGGCAAGATTGTTCGCGATGAGCAAAGAGGTGACTACGGTTATGAAAATTAGAACAATTGGCCGTCACGCCCGTGAAAGTTTAAAGAGCATTAAGAGAAACGGCTGGATGACTTTTGCATCCATTGGTGCCGTTACCGTTACACTAATCCTAGTCGGTGTCTTTTACGCCATTATGATGAATCTTAACCGGGTGGCCCAAACGATTGAAGAGGACGTAGAAATCCGTGTGCATATCGATGTGGCTGCTAATCAACAAAATCAGCAAACCTTAAAAAATGAGATTGCTAGTATCCCAGAAGTAAAAAGTATCGAATTTTCGCCGAAAACAAAAGAATTGGATAATCTAGTAAAAAATCTCGGTGAGGACGGAAAAGCGTTTAAGCTTTTTGAACAAGATAATCCGTTAAATGATGTTTTTATCGTCAAGACGAAAGACCCTGCTGATACGATGAAAGTGGCGAAGCAGATTGAAAAAGACAACTTTGTCGCAAAGGTTAAATACGGTCAGGGCAAGGTTGAAAAATTATTTAAGTTTATCAATGCGGCTCGAAATGTTGGGATTGTTCTTGTCATTGGCTTATTCTTTACGGCTATTTTCTTAATCTCGAATACGATTAAGATTACGATTATTGCGAGACGAAGAGAAATTAAGATTATGAGATTAGTAGGAGCAACGAATACCTTTATTCGTTGGCCGTTCTTCCTAGAAGGTCTGTGGCTCGGAATTGTTGGTTCCATTTTACCGATTGTACTGATTTCGATTGCCTACTATCGTGCCTATGATTATTTAGGACCTAAGCTTCAAGGGACTTTTATTAAGGTATTGCCATTTGACCCATTTGTCTATCAACTTTCAGGCATATTAATTCTAATGGGTGCCTTAATAGGCGTTTGGGGCAGTGTCATGTCCGTACGTAAGTTTTTAAAAGTTTAATTTGTAAGGAAGGACGGCACGCTCTGTCCTTCCTTCAGTTATGAATAAAGATTGTCGATAACGAGTTACCTGTGTATAGAGAGATGGAGGAACAATCGGATGAGGAAAACAGTAATGAGCCTTGCCGTTACGGCAACGGTTGGGTTTGGAACCATTTTTGGAGGAACATCTGTTATAACAGAAGCTGCATCAATCTCCAGCTTAAAAGGCGAACAAAACAAAATCCAGGAACAACGCTCCGGTATAAATTCTACTATTAATCAAAAAAACAATCAGATTAGTGATTTACAGAATCAGCAGGCAGATGTAAAAAGTGAAATCACAAGAATTGATTACGCGATTACCGACTCAACCAATAAGATTAAAGAAAAAACAGCGAAGCTTGAAAGCACGAAGGCTGAAATTATGGAACTTCAAGGTCAAATGGAGGTCATCAAAGACCGGATTGAAAAGCGGAATGTTTTGTTGAAGGACAGGGCCCGCAGCTATCAAGAAACAGGCGGTATGGTTAACTATATCGATGTTTTAATGGGTTCGGAAAACTTTAGTGACTTTGTTGATCGTGCCAATGCTGTCGTGACGATTATGCAGGCGGACCAGGCCATCTTAAAAGAGCATGAGGCAGATAAACAAGAACTAGAAACAAAACAAAATGAAGTCAAAACAAATCTTGCCAGCTTGGAAAAAATGGTGTCGGATTTACAAACATTGAATCAACAATTAAGTGCCCAAAAGGCGGAAAAAGATAAATTATTAGCAAGCCTAAAGGAACAGGAAAACGAAGCACATGAAGGCGTGATGGATTTACAAGAGCAAGATGCCCTCCTTGCAGCTCAACAGGCAGCTATTCAAAAAGCAATCTCGATGGAGCAGGAAGCACAAGCGAGAGCAGCTGCAGAAGCAGCTGCAGAAGCGGCTGAAGCTGCAAAGCGCAAGGCGGCTAGCAGCAGTAATACAAGTTCTAGCAGTAGTTCTAGCCAAGTAAGTTCAGGAGCGACACCTGGCGTATCGAGCGGCTATTGGACACAGCCTGCTGTCGGTTATTTAAGCTCTGGTTTTGGAGTGCGTGGCAGTGAAAGACACGCCGGTGTAGACATTGCCAACCGTGCAGCAGTGCCAATTGTTGCCGCAGCTGATGGTGTCGTGATTCGATCCTATTTATCTAGCACATATGGAAACTGTATCTTTGTCTCCCACTCTATTAATGGACAGGTTTATACCACTGTCTATGCCCACATGACAACCCGTATGGTCGGAAGTGGAGCAGTCGTGAAAAAAGGCCAGCAAATTGGCGTCATGGGTAACACCGGCGCATCTCATGGCCAGCATTTACACTTTGAACTTCATAAAGGTCCTTGGACACAGGATAAGCGCTTTGCGATTAATCCCGTCGGCATTGTACCGCTCCCATAACATCAAAAGGAAGGAACCAACTGGTTTCTTCCTTTTTCTTTTTTATAAGTTGGCTGTTTATTTCCGCTCCAGCCCCGTACTCCCACAGGCGTCTTCCGCTCCAATCTACCTGGCCCAAAATAAAACAATAACTTTTAACATTAAAGGGCTCATCCCTCTTTTTAATCATAACTCGTCCTTTCCTTACATATAAGTTAATAATCGGGCAGGAGTTCGGTGGATTT
Organism: Bacillus sp. OTU2372; assembly: GCF_038440275.1. Taxonomy (NCBI): domain Bacteria; kingdom Bacillati; phylum Bacillota; class Bacilli; order Caryophanales; family Bacillaceae; genus Bacillus; species Bacillus sp. OTU2372. Next base: position 56,731 of record NZ_JASATK010000005.1, read on the forward strand.
TTGAGAAATAGATAGGACAGGCATTTTTTTACTTGAGGAGGATTCGGGATGAATCGTAGATGGATTGCCCTGTTAATGACGGGTTCACTGCTGACAGGAGCAGGCGGCACTTATGCTGGAATGACTTATTTTAATAAAACAGATGCCACATCCAAATTGGAGCAAGCAGTCAGCCCAAAAGAACAGGCTGCCACAGCCGAGGAAAATACAGACAATCTTGTAAAGGTAGAACAGGCCTATGATCTCATTTTAAACCGCTACGTGGAGAAAGTGGATCGGGATCAATTAGTTGAAGGAGCCATCCAAGGGATGCTGTCCGTATTAAAAGACCCGTATTCGGTGTATATGGACAAGGATACCGCTAAGCAATTCTCGCAAACATTAGAATCTTCTTTTGAAGGTATTGGTGCCGAGGTTGGTATGGTGGACGGTAAAATTGTTATTGTCTCCCCTTTTAAAAATTCTCCGGCTGAAAAAGCAGGCATCAAGCCGAATGACCAAATTTTAAAGGTCAATGGAAAAAGTGTGGAAGGTCTCGATTTAAGTAAAGCAACTCTCAAAATTCGCGGAAAAAAAGGGACCACTGTTGAATTAGAAATAGCCAGAACAGGCCTTAAAGATCCACTGACCATTGACGTTAAGCGGGACGAAATTCCACTCGAGACCGTTCATTCTTCAATCAAGAAACAGGATGGGAAAAAGATCGGCTATATTGAAATTACCACATTCTCAGAGGATACCGCTGCCGATTTTAAGAAGGATTTAAAGGCGCTTGAGAATGACAATATCAAAGGGTTGATCCTTGATGTGCGCGGTAACCCTGGCGGCTTGTTAGACAGTGTCGGAGAAATTTTAAAAGAGTTCGTTCCAAAGGATAAACCATATGTGCAAGTAGAGCAGCGAAATGGTGAAAGGCAACGTTTCTTCTCAACCCTTTCTAAGAAAAAGGATTATCCAGTCCTTGTCCTTGTTAACAAAGGCAGTGCCTCTGCATCTGAAATACTGGCAGGTTCTCTCCAGGAGGCGGACGGATATAAGCTTGTTGGGGAAACGACATTTGGCAAAGGGACTGTTCAGCAGGCGATTCCAATGGGAGATGGCAGCAATATTAAGCTGACATTGGCCAAGTGGCTGACACCGGACGGAAACTGGATTCATAAGAAAGGAATTAAACCGGATGTAGCAATCCAGCAGCCGGCTATCTTTGATACCCATCCCATTCAGGTCGATAAACCACTGGCGGAGGATATGAACAATGAACAGGTGAAGAATGCTCAGGAAATCTTAGATGGATTGGGATTTGAGCCTGGCCGGAAAGATGGTTATTTTAGCGAAGAAACAAAGGTAGCGGTGAAGGGCTTCCAGCAGGAACATAATCTGCCAGCTAATGGGAAAATTGATGAAAAGACAGCTGCTAAGCTGGAAGAAGCAGCTGTGAAGGAAATGAAAAAAGAGAAAAATGATTTGCAGCTGAAAATGGCACTGAAGTTAATTTCAAAATAAACGACCTGACAGGGGCTTTTAGCCTCTGTTTTTTTATGGAAGTAAATCGTGGTTCAGAGTTGGTTTGGCAGGAATATTGTCTATTTCGGCGGAATTATCGAGAATTTCCGCGGAAATAGTGGCGGGTTGCGCGGAAATAGTTCTGAAATTCGCGGAATTCCTACAAAAGTTGGCGGAATCCTCCAATCTAATCAAAATGAATGGATATTTTAACTCATTTTCCTTTTTCTAAAAACTAGCAATTTGTTTTATGTTATTAATTTGGTAAAATAAAGTTTAAGAGATTTTTATTTCATATATCTAGAAATTTTTAATAGAGGCAGGTGCAGGAAATGGTAGAAACGTGGCTTGTAGAGCTTATGAAAGGGACAGGCAGGTTCTTTCTTCATCCTGTTTTATACTATCTCGTTTTCCTTGCAGGTGTATTAGGAGTCATGAGGGTAAAACGTGAACGGAAAAATTTTCATATTCGAGCGGAGGACGCCTATTTTGAACTTCGGCAGTTATTTCCATTGGGAATGGTGATTGGGCTTGTGCTGTCGATCGTCACGATTGCTGCAGGAATCGCGGTTCCATTTGCAGCCATTTTGCTTATTACAGTTTTCACGCTAATCTGGTCACTGACCACCAATATACGTCTGATGTCACCGGCGTATACCATTGGGGCTGCATTTTTTGCGATCATTATCATTGCACAAAATAACTGGTCGGTTCCGCTTTTTTCACAGACGTTTTCTTCGATTGGTGATAAAGTCTATCCCTCAATGGTTGTCATTCTCGGATTATTGTTACTGGCAGAAGGTATCTTGATTTTTAAAAATGCCAGCAAAGGTTCTTCCCCTAAGCTGGCAAAAAGTAAGCGTGGACAGGTAGTTGGGGTCCATGAGGTCAAACGCCTTTGGATGGTGCCCTTGTTCTTGCTGATCCCCGGAAATGCCCTTCATCTGCCTTTTGATTGGTGGCCTGTTTTCCATTTGGGGACGAAAGAGTATTCATTAATCTTTGTTCCCTTTGCGATTGGTTTCCACCAGCAAATTAAAGGAATGCTTCCAAAGGTGGCGATTGAGCTTCACGGCCGCCGGGTTATCATCCTTGGCGCGCTAATTTCACTGTTTTCTTTGCTAGGCTATTGGTATCCATTGATTTCGATTGTTGTAGCCGCACTGGCTGTCATTGGCCGCGAACTGTTAGCACTGTTTGCTTATTTGAAAGATGACAGTATGACGTCTTATTTTTCCAAGAAGAATAACGGTGTCATGATTATTGGGGTTATTCCGGAATCACCGGCGAGTAAGATGGGACTTCAGGTCGGGGAAATTATCTCCAAGGCCAATGGTGTTGTGGTCCGCGACGAACAAACCTTTTATGAAGCACTGCAAAAAAATCGTGCCCACTGTAAGCTCGAAGTATTCGACACAAAAGGCGAAATCCGCTTTGTGCAGCGTGCTCTTTATGAGGGAGACCATCATGAGCTTGGCGTTCTGTTTGTTCAAGATGAACGGAAGTATGATGAAAAGATTGGATAGTGAGAGGGCCACTACCGGTTGGTAGTGGCTCTTCATTATCATATGAAGAAAATCAAAAGATCCTCTGACTTTTAAAGATTTCCGATAGATAGATACTTTGTTTCCAAGTAAGGTTCAATCCCTTCGAGACCTCCTTCGCGGCCGATTCCACTTTCCTTCATCCCGCCGAAAGGAATGTGAGCTCCGGATGGTGCACCATCATTCCAGCCGACAATGCCAAAATCCAGATTTTCACTTAAATATGTTCCGGTTTTATAGTTATTTGTAAAGAAATAGGCAGCTAGACCAAATGGCGTACTATTGGCGATCTCAACTGCTTCCTCTAAGCTCTTAAAGGTAATGATTGGTGCAACGGGACCAAACGTTTCCTCCTGCATAATGTTCATATCAAGTGAAACATTTGTTAAGACAGTAGGATAGACGAAGAAGTAACCTTGTTCTTTATCGGCGTTAAATTGGTTTCCCGCCAGGACTATTGCCCCTTTTTCAACCGCATCATTTATTTGATCGACAATTTTATTGTATCCTTTTTCGTTAATAATAGGACCTACCTGTGTTTCTTTATCCAGCCCATTGCCAACTTTCAACTTTTTCGTTGCTTCTGCTAATTTCATAGAGAAGGCTTTTTCAATCGTTTCATGGACAATGATTCGGTTTGCACATACACATGTTTGTCCAGCATTCCTAAACTTTGTGAGGATTGTTTGCTGGACAGCAAAATCCAGGTCCGCATCTTCCGCAACGATGAGAGGGGCGTGGCCGCCTAATTCCATCGTCATGTGTTTCACAGTATTAGCGCTGTTTTGGATTAACTGCTTTCCAACAGGGGTAGAACCTGTAAAAGTAATTTTGCGAACATGCTCACTGCTTGTAAAAAGATCACCGATCTTCGATCCAGAACCATTCACGTATTGGATGACATCGGCTGGAATTCCTGCTTCGTGGGCGAGCTCGATTAATCTGATGGTTGTTAACGGTGTTTCAACCGCCGGTTTTACAATAAACGGGCAGCCAGCAGCCAAAGCAGGTGCTGCTTTTCTTGTCATCATCGCCGCTGGGAAATTCCACGGTGTAATCGCTGCTACTAAACCGATCGGTTGTTTTGTAACAACAATTCTTTTCGTTTCAGATGAAGCAGGGACGGTTCTTCCGTAAATGCGTTTTGCTTCTTCTGCATACCAATCAATGTAGCTTGTCGCATAATCAACTTCACCGAGAGATTCACTCAGCGGCTTGCCGTTTTCCAACGTCATGATTTCAGCAATTTCCGCTTTATGCTCTTGAATGATTTTTGCCCATTTTCTTAATAACCGGGAGCGTTCATGGGCATTTATTTTTGCCCATTTTTTAAAGCTGTCATTCCCGATTTTTAATGCTTGCTTGACTTCTTCATCTGTATTTATTCGGATTTCTTTGATCAATTCACCTGTTGCTGGATTCTTTACTTCTAATAGATCAGTCATTTATGTCCACCATCCAATGTTTTTTGAAAGTAGCCTAGTCCAGCTAATTACCGACCGGGTGCCTCGTATTTTTTATTCAAAAGCTTTTTCCAGGATTGCTAATCCTTTTGCTAATTCTTCATTTGTAATCACTAATGGTGCTAAGAAACGAATAACATTGCTTTTTAGGCCAGCTGAAAGGAGTAAAAGTCCGCTTTCATTTGCATATTTTACAATTTGTGCTGTTTTCGTTTTGTTTGGTTTTTTACTTGAGCGGTCTTCCACAATCTCACAAGCTACCATTGCTCCCAAACGGCGAATATCTCCTACAAAATCATGTTTCCCGCGGAGATTTTGTAATTTAGCTTCAATTTTTTGCCCAAGGGTTTCGGATTTGGCCACTAAATTTTCTTCCTCGATAATATCGATTACGGCTAACGCTGCCGCACAAGCCACAGGATTTCCGGCATACGTTCCGCCAAGCTCACCAGGATCAGCAACGTTTAGAATTTCCGTTTTTCCAACGACACCGCTTAATGGCAGACCAGCGGCTAAAGATTTAGAAACAGTGATTAAATCAGGAATTACATCGAAATGTTCGATGGCAAATAACTTGCCAGTTCGGCCAAATCCGGTTTGGATTTCATCTGCGACAAAAACAATTCCGTGATCTTTACAGAAACGGCTGACCGCTTGTACAAATTTCTTCGGAGGAATGACAAAACCACCTTCACCTTGTACAGGCTCCATAACGACACAAGCAACCATTTCCGGAGCAACTGTTGCAACAAAGAAATCTTCAAAGTCTTGAATGATTTGATCTACATATTCTTCCTCTGTCATCCCGGCTGGTTTATGGTACATATAAGGGAATGGCGCTTGATAAATTTCCGGAGCAAAAGGTCCAAACCCAAATTTATACGGCTTTACTTTGCTTGTCATGCCCATTGTTAAATTGGTTCGACCATGGTAACCGCGGACAAATGAAACAACTGCAGGTCTTTTTGTGTAGCGGCGGGCAATTTTAATCGCATTTTCAACGGCTTCTGCACCTGAGTTAAAGAAAATGGCTTGTTTGTCAAAATTGCCAGGAGTGATTTGGCATAGCTTTTCAGCAAGATTTAAATAGCCTTCATACATGATGACATTGAACCCGGGATGAAGAAATTTATCTACTTGGTTTTTGACTGCTTCAGTGACTTTTGGATGACTGTGGCCGACATTTAAAGTTCCAATGGCACCTGCGAAGTCAATCCATTCCTTGTTATCAATATCGGTTACTGTTGCTCCAGAGGCATGTTGTACAATATTTAAATTACCGTTGCTGACTCCCTTTGGAACATATTTTTTTCTTTTATTCTGTAATTCTGCTGTTTGTGAATAAGAAACCTGCATCTTAGTCGCCCCTTTATATTTGGAATATGATAGAATTATCACAACAATCTGATACAATGAAAAGCACCAAAATAGAAAAAAATTAGGTACCAGACAGGGATGGGTGAGAATGTTCATACCAATCGATAAACAGAGGGATACCAATTATATCTACCAACAAATTTACGAGGGGGTTAAGGAGAACATCTTAAAAGGGAAGTTAAAAGCGAATGAAAAACTTCCATCGAAAAGGTCATTAGCCGAAGAGTTAAGCGTCAGCATTAATTCGGTCAGCTTTGGCTATGAACAGCTTTTGGCGGAGGGGTATATTTATACTATTGAGCGAAAAGGGTACTTTGTTGAAGACATTACTGAATTTATTCAACAAGAGGATTTATTTGAAGATAACTTGCCGGAGGATTTAAGGGAAGAACCCGTAAACCGGGATGGATGGCTTTCGTTGTCGCATATGGCTTCCGATGTTACACTTTTTCCTTTTAAGGAATGGATGAAGTGTCAGGAGAGAGCGATTCAATCATATTCAAGAGAGCTCTCGGAAATTGCTTATTCACAAGGGCCTTATGAAGTGAGGGATACGATCTGTCGGATGATCGCCTTGACCCGGGGCGTCAATTGTAAGCCAGAGCAAATTGTTATTGGGGCTGGCACACAATTATTAGTAGGCCAATTGATGGAATTGATAAGCAAGGATTCTATCATTGCGGTAGAAAATCCGGGTTATGCTCGATTCTATCAGCTTCTGAAAAAAATGAATTTTGACGTTCATCCTGTCTCGTTAGACGACCAGGGTATTAGGATGGCAGTAATTGAAGCAACAAAGGCAAATGTTGTGTTTGTTACACCCTCCCATCAATTCCCAACCGGAAAAATTATGCCGATATCCCGACGAATCGAGCTATTAAACTGGACAGCCAAAGGCGATAATCGGTACATTGTCGAAGATGACTATGACAGTGAATTTAAATATGAAACAGATAACATTCCATCTTTGCAAAGCTTAGATCGAAATCAACGAGTCATTTACATGGGGACTTTTTCGAAAACTGTGCTCCCTGGGTTACGGATAAGTTACATGGTTTTACCACCCGATCTTGTGAGGGAATACCGAGAGTATTATGCTAATTTCATACAATACAGCAATTCTTTGATGCTATTCACATTGCATTATTTTATCGAAAGAGGAGAATATGCCAGACACGTCAAAAGGATGAACCATCAGTATGAAAAGCGGAGAAAATTATTAATCACCGAACTTCAACAAAGGTTTCAAGCTCAAATACAAATTGAAGATGTACCGGCAGGACTGCATTTTCTGGCTCATTTTGATACGAGGAAAAGTTATCAGGAAATTGAAGAAAGAGCGGTACAAGTCAAGCTTGAAATCTATTCTATGCGGCGGTTCATGTTAAAGGAGAATCATCACAGGGGAAACAGGATCAGCTTGGTTTTGGGTTTTGCCAATCTGCAGGAAGAAAAGATTGCTGAAGCAGCGGAACGTTTATTTAATGTTTTTTATGGTTAAAAATGTAAAACAAAAAAGCGAATGAGAATTTCTTATTCGGACCAGAACGAAAGTCAATTGCTCAATATAAAAAGTGAAAGCCCTTGCCTATTTATTGAAGGTACAACACATGATCCATCAGATCGTATAATTGAGTATACGAAAGGATTAGCCAGAGGAGATCTTGATGAGTTTTACTCGGAACCGACAAATCCTGCATAAGATTATGACCCAATGATAAGACCTGAGTAACAGGGGGAAATAAGCTGAGGAACCAAAGTAGTTCCTCTTAGCTTATTTTATTTGCAAATCCAAAGGGAGCAAATCACTGACTTTTGAGTATTTTTATAAGCTCACTTTGTTCCTCTTTTAGCGACTGTATTTCTGCTTCTAACCTTTCTATCTTCTCTATAAAAGGTGACAATGCCTCTTGAAGCATTGAACGTAGACGATCACTTTTTTGGATATCCATTATATCCTTCTTAAATCCAAATGTTTTTTTCATTTCAATCTTTTCTTATTTGGAAAGCTTATTTAACACTACATACAAACTAACAGACTCACTGCTTGTATTGATAAAAGAAAGTTCCTCATCATCACTGGTATGAATTACATCTTTTTCTGTTACCCCTATTTCTTTCCCGTCAATGATAATCGTGCCGCTTCCGGACACCACAAGCAGATAGACCTCCGCGCCAGGGTGTTTATGTACGGGCAGTTTTTGCCCGGGAAAGAAGTTTAGGACAAATGCAGTACTGCTGTCATTATTATAAATAACCCGTTTTGTAAATTTGTCCTCACTAAATTCCTGATAGGTCTTAATCGATTGTTTCTCCATAATGTTCCTCCTTATGTTCTCTATCTATAATATAAATGAAAAACATTATCAATTAAGTGAACTAAATCACGCATTTATATATTATTCTCTGAATAAATTCCAATATGTAAACTATGCTTAATAGGGAGATTAAGCCAATTGTAATGATTAGTTCACAAAATCCATCACATTACCTTCAAAAAAAAGTTGACTTGATAAAAATAATGTTATATGATTATCTCGAATTAAAAATAAACAACTTTGAGATACTCACATCTAAGATATATCATCAAGAAGGCGGTGCTAACAATGGGTTTGTTAAATCGATTATTTGGTAACACACCAGAGGAGGAAAATAAAATGACAAAATTAAATATCGGGATTATTTTAGGAAGTACACGTCAAGGACGCGTTAGTCCACAAGTAGGCGAATGGGTAAAAGGAATTGCTGACAAACGCGGCGATGCTAATTACGAAATCGTTGATATCGCTGACTTCAACCTACCATTCTTAGGAACTACTGATGGAACAGAACCAGGGATTGCTGCATGGAATCAAAAACTAGCTAGCTTAGATGGTTTCGTATTCGTTGTTCAAGAATACAACCACAGCATCACTGGCGCTTTGAAAAATGCTCTTGATTTTGCACGTGAAGCTTGGAATGACAAAGCTGCTGGTATCGTAAGCTATGGATCAACTGGCGGTGCTCGTGCAGCTGAACATTTACGCGGCATCTTAGGTGAATTAAAAGTGGCAGACGTTCGTACACACCCAACTTTGTCATTATTCACTGACTTCGAAAACGGCAGTGTCTTCAAACCAGCTGAACTACACCTTACAAATGTAACTGCAATGCTTGACGAAGTAGTCAAATGGAGCGGAGCATTAAAAACAATTAGAGATTAAGTTTCTCCCTATTGAAACTAATATAAAGGTGTCTGATACCTAAATGGTGTCAGGCACCTTTTGCATTTGATGGCTGTAATAAACCGGATTTTTTGGTATAATCTCCATCTTCACGGTTAATCCTAAAATGGGAAAATCTTATCTGTGAAAGGTGGTTTAGCCATGACTCATAGTTGGTTAAAAGGCTTGGAACTTCAACTTGTAGAGGTACTTACGATAGAAGGAGCCGCTGCCATCCTTTTTTATTTCACGTTCTATTCATTCATTGGCTGGCTGCTCGAAAATAGTTATAACTACGTCACCAAACGAGAATTTTTTAAGGAGAATTTTTTATTTGGACCCTTTAAACCGATGTACGGGGTCGCCCCTGTGTTATTGGTCTACTTAACTCCACAGGGTTCCCATTGGGTATACGTACTCCTTCTATGTTTTATCATCCCCACCCTTGTTGAGTATGCAAGCGGGACACTGCTGCAGAAATTATTTCAAAGACAATGGTGGGATTATTCAGAAACACCGTTCCAGCTGCATGGTCATATTTGTTTACCTTTTTCCATCTGCTGGGGATTTTTATCACTAATTTGTATAAAGTGGATTCACCCCGGAATGGTTTCGCTATATGGTAGCATAGAGCCTCTATGGGCCTGGATCTGGTCAGCTGTAGGGCTCTACTTCCTTGCCGATCTCGTCCTCGCGATCAGAAAACACACCCTCCAGGAAATGGTTGGTGCCTGACACCATTTCCAATCTAAACACTCCTTCTATATTAAATAATGGAAGGGGTGTTTTCCATTTCTATTTCCATTTCTGACGAGGGACCCCCAGTATTTTAGGGAATATTTCGAGATTGAAATCATATAATCTATAGTTCAGATAAGCGTTGTAAAAAGGTGACTTTCTCCATGTGCCCATCAGGATTATTCAGAGGGAGGAAGAGATATGCTAGATGTTTTTTTGCTTGAAGGTCAGTTGGTGTGGAACCTCCCATTAATGGCAGGTCTTTTTTGTATCGGTATTATATATGTTGCTTTATTACGTACGCATCCAGAACTCAAAATCCATCCTACCCAGCCATTATTATTCTTTTCCTCTTTATTCTTACTCTATCTCACAATTGGCAGCCCCTTATCGACACTCAATCATTTATTATTCAGCCTGCATATGATCCAGATGAGTATATTATTTTTTGTCATCCCACCACTTTTTTTACTAGGTATTCCAGAAACCCACACGCCGATTGTAAAAGGAATAAGTCTGTCCCCATTTGTTGCATTAGTTACCTTTGCTATCATGTTTTTCTTTTATCATCTTCAAGCTGTTTTAACGTTTCTAACCTTACATCCGTTCATCCACAATAGTTATCTGTTCCTGCTATTACTTTTATCCTTCATGATTTGGCGCCCGATTGTAAGGGAACAGAATAAACAATTTGCCTTCTTAAGTGGAATTTTACTGCTGCCGGCCTGCGGCCAGCTCATTTTGAGCGGACTTTTTGGAAGTGTAACCAATCCGCTCCTAAGCGAAATGATGGCAAATCTATGCATTACACCTGCTGGGCTAAATTCACTCGGTATATTTCCGTCAGCATTCAACTCAAGGATTGATCTCATTATTGCCGGAATACTGATGATGGCCATGCATAAATTCGCCTTACTCCTAACGGCTCGGTTGAAAAATAAAGTAGTAGAACGAGATTTGACTGGGAATGGCTGAGGGCTGTTCTTTTTTTGTCTCCAATTATTGTGGGTTCAGGCACATGAAAAAAAAGATTAAAATTTAATTAAATCAAGAAAACTAATAAAAAATAGTGCTAAATTGAAGAGGATGTAATAAATAAAAAATAAAGTTTCTCTACCTTACTAAAAAAAGGGGGGCAAAACATGCAGCAACAGCAGCAAATTTTGGTGGTTGAGGATGAGCCACAAATTGCCAAAATCTTAAAAATTGAACTTGAATACGAAGGTTACAAGGTAGTAGTCGCTTATGACGGGAAAGAAGGTTTACAGGCGGCATTCACCGAAAAACCGGATTTAATCCTATTAGATGTCATGCTTCCTGAAATGAATGGGATTGAGGTGTTAAGAAAGATTCGAAAGGAAAACAACCTCGTTCCAATTATTTTGTTAACAGCCCGAAACCTGACGATGGACAAGGTGACAGGTCTTGACCAAGGGGCCAATGACTATATAACAAAACCGTTTGAAATGGAGGAACTATTAGCGCGAGTGCGTTCCTGCCTCAGACAAAATACAATTGCTTTGAAGGCGTCTCAACCGGAGGAATCGATTTTAGCGTTTCAAGACCTAACAGTAAATCGAGAAACAAGAGAAGTGACCAGGGGGGATGCATCCATTACCCTAACCCCAAAGGAATTTGATTTGCTAGTTTATTTGTTAATTAATAAAAATAAAATTGTCACCAGAGAAAATATCCTGTTTCATGTCTGGGGATATGAATATGAAGGAGAAACAAATGTCATCGATGTGTTTATCAGACATTTACGAAAGAAAATCGAAGAAGGCTTTAGAGGCCCAACCATTATTCAAACAGTGAGGGGAATTGGCTATACCATAAAGGAGAATTAAGCAATGAAGATTACAACCAAAATAAACATCATGACAACTGCTTGGATTCTCTGTGTATTAGTGGCTGTGAATGCGGTTGTCTTTTTTTCATTTATGAAAATAACCGTGAACATGGAAGATCAAGAGCTTTATCAAAAAGCAGATACCCTGATAAAGGAGATGAACCTGGACAAATCTTCTGCCCTAAAAAAAGATCAGTTAACACCTTATTTAACCATGCATTCTTTTATTAGGATTGTTCAACCAGGTTCAAAAATGACTAATGAAGTAACCAATGATAAAGAATTGGCAGCAAAAATCAAGCCTAAATTTGTTAAAGAAAAAGAAGCGGTTAGAAAGACAATCAGGCAAAAAAATCATGAAGAGCAAATTTTAATGGTCAGGGTACCGATCCATTCCAGCGGTCAAATTACGGGGACACTGGAGATAGGCGAGAAATTATCAGGACTCGAATTGGCGAAGGATGTATTACTATCGATACAAATCTCTAGTACCATTTTAGGTGCCTTATTAGCGATGCTTGGCGGCCGATGGCTGTCCAATTTGATTATGAGGCCGATTTCTAACATGATTAACACGATGGAGGACATTGAACAGAGCGGCATTCCGAAAAAGATTGTCATCCAGCATGATACAAAAGACGAACTGCAAAAAATGGCGGTAACCTTCAATCGGATGATTGGCAGATTAGAAGAAAATCTAGAAAAACAACGACAATTTATTTCCGATGCTTCCCATGAATTAAAAACACCGCTGACAGTGATCAAGAGTTACGCGGACCATCTATTAAGACGGGGAATCCGTAATGAGGCCGAGGCGCTGGAAGCAATTGAAACCATCCATTCAGAAGCCACTAGGATTCAAAAAATGACCGAAAGATTTCTGAACCTAGCTGATACAGAATCAGGGAATCACTTGGATGCCAAGCCCATTGATTTAGTTATATTATGTCAGAACATCATCAAACAGCTTAAAAGTGCTTATAAGCGGGAAATTAATCTTTACTTCGCAAATTCATCTATTACGGTGTCAGCGGATGAGTTAAAGCTTAAACAAGCCATCATTATTATCATTGATAATGCCATCAAATACAGTACAGACCATATTGATGTCTATCTGAACGAGAATGAACATAATACCATCATTAAAGTTAAAGATTACGGAATTGGCATACCGGAATATGAAATTAAAAATATCTTTGAACGATTTTACCGAGTGGACAAGGCTAGAAGCCGTGAAACTGGGGGAACAGGCCTAGGTCTAGCCATTGCGAAAAATATCATGAAACAGCATCATGGTGAAATTAAAATCAGCAGTACGGAAGGTGTAGGAACGGAGGCAGAATTATTTTTACCGAAAAGCTGAGAAAGGAACAATAATGAAAATATTATGGCTAAGTATCGGGTTAATGATCTTGTTCATAATGGTATATGCGATCATACCAACTGTGCTGATTCGTATAAATAGTTGGGGTATCAAGAAAAGGCTTCAGTCTGAGAAAATAGCGATCACTTTTGACGATGGCCCTAATCCCAATTATACCCCACTGTTGTTGGACCTGTTAAAAAAGTATCATGTCAAAGCTACCTTTTTTGTGGTGGGCAGTAAGGTAAACCGCTATCCGGAGATCGTAAAACGGATGAGCGAGGAAGGACATACGATCGGGATTCATCATTTTCATCATGTCTCAAGCTGGATCTGCTCACCTTTTCGCATTAAAAGAGAGCTAGCCTTAACAGAACAGGCGATTATGGAATGCACAAATGAAAAGGTCGCTTTTTATCGGCCGCCATGGGGGCATTTCAACCTTTTTAGCTTGATAATTAGCAAACCTTACAAAAAGATCATGTGGTCGCATATTTTTGGAGATTGGAAAAGAGAGAAGGCCAAAGACGACCTGTTGGAAGAGCTGCGGACAGCGGTAGAACCAGGGGCGATCCTTTTGCTTCATGACTGCGGGGAAACGCTGGGAGCTGATCAAGATGCACCGGGCTATATGATTAACAATCTAGAAATCTATTTAAAGGAAGCTATCGATAACGGGACGAAATTTATTACATTAAAGGAATTATAATATGACTATAGAATCGATCCTACATTATTTGAATTTATATGGCTACATCGTGATCTTTGTCTGTTTATTTTTTGGCATCGTCGGGATTCCTGCTCCGGAGGAATCTTTGCTCTTTTTAATTGGGATATTGTGTGGAGAGCATAAACTTTCATTTGAATTAAGTTTGCTGGTCAGCTTCCTTGGGGTGTTTACCGGTATGCTTTCTGCCTACGCCTGCGGGAAATATCTAGGCTACCCATTTGTTAAAAAGTTTGGAAAGTATGTAGGGATTACTGATAAGCGCTGGGGAAAAGCCGTTGGTTTCTACTCGAGAAATGCCCAGAAAACCATTCTATTTGGATTTTACATGCCGGGCCTAAGGCAAATCAGTCCGTATTTTGCCGGGATCACCAAAATACCTTTCCGGAAATTTGGACTGCTCTCCCTAGCCGGCACGCTTTTGTGGACGATCCCAGTTATGTCAGTAGGATTTTATGCAGGAAAGGCCTTTTATATTAATCCAGCGTATATTCCATGTGTAGGTATCGCTTCGTTTCTCTTATTTATGACTTACGTATGGTTACGGAAACGAAAAAGAGCCCGTTTAACCTAATAAATATCAAAATAAAGAATAAACAGCCTGAGCCCTAGATAGATTAGGGGCTCAGGTTTTTTATTTAAAAGATAAGAAAGCATAAACTTCGAATTCGAGAATGGTCCAGCTCCAGGCGCCTAGCCCCTCGATGGTCTATAGCCAATCCGTCCAAAAGGTTAAAAAGCAATCTTTCGGTTATGTTCCGTTCATAGCAGACAAAATGTCAAAAGGAAGATTCGTTCGGATCAATCGTTTAAATTCCAGTATAGCTTTAAACATGGTACCATCTTGACGTTTACCATGGAAGAATATGAAAGATTGAAATCTTTTAAAAAGATCCATCAGAGTATTAGGCATAGGGCTCAGTTCAAGTTGAACTGGGCCATTTCACTTAAAAAATCACTGAAGGCTTGATTAAAAATCTATTAAAAACCCATCTTTTACTAAAATGAGTGGTACAGTAAATAGGACATAAAGTAAGGAGATGGACAAAATGAAAAAAATCTTGTTTTTACCACTCTTACAAATGCCATCAGGTCATCATCAAGTTGCTGAGGCATTAATGGATAAATTAAAGAATCATACTGCCAATCTTACGGTTAAGAAAATAGATTTACTAAGCTATACCAATAAATCACTCGAAAAAATGATTTCCAACGGCTACCTAAATTGGATTCGCTATGCACCTGAAACCTATAATCTCGCATACAACCATTTTTTTTACATTCCAGATACAAAAAGGCCGGCTTTTAAATGGTACCAGCCACTCTTTTTAAAAAAAATGGAACAATTGCTGCAAGAAGAACAACCGGATTTACTTGTTTGTACTCATGGGTTCCCCTCCTATCTGCTCAGCCTTTTAAAGAAAAAAGGCAAATGCAGCACTCCGGTGATCAATGTTTACACCGACTTTTTTGTCAATAGCGTTTGGGGCAAGACCGGGATTGACGCCCATTTCGTTCCAAGCCAACAGGTAAAAGAAACACTATCCAAGAGGTTTCAAATTCCCAAGCACCAGATGATGGTAACCGGTATTCCTGTTCATGAAGAGATTACTAAAGTCTCCAAGGTTCACACCCCCCTAAACGGGCGGCCGAAAATACTAATTGCCGGAGGAAATAGCGGGCTGGGCGGAATACGAAAGCTTTTGGAGGAAATAAAAGATTCTAGTGAATTAGATTATCTTGTGTTATGCGGCAAAAATAAGAAATTGTATGAAGAGATTTCCTCTTGGAAACTCGAACATATAAAGCCCGTGCCATACCTCTCTTCAAGGTCGGCCATGAATGATCTTTATGAAGAGGTGGATGCGGTCATGTCAAAGCCTGGCGGTGTAACGGTGAGTGAAACATTGCACAAAAAGCTTCCTACCTTTGTTCATTCCATGCTCCCTGGACAGGAAAAAGTCAATATGCGCTTTTTAAAAGAACAAAAGCTGGTATTTGTTATTGATCAGGAACAGCCAATCGAACAGCAATTATTAACAGTGTTAAACAACCCTAAAAAAATGAAAGAATGGGAACAAGCCGTAGATTCCTATCAAAAAGGGATCGAGCTTGATTGCCAGGAAACCTTAGTCGAAACGATTCTAGATGTGTTGTACCAGCCGCCGCAAAGTGCAGCACCGGAAGTTATCCGGCCATCTGCCGTATTACAACGTGCTGGTGCACAATAAGGAAGGAGGATAAAGATGTCTCATTTAGATTACGCCGTTTTTCAAATCATCAATCATCTGGCGGTAAGTGATCGATTTTTAAACCCATTGATGATATTTCTAGCAGAAAAAGCGCAATATCTCTTTTTTATAGCCATTATTTTTTATTGGTTTTATCCAAAAGCTAATAACCGAAAAATGATCGTGGAGGCGATCCTGTCCACCTGTATCGCCCTTAGTCTCAACGGGGTGATCGGTCACTTTTATTATCGGGCCCGTCCCTTTGTGGCCCATCATGTTAACTGGTTGATTCCCCATACGAGAAATGCTTCGTTTCCAAGTGACCATGCGACAGCTGCATTTGTGATCGCAACAGCCATATGGATCTGGATCAAACGAGATGGCTGGATCTGGCTGGTTTTAGCAGCAGGAATCGCTGTGTCCCGCGTATGGACAGGCGTCCATTATCCATTGGATGTCACTGCGGGAATGCTGATTGGGGTTAGCGTTGCCTTGGCAGTACACTATCTATTTGCTCAATCAGATAAACTGAACCAATTTATAGAAAGAATCATTGGGGTGTATGAAAGTGTGGAAGGGACGATCCTGAAAAAGACTAATTTGCTTAGAAAGAGATAGGCATCAGGAGGAAATGTTCTCTTAGCCATGAGAAAGCTTTGCAGAAAAATAAAACTAGAATCAGAAAACACATCTATCATGTTGGCAATCTGTCTCATCATGGTATATGTGTCCCCTCTGTTTATCTTGGGGGAAAATGCCCATATTAGGGTCCATGATAATTTGGACTCGAATATTGCTTGGTACAAAGTATTAGAGAATAGCGGCCAATTATTCGGCGGTATTCATTCCGTCATTCCGCAAGTCATCAATGGCCTTCCGCGAAATGCATTTGGGACAGAGTTTAGCGGGATACAGTGGCTCCATCACCTTTTTCCATCAATGCTCGCCTACGCGTTAAGTCAAATCATTACAAGACTGTTTGCCTTTCTCGGAATGTATCTTTTGATAAAACGGCACTTTGTGAAAGCAGAAGAGGCCCGTCCAATCCGTGTTTGGGTATCGCTTGCGTTTGCCTTAACTCCCTTCTGGCCATCAGGAATGTTGAGTACACTGGGAATGCCGCTTGCATTGTGGGCGTTTATGAATATCCGGGAAGGACGCTATTCGTGGAAAGAATGGCTAACACTGATTCTGCTGCCGCTCTATTCCAGCTTTGTGTTAGGATTTTTCTTCTTTTTATTTATGATGGGACTCCTGTGGATGAGAGATCTGCTCGCCAAGCGGAAACTAAACGGGGTGTTCTTCAGCAGTATTGTATTAATGACGGTTATATACTTATTAATAGAGTACCGTCTTGTGGATTCTTTGGTATTTCCGGATGCTCCAACAAGCCGAAATGAATTTGTCAGTTCGACGCTGGGATTTTGGCATACCATCCGTCTCATCGGTAAGAATTATTTTCTTGGCCATACCCATGTGTTAACCCTTCATACCTTGGTGATTGTGCCGCTTTCATTTATTGTTATCGGTTTTCTTTGGAAAAAGAAGGAGCGGAACGAGGCAGACAAACGATATATTTACCTATTTATCTTTAATATTCTGCTTTCCACTTGGTATGCCTTTTGGTTTTATAAAGGGTGGCAGCCTCTTAAAGAGAGGTTCTCTTTATTAAATACCTTTAATTTTGCCCGGTTCCATTTTCTAAGGCCGCTCGTCATCTATTTGATGTTTGCAGTTGGGGCGTTTATTTTGTGGCAAAAAGGCAAGCGGTGGAAGTCTTTCGTTAAAATATGCTTAATTGTTCAACTGATTGTCTTATTCTGTGCAAACGATGAAATTGTCTATCGTGTCGCCGGGAAGCCATCCGTTAAACAGTTTTATGCGACTGAGCAGTTTAAAGAAATCGCTGATTATATTGGCAAACCGAAGAGCAGTTACCGGGTCGCAAGTATCGGAATCCACCCGGCCATCGCCCAGTATAATGGCTTTTACACCTTGGATACGTACAATAACTTTTATCCGTTAGACTACAAACATGAGTTTAGAAGAATTATTGCAGGAGAGCTGGACAAAAGCCCGACATTAAAAAAATACTTTGACCAGTGGGGCGGCAGGTGTTATCTGTTTGTCGCTGAACTAGGGAAACACTATGAATTTAAAAAAGATTCGAAAGTGAAAATACATCATTTGCAGTTAAATACAACCGTTTTTAAACAAATGGGCGGGAGGTACATCTTTTCGGCTGTACCGATTTTCAATGCCAAAGAAAATCATCTAGAACTGAAAAAGACCTTTAACCAAAAAGATTCAGCCTGGAAAATTTACCTTTATCAAGTCATGTAAGGAGGGAAATTTCAGATGAATAAACCGATTTTAACCATCGTGGTTCCATGCTATAACGAAGAAGCGGTATTGAAGGAAACCATGTTGCAATTGACTAAAGTAATGGAACATTTAATCGAGGAATCGCTTGTTTCAAAAAATAGTAAACTATTATTTGTTGATGATGGGAGTAAGGACCAAACCTGGAATATGATTGAGAGCGAGTGCGAGAAAAATAGCTTCGTTACCGGGCTGAAGTTAGCCGGAAATGTTGGTCATCAGAACGCACTCATTGCCGGTCTCGAAACTGCCAATCAATACTCCGATTGCGTAATCTCGATCGATGCCGACCTTCAGGATGATATCAATGTGATTGAAACCTTTGTTGAGAAATACTGGGAAGGGATCGATATTGTTTACGGCGTGAGGGATAGCCGCGAGACAGATACCTTCTTTAAGCGGAACACAGCATTGTTCTTTTACCGTTTCATGGAGTGGATAGGAATTAAACTCATCCCCAACCATGCCGACTTCCGGCTGATGAGTAAACGGGCATTAGATGAACTGTTGAAATATAAGGAGATTAATTTGTTTTTGCGCGGTCTGGTTCCCTTAGTCGGATTTACTTCAGCAAAAGTCTATTATGACCGAAAAGAAAGGCCGGCCGGGGAGTCGAAATACCCGTTGAAAAAAATGCTCGCCTTCGCCTTTGATGGAATGACTTCCTTCAGTGTAGCGCCGATTCGCTTGGTTACCTTTTTAGGTTTTCTCGCCGTAATCGTTAGTGCTTTGGTTGGCGGCTACGCGATTGTTCAAGAGCTCTTAGGGCATACAGAGTCTGGCTGGACATCGTTAGTGATTTCGATCTGGTTTGTTGGCGGGCTGCAATTATTGGGGATCGGAATGATTGGTGAGTATATCGGTAAAATCTATCGTGAAGTGAAACGCCGTCCAAGATATGCGATTGAAGTTGACCGTTTCACATCTATGGTTAAGGAAAAACTAAAAGAGCCTGTTTTTAAATAATGAAAAGGACCCATTGGGTTCTTTTTTTTGTTAAAAGGGTAATATAACGAACTAAACACTTTATTAATATCTCCAAAATTAGCAACAATATTATTGACATTCAAACACTCATTTGAATATCATATAATCAAACGATCATTTGAATGAAGAAGGTGACTAGAAATGAAAGATCAGGATATTTGCGAAGTTACCTGTGTCGATAGCGAGAAAACCACCCGAGTCAAACAGCAGATCACGAACGGAAATATTGTCGATGTAACCAAGCTTTTTAAAGCTTTATCAGACGAAACCCGTTTAAAAATTGCTTATGCCTTAACGCTTGAAGAAGAGCTTTGTGTTTGTGATGTTGCCCATATTGTCGGGGCGACCACTGCAACAGCTTCCCACCATTTGCGTCACCTTAAAGGCCTCGGCCTTGCAAAATACCGTAAAGAGGGAAAGCTTGTCTATTATTCCCTTGATGATGATCACGTTAAACAATTAATCGATATTGCTTTTGCGCATCAGAAGGAGGTGGCTGGCCGTGAGTGAAGCGACTGAGAAACAAGTTTATCGTGTTCAAGGCTTTTCCTGAACAAGCTGCGCCGCCAAGTTCGAAAAGAACGTACAGCACCTGGATGGTGTTGTTGATGCCAAAGTTAATTTCGGAGCTTCCAAGCTCACAGTCTATGGAAACACAAGCCTTGAAGAACTGCATAAAGCAGGTGCTTTTGAAAAATTAACACTTGTCCCTGAAAAAGAAAAGCAAGCTGTGATCCCAAGGGAACCGTTTTGGAAACGCTACTCTCTTTTAGGATTATCACTTTTATTCCTGCTCGCAGGCTATATTTTTTCTGAAAATATCCTTTTTGCCGCTGCTATTTTAATAGGTGGATATCCACTGTTTAAAACAGGCTTAACAAACCTTTGCCGCTTTGATTTCGACATGAAAACACTCATGACGATTGCTATCATTGGTGCCGCCATTATTGGTGAATGGCGAGAAGGGGCAGTAGTTGTCATTCTCTTCGCGATTAGTGAGGTCCTCGAGGGCTATTCCATGGATAAAGCCAGAAATTCGATTCGCGCACTGATGGAACATGCTCCTACAGAAGCACTTGTCGTCCGCAACGGAAAGGAACTTCTTTTAAAAGCGGACGATATCGAAATTGGTGACACGATGCTGGTGAAACCCGGCCAAATGATAGCGATGGATGGGGTAATCATTGAGGGAACATCCACGATCAATCAAGCCGCGATCACAGGTGAATCAGTTCCGGTTGAAAGAGGAGTTGAGGATGAGGTATTTGCCGGTACCCTCAATGAAGCTGGCTTTTTAAAAATAAAAGTAACGAAACTGGTGGATGACACAACGATTGCGAAAATCATTCATTTAGTTGAAGAAGCACAGGCGGAAAAAGCCCCGTCACAACAGTTTGTTGACCGCTTCGCTAAGTACTATACGCCAGTTATTATCCTTGTGGCCGTACTTGTAGCCGTTGTTCCTCCCCTGTTCTTTGGTGCAGGCTGGCAGGAATGGATCTATCAGGGGCTTGCGGTATTAGTGGTTGGCTGTCCTTGTGCATTAGTCATTTCAACGCCTGTTTCCATTGTTACCGCGATTGGCAACGGAGCACGAAATGGCGTGCTCATCAAAGGCGGGAGTTTTTTAGAAGAAGCAGGAGCATTGAAGGCTATTGCGTTTGATAAAACAGGAACACTAACCAAAGGGGTTCCAGTAGTGACGGATTTCGTGAACTTCACATATGATGAAAACCTCCTGGGAGTTGTTGCGGCACTTGAAAGTAAATCACAGCACCCACTTGCTTCTGCCATAATAAAAAAAGCCGCGCATCTTCTGCAGAATTATGTGGTGGAGGATTTCTTATCCATTACAGGAAAAGGAATAAAAGGGATTGTAGATGGAACGGAATATCGTGTAGGCAACGTGAAGTTATTTGAAGAAGTGCCAGAAGCTGTATTAGAAAAAGTTTCTTACCTGCAAGAACAAGGTAAGACCGTTATGATTGCCGGAAATGATCAAGAGATACTTGGTTTGATTGCGGTCGCTGATGAGGTTCGTGACAGCAGCCGACTTGTCATTGAACGACTCCAGCAGTTAGGCATTAAGCAAACCATATTGCTTACAGGAGATAACCATATCACAGCTGAAGCGATTGCCCGTGAGACGGGAGTTAATCAAGTAGAATCAGAGCTGCTTCCGGAAGATAAATTAACGTTTATAAAAAAATTAAAAGCTCAGTACGGCAGGGTTGCTATGGTTGGTGACGGTGTGAACGATGCGCCGGCACTGGCTGCTGCTACCGTCGGAATTGCGATGGGCGGGGCAGGAACCGACACAGCCCTCGAGACTGCCGACATTGCTTTGATGAACGACGATTTAAAGAAACTCCCGTTCACCATCAGGTTAAGCCGGAAAACGCTGCAAATTATCAAGCAGAATATCACTTTATCGATTGTTTTCAAATTGCTTGCTCTTCTCTTAGTCGTTCCGGGCTGGCTGACCTTGTGGATCGCCATTTTTGCTGATATGGGTGTGACATTGCTTGTGACCCTAAACGGGTTACGATTATTAAGAGTTAAAGATAAAGAAATGATGAATTGAAAAATAAAGATTAGAAAAGACTAGCCTTAATCGGAATATTTTCGTTTTAGAAAGAGAAGAGAGCAACTTAACATTTAAGAGCTCTGGGGGGATCAACATGGGTCATCATCACCATCATGGCCATTCACACGGCCACTCGCATGGACATTCACATACAAGTAATAAAAAAGCACTATTAAGTTCTTTCTTATTAATAGCTGCCTTTATGATAGTAGAAGTGATTGGCGGTATTGTTACAAACAGCCTTGCACTATTGTCGGATGCAGGCCATATGCTGAGCGATGCGGCTGCACTTGGATTAAGCTTTTACGCTTTAAAGCTTGGTGAGAAAAAGGTCTCACAGGAAAAAACTTACGGCTATAAGAGGTTTGAAATTATTGCTGCCGCCTTAAATGGTTTAACGCTTGTGATTATTTCTATTTATATACTTGTTGAGGCTTTTCATCGCTTTTTCAATCCGCCTCAGGTACAAAGTTCGGGGATGTTAATCATTTCTGTTACTGGATTAGTAGTCAATATCGTGGCGGCATGGATTTTGATGAAGGGTGACAAGGAAGATAATCTAAATGTCAGAAGCGCCTTTTTACATGTAATGGGTGACATGCTTGGTTCGGTAGGAGCTATTATCGCTGCCTTACTTATCATGTTTTTCGGCTGGGGAATTGCTGACCCGATTGCGAGCTGTATTGTTGCTGTATTAATTCTTATCAGTGGATATCGGGTAAGCAAAGATTCTTTTCATATCTTGATGGAGGGAACCCCTTCCCAAATTGATATCACGGAGGTAAGAAAGGCGTTATGCAAGATCCCGACCGTGAAGGAAGTCCATGATTTACACATCTGGACGATTACGTCAGGATATCCTGTGCTAAGCTGTCATATGACGATTTTCGATGACGGCGTACATGATAATATCTTGTCACAATCCCAAAAAATACTTCATGATGAGTTCCATATCGAGCACAGTACCATCCAGATTGAAAAAGAAGTAATTGGGTGCCCGAGTCCGCATGGGACGTGTAATTAATAGAAAAAAGCCATTCCAAAATCCGGAGTGGCTATTTTTAGTTTGCATACGAACTCTAGAAAATAGAACTTGGCCTTGGACAATATCGTTCATGAGATGTGTCGAGCCTAGGGATGATCCATTGTTAAAAATGCAGCTAATTCTTTACTTTTTTGTTTTCTTTCTTTACGCATTCTTGCCCGCTCGGGGGCGGTTTCATGCAATTTTTTCTCTTCTTCTGTTTCAGGAATCACTTCCGGAACCCAAGTTGGGCGCTTATTCTCATCAAGTGCGACAAATGTTAGGAGCGCAGTCGCCGCGATTTTTCGCTTACCGCTTTTTAAGTCTTCCGCGATAATTTTCACAAATACTTCCATTGATGATGTGCCTTTCCATGTCACATAAGATTCAAAACAGACGGAATCGGTAGGGCGTACTGGATGTAAAAAATCGACTGAATCCGTTGAAGCAGTTACACATTCGCTTCGACTATGGCGCGCTGCGGAAATAGAGGCGACTTGGTCTATATCGCTCATTAACCGGCCGCCAAATAATGTATTATGATTATTCACATCGTTTGGGAATACACGACTTGTTCGAATCACTCTTGATTCTCTACAATATTTAGCTTCCATTAATAGATCTCCCTAAAGTTTTAGCTTTCTAATAATAAGGTTTCAGGATCTTCCAACAATTCTTTTACCATCGCCAGGAAGCTAACGGCTTCTTTCCCATCCACAATTCGATGGTCGTAAGACAGTGCGATATACATCATCGGACGGTTTGCCATTCGTTCACTATCAATGGCTATTGGCCTTGTTTGGATCTTATGCATACCGAGAATGCCTACTTGCGGACTATTCAAAATCGGTGTGGACATTAAAGATCCAAAAACTCCACCATTTGTAATCGTAAATGTTCCACCTTGCAAATCATTCAAAGTGAGGGCGTTATCACGAGCCTTTTTACCAAGATTACCGATTTCTTGTTCGATTTCCGCAAAATTTTTCTGGTTCGCATTGCGTACAACTGGAACGACCAAACCTTCTGGAGCTGCCACCGCAATTCCGATATCGTAAAACTTCTTGATCAGCAATTCATCCCCTTGAATTTCTGCATTTAAAAGAGGGAATTGCTTTAAGGCTGAAACCACTGCTTTTGTAAAAAACGACATAAATCCAAGACGAACACCATGTTTATCGAAAAAGGCATCTTTCCGCTTATTGCGTAAATCCATAATCGCAGACATGTCAACTTCGTTAAATGTGGTCAACATCGCTGCTGTTTGTTGGACCTCTACAAGGCGTTTAGCGATGGTTTGACGTCTGCGGGACATTTTTACACGTTCTACAGGTTTATCAAATTCCACATCATTTTGTTGATCCTTTCGTTTTGGACTTGCCTTTTCCAATTTTGGTTCTTCTTTTACCGGAGGTGCAGGTGAATAGGCTTTGACATCATTTGACTGAATTCTGCCTAGTGGGTCACTGCTATTTACCTGATTTAAATCGATTCCCAGTTCTCTTGCCCATTTTCTTGCAGCTGGAGAAGCAATTGGTCGTTTGGCTTTCGGAAGATCTTGCTCTGACCGGATGCTTTGTTGATTTAAAGTTTCTTCTACCGATTTTTCCGGAGCTGTTGTGGTGACAACGGTTTCCTCAGCTGTGCCATCCTCAATAATTGCAATTACATCGCCTACTTCCACCGTATCGCCTGTTTCTTTTAATACCTTCGTAACTACACCTGAATATTCAGCATTTAATTCTATATTGACTTTATCTGTTTCCAGTTCTACGACACTATCTCCTTTGGATACTTTGTCACCAATATTAATTAGCCATTGTGAAATCGTTCCTTCTGAAATGGATTCTGCTAACTCCGGTACCTTAATTTCCATCAAGTTTCATCTCTCCTAAGAATATTAAGTAATATTTTTATCTTGGTATTTGCTGTTGATCATGGTTAGCTTCTAACTAACTCTCTTTCATGTTTCTGTGTATCTATTAAAATATTAAAATTCAAAGCCTGTTGGACAATATGTTCTTGTTCCTTTTTATGAACGTTTGAATCGCCTACTGCCGTGCTTGAACGCGCCTGTCGTCCAATGTAACCGACTGTCAGTTTGCTGGAAGCAAGTTCAAAGAGGGTAGGGGCGATATAATGCCAAGCTCCCATATTCTTTGGTTCTTCCTGTACCCAAACGATTTCCTTCAGGTTCGGATAGCGCTTTAAAATTTCTTCTACTTTTTCCTTCGGGAATGGATACAATTGTTCGATACGAACGATGTGTATTTCGTCTAATTTTTGAATTTCTTTACTTGAGTCAATTTCTGCAGCCAGATCGATGGCCACCTTACCAGTCGTTAACACTAGCCGCTTTACTTTTTCTCTCTCTTTTCCGAGCTGAGGTTGCTCCACAACCGTTTGGAAACTGCCAGCGCTTAAAGCAGTGCCAGGAGAAGAGACCAGCGGGTGACGAAGCAGACTTTTTGGTGTCATAATGACCAGCGGCCTGACAAACTCTGTTCCTAAGATGGATGCTTGACGACGCAAAATATGAAAGTATTGGGCAGCACTTGTTAAGTTTGCAACCGTCCAGTTGTTTTCTGCCGCCAACTGTAAAAAACGTTCAAGACGGGCACTGGAGTGCTCTGGACCCTGGCCTTCAAAACCGTGAGGCAGAAGAAGGGTAAGCCCTGACTTTTGTCCCCATTTTGCTCTAGCGGATGAAACAAATTGATCAAACAGAGGTTGTGCTGTGTTAGCAAAATCACCGTACTGTGCTTCCCATATTACAAGTGTTTCAGGAGCAAAGACATTATAGCCATATTCAAAACCTACAACAGCCGCTTCAGACAGTGGGCTATTATGAACCGCAAACGAAGCGCGGGCTTGCGTTAGATGATGCAAGGGTGAATAGGTTTCGTTGGTTTCTGTGTCATGCAGCACAATGTGACGCTGAGCGAACGTTCCACGCTCGGAATCCTGACCCGTTAACCGGATCGGTGTTCCTTCTTTTAACAACGTCGCGAATGCCAGCACTTCTGCTACCGCCCATTCTACTTTCCCATTTTCCTCCAGTGCTATTTCACGACGCTCCAGAATCCGCTTTAATTTTGGATAAACGTGAAAGCTTTCCGGCCATTTCAGCAATTCATGATTTAATTCACGAAGGATATTAAGCTGTACACTTGTTTTCAATTGCGGAATTCCTTTCGTGATAACCCCGGGAACCTGTACAACTGCAGATGGCTCATAAGGTTTCCTCTCCAACACTCTGTCATATTCGGCTTGGAGCCTTTCTTGCACGCTGCGATTGATTTGTTCGACCTCTTGTTCATTCAAAATACCTTTATTTTGCAACTGGTCGGAATATAAGGATCTTACCGTTGGATGGCTCGCAACTTTTTTGTAAACCTGGGGCTGGGTGACCGCAGGATCGTCCATTTCATTGTGGCCAAATCGTCGGTATCCGACTAAATCAATCAAGAAATCCTTGTGGAAACGAGAACGATATTGATAGGCAAGACGAACAGCTGCCAGACAAGCTTCTGGATCATCAGCATTTACATGCACAATTGGGATTTCAAAGCCTTTTGCCAAGTCACTCGCATATCTCGTAAAACGAGAATCGCGGCTATCTGTCGTAAAGCCGACCATGTTGTTCGTGATGATATGAATGGTCCCTCCTGTTTGATATCCTTTTAATCCACCTAAATTTAAAGTCTCCGCTACAATTCCCTGGCCTGGAAATGCAGCATCGCCATGTACCAGTATCGGAAATGCTTTCTTAACATCTTGCTTGGGATATCCTGCTTTTTGTCGTTCTTCTTGGGCTGCTCTTGTAAACCCTTCGATGACTGGATCGACAAATTCAAGATGACTCGGATTATTCGCTAAGGTAATTCGTGTACGAACGGTACTTTCACCTTCCACGAACCGATTGCAGCCTAAATGGTATTTCACATCTCCTGTCCAACCCTCACTAATATCGACTAAATCTGCCGACGGTCCTTGTTGTTTGGCGTAAGAGTGCTGAAACTCAGAGAAAATCTTGCTGTATGATTTGTTTAATACATGCGTCAAGACACTTAAGCGGCCACGATGAGCCATTCCAATCAAGACATTTTGTACCTGATCCCCGACACCTTCGTGAATCGCTTGATTTAGCATTGGTACGAGCATGTCTACACCTTCAATAGAAAATCTCTTTTGACCGACAAAGGTTTTATGTAAAAATTGTTCAAATCCTTCCACCTCTGTCAAACTCTTTAAAAGGTTTGTTTGTTCTTCCTTCGATAAGGAGCGATGCATGCTCCCTGTCTCCACGATCCTAGTTAACCATGCTTTTTCGTCCATATTATCAACATGGTTAAATTCGTAAGCTAGTGTAGAGGTATAAAGATTCTTTAAATGGTTTATCGCATCCCAAGCGGTTTGAACGCCTTCAGGTGTATCCTCCCAAACGAGTTTAGCTGGAATCGCTTTCAAGTCATAGTCACTTATCCCATATTTTTCAGGACTGAATAAATTGCGGTGTTTTTCATTCACTTCTAACGGATTCATTTTTGCCGCTAGATGTCCATGTGAGCGAATGTCTTCTAGCAGTTTTATCACTCTCATCACTTTCTCTATTTCTGCAGAATTACCTGAGATAACAGGTTCATGTTCGAGGCTTTCTTTCAATTGACTTGTCTCAAAAGACAAGGGTGATCCCCATTTAATAAAAAACTCTTTTAATTTTGGGTCGGTATCGATACCGTTCATATAGTGCTCATATTGTTCTATTACATATCCAAGGTTTGGACCATTAAATTTCCTCCATGGATTTCGTTGATTTTTCTGTTCTCCCATTCTGGAATACCCCCATGATTGAGTTTTTCATGTGTTAATATTTGGATAGGTAGTGAAGTAATTAACAATTGATTAAGCATAAGGATAATGCAATAATGACAATAAATAAAATTCAAAAAAATTATTTTTATTTATAAAAAATCTTAATATCAGATTACAGGGTGGGACAATGGATTACCGTGACTGGGAAATACTGAAGGTACTTTATAATCAAAAAAATCTTACAAAAACTGCTCGATTATTATTTCTTACTCAACCTGCTTTAACGACCAGATTAAAGCATATGCAGGAGCAGCTGGGGGTTACAATCGTAACCCGTGAAAGACGTGGAGTGCATTTTACCCCACAAGGAGAATATCTTGTCCATTGTGCTGAGGAGGCCCTCGCTCATTATGAAAAGATAAAAGAAAATGTCCAAAATATGAGCAATAACGAAAGTAATAAAGTGGTCGGTACGTTGAAATTGGGGGTATCTAATTTCTTTGCGAATTATGAACTTCCTTATATTTTGAAACTATTTAAAAGGCAATTTCCCCATGTTGAATTCAAGGTGATTACGGGATGGAGCAGAGACGTAACCCAACTTATACACAATAAAGATGTTCATATTGGTTTTGTTCGGGGAGACTATGGATGTAGGGGATTATCGAAACATCAATTATTTGAGGAAACCATTTGCATTGCTTCAAAGGATGAGATTGAAATTACGAATCTTCCTCGTCTTCCTAGAATTGAATATAGAGGGGATTACTTATTAAAATCAATCATTGATCATTGGTGGGCTGAAAATTATGCGCAAGCACCCTTTATCAGTATAGAAGTCGACCAAGTTGATACGTGTAAGGAAATGGTTATAAATGGATTAGGATATGGTATCCTTTCCAGCAGGGTACTTAGTGGTATAGAAGACTTATCTAAAGTCCTTATAACGGATCAAGAAGGAAATCCTATATTACGAAGAACGTGGATGTATTATCATAAGGAATCATTAGAATGGAATGTTGTTAAGGCATTCGTCCATTTTATAGAAAACTATGATTGGAAATATAATCGTGCAAAGATAAAATAAATGTGTATAACCCTAAAAGAATGGTTTCAGATTCTTTTCTTTTCAATCAGAGGCTTAGCACGTTTTATGCCCAATATTCTCTAAATCAAAAAAGGACCGGGCGGTTTGCCCGGTTTTTCTTATGGTCTAGGAAATTATAGATTTACTACTTGTGGACAACTTTTTACAGGTTTAGTCACGTCCAGCTCCAGCGCCTAGCCCCTCGATGGTCTACAGCCAATCCGTCCAAAAGGGTTAAAAAGCAACCTTTCGGCCGGCTCGTCTTATGCTTGTCGGGGCTGTTCAAGGCGCTTGCGCTTTTGTTCTTACACATTTTCCAAGATACTTTGATTCCTAGCTTTTTTGAATATCCATTTTTTTAGTACAGGAATAATCCAACGATCCAGGCCAATTTTTCCAGCATTCGTTCCTGCCACCAGAATAAACATGCCTAGTAAAACCATTTGAGGATTCGTACTTGTTGTGCCAGACAACATATAAGCAAAGTTCATCGTAAGTCCCATTAGGGCAGAAAATGAAGTGAAAATCCCTAAAATCAATGCAGCCCCTACTAAAAACTCTCCCCATGGTACCATTACATTAAATAAATCAACGTAGGGAATGGCAAACTCATTTAAAAAATGTCCCCACCAAGGTTGAACAGAAGGGTGATCACCAGACATATTTTTTACTGCTCCCATCATAAAGCCGCTTGCATCAAAATTCCCGCCGGAGATTTTCCCCCACCCAGCAGTTAACCATTCCCATCCAAGATAGAGCCGAAAAGCTGTAAGTAGAAATGGGACATAACGGTTTTCCTTTAAAAATTGAATAAACATAACAAAACCCCCTGAGTTAATGATATTGATAATCATTATCAGTTATCTTGTTGTGTTTATCAATAAGAAAATAGTACTGATTAATTTTTCAAATTACAGTAGATTTTTCCTATTAATTAGTAAACCATATAGTTTTTTAAACAAAATGATAAAAATTAATGGTCAAGTTTCAATAGTATGTTAGTAAGTTTTTCTTCATATTTGTGGTAAAATGTTCTAACTTGGTAAAAAGTTAGATTAAAAATGCATACATACTAGGGGTGTAAAAGTTTGAAGAAATCTGTGGATTCAATGGACAAGCGTTTTAGAATTGCCCATAAAGAAGCACTATTTGGCGTTATTCTCGTTATCATCAATTTTATCATTTGGTATGGATTTGGCTACGGACTAGGCTCGGCTAATGTCAAAGATTATACATACGTATGGGGTCTGCCGGCCTGGTTCTTTTACAGCTGCATTCTCGGCTCCATTGTTATGATTATCCTTGTGATTTTCACAGTAAGATATCTCTTCCAGGACATCCCCTTTGATGTAGAGGAGGAGAACAAGTGAACTGGGCTGTTATTACACCATTAATTATTTTCTTATTGATTATCTTTGCGGTGGGGATTTGGTCAAACAAATTGGTACTTAAATCCGAATCTTTTTTAGAAGGGTATTTCTTAGGGGAACGTCAAATGGGCGGGTTCATCCTGGCCATGACCATGGTAGCTACTTACGGCAGTGCCAGCAGTTTTATCGGCGGCCCTGGAATTGCCTATACCCAAGGGTTAGGCTGGGTTCTACTTGCCATGGCCCAGCTTGTAACCGGTTATTTTACCTTAATGGTTCTCGGGAAAAAATTTGCCATTGTGGCCCGTCAGTATAAGGCGATCACCTTAATCGATTTTTTAAAAGAACGATATAAAAGTAAAACAGTTGTGATCTTATCAGCGGCAAGTATTATTATTTTCCTTTTTTCATCGATGACGGCGCAATGGATTGGCGGGGCGCGCCTAGTAGAATCGCTGACTGGCATGCCTTATTCAACCGCTTTACTGATTTTTGCCTTTTCTGTTCTTGTGTTTGTTATTGTGGGGGGCTTCCGAGCGGTTGCCCTCACAGATACGGTCCAAGGTGTCGTGATGTTTGCAGGAACGCTGATTCTATTGATTGCGACCATTAAAGCAGGCGGAGGGGTTTCGAACATTATTTCTGATTTAGCGGCGGAGAATCCAAACCTCATCAGCCCGTTTGGTGCACAGCACAATTTAACCCCGGCCTACGTTTCATCATTTTGGATTTTGGTTGGCGTTGGGGTTGTCGGCCTTCCGCAAATTACAGTCAGGGCGATGTCTTACAAAAATTCAAAAGCTATGCACAATGCGATCATTATTGGAACAGTTGTGGTCGGCTTTATCATGCTCGGGATGCACTTGATTGGCGTGTTTGCAAGACCAGTTCTCCCAGGAATAAAAATCGGTGATACAGTTATGCCGCTGTTATCTATGAAAGTATTACCGCCGTTTGTGGCCGGGATTGTCCTGGCTGCCCCGATGGCTGCTATCATGTCAACGGTGGATGCCTTGCTGATTCTCGTTAGCTCCGCCCTGGTAAAAGATATCTATTTAAATTATATCAAGCCGAATGCCGAGGACAACCAGATCAAAAAGGTGAGCTTCAGTGTAACCGCCATTATTGGGATTATCGTGATTATTCTCGCATTAAGTCCACCTGATTTAATTGTCTGGCTGAATCTATTTTCTTTTGGCGGACTGGAATCTGTGTTTATTTGGCCAGTGATTTTAGGCTTGTATTGGAGTAAGGGCAATAAGTACGGAGCAATCACATCAATGATTATTGGAATGGGTTCTTATATTTTATTAGATCGTTTTTATCCGAATGCCTTTGGACTGCATACGGTTGTCATGCCGATTGTTCTGTCATTGTTAGGATTTATCATTGTTAGTCTAGTATCACAGCAAAAGGAAGCGGCTGGCTTTGAGAAGGCAAAGGTTTAAGGAATATTTTAGTTGCAATTTTATCGATTAGTTTTTAGAATAAATAATTAACGAGATTTATAAATGAGGTGTGCCCATGTTTGAGATTATTAGGATATTTTCGGCACTAACTATGCCTGGATTACTGGTTTTGCTTTTTTCACGGGTCACTTACAATCGCGTTATCGGCCTTGTTTTAACCGTGGCACTGATTGCTGGGTCAGTTTACAAAGGCTATACCGACACCTTTTACCTGATTGTTATTGATGCCTTTTCACTTACAGCCGGCTTCTGGCTGGCAGCCAGGATGAAACCGCGCGCAGTTAAAAATAGCTAGAACCTATTCACAAATGTAAGTCTGTCGATTAACGGCAGGCTTTTTTCTAATTAAAAAACTTAATCAAAAATCGAATACTAGTTCGCATATCATTGGTTTGTTTTTGGTGGATTGTGGTAGAATGTTAATAGGAAATTTACGAGAAGACACTTTTTAGCACCATCCCGGACAATAAACAGTTTTTTAGCTTGAGAGTGATTTTTTTTACGGGAGGAAAGAAATGTGAAAGATCAATTTGAATTAGTTTCAAAGTACTCGCCCCAAGGTGATCAGCCCGAAGCGATCCGCCAGTTAGTAGAAGGGATTAAAAATAATAAACGCCATCAAACCCTGCTCGGTGCGACCGGTACAGGGAAGACCTTTACAGTTTCGAACGTGATTAAAGAAGTGAACAAACCAACCCTTGTGATCGCCCATAACAAAACATTAGCCGGACAGCTCTATAGTGAGTTTAAGGATTTTTTTCCAAATAATGCGGTAGAATACTTTGTCAGTTACTATGATTACTATCAACCGGAAGCCTATGTGCCGCAAACCGATACCTTCATTGAAAAAGATGCCAGTATCAACGATGAAATCGATAAGCTGCGCCACTCGGCGACCTCATCGTTATTTGAACGGAAAGATGTCATCATCATCGCCAGTGTGTCCTGTATCTATGGTCTCGGTTCGCCGGAAGAATACCGCGAGATGGTGTTATCGCTTCGCACAGGCATGGAAATTGAACGGAATCAGCTCCTGCATCGTTTAGTGGATATCCAATATGAACGAAATGATATCGATTTTAAACGGGGAACTTTCCGTGTCCGCGGGGATGTCGTTGAGATATTCCCAGTCTCCCGCGATGAACATTGTGTCCGTGTCGAATTTTTCGGAGATGAAATTGACCGCATCCGCGAAGTTGATGCGTTAACTGGTGAAATCATCGGCGAACGTTCGCATATCGCGATTTTCCCGGCTTCCCACTTCGTAACACGTGAAGAAAAAATGCGGTTAGCCATTGAGAATATTGAAAAAGAACTCGAGGAACGGCTTGCCGAATTAAGAGCAGACGATAAACTGCTCGAGGCACAGCGGATTGAACAGCGTACCCGCTATGATTTAGAAATGATGCGGGAAATGGGCTTTTGCTCAGGGATTGAAAACTATTCCCGTCATCTGACCCTAAGGCCGGCCGGTTCGACTCCTTATACATTGCTTGACTATTTTCCAGAAGATTTCCTGATCATCATTGATGAGTCGCATGTTACCTTACCGCAAATCAGGGGTATGTTTAATGGAGACAAGGCCCGTAAACAAGTGCTGGTCGACCACGGCTTCCGCCTGCCATCGGCGCTCGATAACCGGCCGCTAACCTTTGATGAATTTGATAAGCATGTCAACAATGCCATTTTTGTATCGGCCACACCAGGTCCATATGAACTCGAGCACACACCGGAGATGATTGAACAAATTATTCGCCCGACAGGATTGCTCGATCCAACGATTGAAGTCCGTCCAATCGAAGGGCAAATTGATGATTTGATTGGTGAAATACAGGAACGGGTTAAGAAAAATGAACGTGTCCTCGTGACGACGCTAACGAAAAAAATGTCAGAGGACTTAACCGATTATCTAAAAGAAATTGGGATTAAGGTTCAATATTTACATTCAGAAGTCAAGACGCTCGAGCGGATTGAAATTATCCGGGAGCTGCGTCTTGGAAAATATGACGTTTTGATCGGGATCAACTTGCTCCGGGAAGGACTCGATATTCCCGAGGTTTCCCTGATTACGATTCTCGATGCTGACAAAGAAGGCTTCCTGCGTTCGGAACGGTCGTTAATTCAAACGATCGGCCGGGCTGCCCGAAATGCCAATGGCCATGTTATTATGTATGCAGATAGAATCACTAATTCGATGGAGCTGGCGATTAGTGAAACGAAGCGGCGCCGGGCCATCCAAGAAGAATACAATGAAAAACACGGCATTACACCGCAGACGATTCAAAAGGAAATCCGTGATGTTATCCGTGCGACCCAAGCTGCGGAGGATACGGAAGAGTATAAACCAGCGGCATCCTTCGGCAAGATGAGTAAGAAGGAACGAGAAAAACTAATTATGACAATGGAAAAAGAAATGAAGGAAGAAGCAAAGGCACTCAACTTCGAACGTGCTGCCGAGCTTCGTGATTTATTATTGGAATTGAAAGCGGAAGGATGACGGTTAGATGGCAATGGAAAAACTGATTGTGAAAGGCGCCCGCGCCCACAATTTGAAAAATATAGATGTCACGATTCCGAGAGATAAGCTTGTGGTACTGACGGGACTATCCGGTTCAGGAAAGTCCTCGCTCGCATTTGATACAATTTATGCAGAAGGACAGCGCCGGTATGTGGAATCCCTGTCTGCTTATGCCCGCCAATTTCTCGGTCAGATGGATAAGCCGGATGTCGATATGATCGAGGGATTATCCCCGGCGATTTCGATTGATCAAAAAACAACAAGCCGAAACCCGCGCTCTACTGTGGGGACGGTAACGGAAATCTATGATTATTTACGGTTACTTTTTGCAAGGGTCGGACATCCCACTTGTCCGAATCATCATATTGAAATCTCCTCACAAACGATTGAGCAGATGGTCGACCGGATTCTCGAATATCCAGAGCGAACCAAAATGCAAATCCTTGCCCCCGTTGTGTCGGGACGAAAAGGAGCTCATGTAAAGGTATTGGAGGACATCAAAAAACAAGGGTTTGTTCGGATTCGTGTCGACGGAGAAATGCTTGATCTTGGTGATGAAATCGAATTAGACAAAAATAAGAAGCATTCGATAGAAGTTATAGTGGACCGAATTGTCGTCAAGGAAGGTATTTCAGCCCGTGTTGCTGATTCTCTGGAGTCGGCCTTAAAACTAGGGGAAGGCAACGTCATCGTCGATGTAATCGGTGAAGAAGAGCTGTTGTTCAGTGAGAACCATGCTTGTCCCATTTGTGGTTTTTCGATTGGTGAATTAGAACCACGGATGTTTTCCTTTAACAGCCCATTCGGGGCCTGCCCTGACTGTGATGGACTCGGCTCGAAACTGGAAGTGGATCTTGATTTAGTCATACCTAATAAGGATCTGACACTGAAACAGCATGCGATTGCCCCTTGGGAGCCAACCAGCTCACAATATTATCCGCAGCTGCTTCAGGCGGTCTGTGATCATTATGGAATCGATCTGGATGTACCTGTTAAAGACATCCCTGATCACCAAATGGAAAAAATTCTCTATGGATCAGGTAAGGATAAAATTTATTTCCGTTATGAAAATGATTTTGGACAGCTCCGTGAGGGACATATCCAATTTGAAGGCGTTATGCGCAATGTCGAGCGCCGCTATAAGGAGACAAGCTCAGACTTTATCCGTGAACAAATGGAAAAATACATGGGGCAACAGCCATGTCCAACCTGTAAAGGCTACCGTTTGAAAAGGGAATCGATGGCCGTGTTAATTAACGGGTCTCATATTTCTCAAGTAACAGACCTTTCGATTAAGGATGCTCAAGCATTTTTTTCTGAGTTAAAGCTTTCGGATAAAGAAATGCAAATTGCTGCGTTAATTTTCCGTGAAATCAGTGAACGGCTAGGTTTCTTAATTAATGTTGGTTTAGATTATTTGACCCTAAGCCGTACCGCGGGTACACTCTCCGGCGGTGAAGCACAGCGGATCCGCTTGGCGACACAAATTGGCTCGCGCTTAACCGGCGTATTATACATTTTGGATGAGCCGTCCATTGGTCTCCATCAGCGGGATAATGACCGGTTAATCGGTACGATGCAAAACATGCGTGATATAGGCAATACCTTGATTGTTGTCGAGCACGATGAAGACACGATGCTTGCTGCTGATTATCTCATTGATATTGGCCCTGGCGCAGGTATACATGGCGGTCAGATTGTTTCCGCAGGAACTCCTGCAGAAGTAATGGCCGACCCGAACTCACTGACAGGTCAATACCTATCCGGGAAAAAGTTCATCCCACTTCCACTTGAGCGTAGTAAGCCGGATGGCCGCTATATCGAAATCAAGGGTGCATCTGAAAATAATTTAAAAAATGTCAATGTGAAGTTTCCGCTTGGCCTGTTTATTGCTGTGACTGGCGTATCAGGGTCGGGGAAAAGTACCCTTATTAACGAGATCCTTCATAAATCATTGTCGCAAAAGCTGAATAAGGCAAAAACCAAGCCTGGAGCCCACAAGTCGGTAAAGGGAATGGAACATTTAGAAAAGGTAATTGATATTGATCAATCCCCGATCGGCAGAACGCCGCGCTCGAATCCGGCTACATATACGGGTGTGTTCGATGATGTTCGTGATGTGTTTGCGTCGACGAATGAAGCGAAGGTGCGCGGGTATAAGAAAGGCCGTTTTAGTTTTAATGTTAAGGGCGGCCGCTGTGAGGCCTGCCGTGGTGACGGAATTATTAAAATAGAAATGCACTTTTTACCTGATGTTTATGTTCCGTGCGAGGTATGCCACGGCAAACGCTATAACCGTGAAACATTGGAAGTGAAATATAAAGGGAAAAATATTGCGGATATCCTTGATATGACCGTTGAGGCGGCAGTTGAGTTTTTCGAAAACATTCCAAAAATCAGCCGTAAGCTGCAGACTATTTTGGATGTAGGTCTGGGTTATGTGAAGCTTGGCCAGCCGGCAACGACCCTGTCAGGCGGAGAGGCCCAGCGTGTTAAACTTGCCTCAGAACTGCACCGCCGTTCAAATGGTAAAACGTTCTATATCTTAGATGAGCCGACGACCGGGCTTCATGTGGACGACATATCCCGTTTGCTTGTTGTCTTACAGCGTCTGGTTGAAAATGGCGATACTGTTCTGGTCATTGAGCATAATCTCGATGTGATTAAGACGGCCGATTACCTTGTCGACCTCGGTCCTGAGGGCGGAGACAAGGGCGGCACCATCGTTGCAACGGGAACACCTGAAAAAGTAGCAGAGACTCCCGAATCTTATACCGGAAAATATTTAAAACCAATCCTAGCGCGTGATCGCGAGCGGATGAAAATGCAAATTGAAGAGAAAAGTGCGATTAAAGCATAGAAAGAGTTGAAATCAGCTGGTTAAAACCTGGCTGGTTTCGGCTCTTTTTTGATTCTCGCAGAAAAATAGTAAAGTAGGCGGAATAAAGTTTGAAGTAGGCGGAATAAAATAGAATGTTCATGGAATAAATTAGCAATCACTGAGTTTTGAGCCAGCAGGAACTGGGTTGGAAAAAAAATCCAGAATTAGACGGAATTAATCCTAAAATAAGCGGATAAAACCAAAAATCCGACGGAATCAAGCCAAAAGTCCGCGGAATCAAACCCAAATCTCCTAACCCCTTACCCAAGCCGCGCTTAATAATAACAATTATAAAAGAAACCTTTTTGATACTAAACTCGTAATAAGAGATAGAGGTGATGAACGTATGGAAACAAGAAAAGTTTTATCCAGTCTATGCTACTTTAGCATCTTTTTCGCCGGATTTATTTTTCCCTTAGCCGTCTATTTAGCCACGGGAGACGAAGGAACCAAAAGGCATGCCAAAAAATCACTATTATCACACCTAATTCCATTAATCCTGACACCGCTCCTAGTGTTGGCGGTATTCTATGATTTTACTTCACAACAAGACGCCATCCCTGTTTTTACCATTATAAGTATCATCGTTCTGATCTTACTTTGGCTTGCTGTGATCATCTGGAACATTGTCAAAGGCGTAAAGGTATTAACAGCTGAATAAACTGAAAGTGACAAATTCATTCATAGAGGTGGAAAAAATGAAAGAGGAAAGAAAACGAATTTTACAAATGGTCGAGGAAGGGAAACTAAAGGCCGATGAAGCCTTGAAGCTCCTCGATGAACTGGAAAAAACAGAACAAACCATGGAGCAAAAACAGGCGCAACTTGTCAATGAGCTGTCCACCACTGTCCAATTCGAGGAAGCAAAAAAAGAAGAGCCGTTCCAAGCGAAATATCAATCTACAAAGGAAAAAATCTTTGAATTTGTTGATTTTGCTTTTAAAAAGATCAAAGACTTAGACTTAGATCTAAACTTCGGCCAATCCGTAGATATCTCACATATATTCCATCAAGGGGACGCCACTATAAAAGATATCGACATTGACGTCGCTAACGGAGCCATCAAGCTCGTTGGATGGGAGCAGTCTGACGTCAGAGTCGAGTGTCAGGCAAAGGTATATCGAGTGGAAAACCAGGACCAGGCCCGGCAAAACTTTTTACGAGATGTCCTTTTCACTGTGGAACATGAGAAATTACGTTTTAGCACACAGCAGAAATGGATGAAGGTCGAAGCCATTGTGTACGTACCGAAAGCCGTTTATAACCGGGTACGGGTCAGATTGTTTAATGGTCCGGTTACAGGGGAACAAATAAATGTAGATGAACTGCGTGTAAAAACGGCTAACGGAAAAATTGCCCTTGACCGCTTTACAGGTAAGAATACAGAGCTGGAAACAGCAAATGGAAAAATTAAGCTAAAAGGCAGTCAATTTGATAAAGTGGAAGCAGAAACAATAAATGGCGCCATCCAGCTTGACGGTGAATTTAAAAAGCTTGAAATGGAGTCCTTTAAAGGAAATATCAGTTTAAATCTACATGGAAACCAAGCTGAATTGATTCAGGCCAAAACGGCTGCGGGCGGAATCGACCTCTATATCCCTGATGGGCTCCCGGTAAATGGGAATTTAAAAACCAATCTTGGCGGATTTCACGTCAACTTAGTCGGCATTCAGGTGCTGGAGGAGAAAAGTGAAATGATCCAAAAATCACTGCGCTTCCAATCCATTAATCACCCAGAAAAACTGGCACACATTTATGCAGATACGAAAACAGGTTCCATCACGATCCACCAATCACAAGAAGAAAAGTAGGAGATTTACCAAAATGAGATGGCTGCTAGGTTGTTTGATAAATGCGGTATTATTTATGGCACTCGCCGGTTATTTTCATGAAAGCTTTCAATTAACCGGCTTCGTGGCCGCACTTGAAGCGAGCGTTTTATTATCAATCTTAAATGTACTCGTCCGTCCGCTGTTGATTTTATTTACCTTACCGGTCACAATCTTAACCATGGGACTTTTCCTGTTTGTCATCAATGCGGTTACACTTGAGCTAACTGATTATTTAATGGGCACAGCCTTTGAAATCAATGGTTTTGGCATGGCCCTGTTCTTTGCCGTACTGATGTCGCTTGTTAACGTCATCATTCAAAAAACACTTTTTGAGCCATCAAGAAAGGCTAAGAAATAACCTAAAAAGGTGCACCCCTTTCCAATGGGATTGCACCTTTTTCCTTTTTTACGCAACTATCATTTGGTTCTTTTTCAAAAAATGCTAAAATAGGAGGTATGAATTCTTCTTATTCTAATTTTTTTAAAAATACATCCGTTTGAGGAGGAAATCTTCTTGCCAAAAGTACGTACCAAAGATATCTTTGAAAAATTTAATCTCGAATTAATCAGTGGTGAAGAAGGGATTAACCGCCCGATTACCATGAGTGATATATCGCGTCCGGGGATTGAAATGGCAGGCTATTTCGAGTTTTATCCGGCTGAACGGATCCAGCTGTTAGGGAAAACCGAATTATCCTTTTTTAGCGAACTTTCTCCGAAAGACCGCGCCTCACGAATGGAACAACTTTGTACAGATGTGACTCCGGCAATCATTGTCACAAGAGGTATTGATGTACCTGAGGAGTTAATTGAGGCATCCGAACGAGAGTCTGTTCCTGTGTTAAAGACAAACATGGTAACAACCCGTTTCTCAAGCCGTTTAACCAACTTTTTAGAAAGTAAGCTTGCGCCGACAACCGCTGTTCATGGTGTTTTGGTCGATGTTTATGGGATTGGCGTGTTAATTACAGGGAAAAGCGGCGTTGGTAAAAGTGAAACGGCGCTCGAACTAGTAAAGCGCGGACACCGGCTCGTGGCCGACGATTGTGTTGAAATTCGCCAGGAAGACCAGGATACATTGGTTGGGACTTCACCGGACTTAATTGAACATTTATTAGAAATCCGCGGTTTGGGGATTATCAATGTGATGACCTTGTTTGGTGCAGGAGCGGTCCGCAGCAATAAGCGAATTACGCTTATTATGAATCTGGAAATTTGGGATGCAAAAAAGCAATATGACCGTCTTGGCTTGGACGAGGAAAAAATGAGGATTATTGATACCGATATTCCAAAATTAACGGTTCCAGTTCGTCCAGGACGAAACCTGGCTGTAATTATTGA
The DNA here is from genome assembly GCF_038440275.1 of Bacillus sp. OTU2372. NCBI lineage: Bacteria > Bacillati > Bacillota > Bacilli > Caryophanales > Bacillaceae > Bacillus > Bacillus sp. OTU2372. The sequence continues at coordinate 97,022 of NZ_JASATK010000005.1, forward strand.
AGTAGCTGCGATGAATTTCCGTTTAAAACGGATGGGCGTAAATGCGGCGCAACAATTTACCGACCGCCTGTCAGATGTAATTGAAGAGGGAGATCACGAGTAAGGGGAGAAAGAGATGAACGAAACTATACAGCCATTAAACCCAATTGCTTTTTCACTTGGTCCGATTCAGGTGCATTGGTATGGGATTATTATCGGCTCCGGATTGGCACTTGCTTTGTTTCTGGCGATTAGAGAGGCCAACCGCAGAGGATTACCTAAGGATACATTTGCCGACTTAATGCTATGGGCCATCCCGATCGCGATCATTTCGGCGCGGATTTACTATTGTGTTTTTGAATGGGATTATTATGGCAGTCATCCCGCAGACATCCCGAAAATTTGGAATGGTGGAATTGCTATCCATGGAGCGCTAATTGGTTCTGTTATTACCACCATCGTTTTTGCCAGAAAAAGAGGGATTTCTTTCTGGAAAATTGCGGACATTGCTGCTCCAAGCATCATTTTAGGACAGGCGATTGGCCGCTGGGGTAATTTTATGAACCAGGAGGCTCATGGCGGCGAAGTAACAAGGTCATTCCTTGAAGGCTTGCATTTACCAGATTTTATCATCAATCAAATGTATATAAATGGGAGCTATTACCACCCAACTTTCCTATATGAATCCGTATGGGATATTGTTGGCTTCGTATTATTAATCTTGCTCCGCCGCGTGAATCTCCGCCGCGGGGAACTGTTTCTATCTTATGTAATTTGGTATTCGATCGGCCGCTTTTTCGTCGAGGGACTTAGAACAGATAGTTTGATGCTTGGAAGCCTTCGGATGGCTCAAACCATTTCGATTGTGTTGATTGTAGTAGCTTTGGGAATTTTGGTTTATCGACGCACAAAAAATCCTACCGAGGCGCATTACTTAGATCAAACGAATTAAAAGAGCTGGCATTAGGATAATGAGAAAGGAATTCAACAATGAACAACAAAATCACAACCATACTCTTTGATTTAGATGGGACTTTAATCGATACGAATGAATTAATTATTTCGACTTACTTGAACACGCTTGAAAAATATTTTCCAAGCAAGTATAAACGTGAGGATGTGCTCCCTTTCCTTGGCCCAACACTCCATGAGGTATTTGGAGGTATGACCCCGGAACCGGAACAGGTCGAGGAAATGATTGCGGCTTATCGTGAGTATAATATCTCCAAGCATGATGAACTAGTGAAAGAGTTTATAGGGGTGACAGAAACGATTCAGACCTTGAAGGAGCGCGGTTATAAGCTAGCCGTAGTGACAACCAAGCGTCTGGACGTAACACTTAAAGGTTTACGCCTGATGAATTTGGAGCAGTTTTTTGAAATAATTGTTGCGTACGAACATGTGAAAAAGACGAAGCCAGATCCAGAACCGATTTTTAACGCCTTGGAGCAGTTGAATTCAACTCCTTCAGAAACGATGATGGTCGGCGATAATTACCATGATATTTTGGCGGGTAAAAATGCCGGTACGTTAACAGCCGGTGTGGCCTGGTCGATTAAGGGCCGTGACTACGTAGCCAGTTATGAACCTGATTATATGTTAGAGAACATGACTGACTTATTAACCATTCTCGGAGAGTGAGAAGGATGAGAAATACGACCCGCTATCCTGTAGAGGGGGCGAACTCTTTGTGGCACGTCTACAAGACGGTGCCATTTTGGAAGGTTGTTAGAAATTTTATTGTCATTCAGCTGGCGAGATATACACCATTTTTGAGTATGAAAAACTGGTTATACCGTACCTTTCTAGGGATTAAGGTGGGGGAGCAAACCTCCTTTGCTCTAATGGTGATGCTTGATGTCATGTTTCCCGAGAAAATTAGTGTCGGCCGCAATACGGTTATTGGCTATAATACGACCATTCTCGCCCATGAGTATTTAATTAGAGAATACAGGCTTGGGAATGTCGAAATTGGGAATGAAGTCATGATCGGGGCTAATTCAACGATTCTTCCTGGGATAATGATAGGGGATGGTGCGATCGTCTCAGCTGGGACGTTAGTTCATAAGGACGTGCCGCCTGGATGTTTCGTCGGAGGCAACCCGATGCGGGTCATTTATACGAAGGAAGAACTAGAAGAACGCTGGGCAGAGGATCCTATCTATAGAAATGTAAAAAAGTCTGGTCATATTTGATCAGACTTTTTTACGTTGTTCAAATTAATTTTACAAAAATTAGGAAATAAGACGCGTTTTTGTTCGTGATTCGGAACGATATAATAATAGAGTATGGATATTATAGGATTCAGACTATTAATAGAAAGTAGTTTAGCAGTTGCCACTCTATTAAAAATGTTTGTCGATATTTGGTTAACAGGAAAGAAAATGGGAGCTTCCTCAATCATTGATGGAACGGGCGCCGAATGACAAGATTTTTCTGAATCTTAAAAAAGGAGAGGGTTATTAGAAAGATAAAAAATGGAGGTCTTAGCTAGAAAATTTGATCAAAGGGGATAGGTGAAGAGGCGAATGAAAAAAAAGAATATTAGTAGATATAGTAAATTAGCCGCAACAGCTTTAATACTCAGCACAATTGTGTCACCGTCAATACCTTACAAGGCAAAAGCAGCGGAGACAGCTAATACCGCCACTCTAAGGATTTTGGAAACAACCGACCTGCATGATGCCGCAATGGCTTATGACTACTACCAAGATACAGCGACTGGAATTAACTATGGTCTATCAAAGACCGCCACATTAATCCAGCAAGCAAGAGCAGAGGTAGATCCAAGTAACTCGATGCTGTTTGATGCTGGTGACTTACTCCAGGGAAATCCAATGGCAGATTACGTAGCAAAGGTTAATCCTATCACAGAAAACGATGTCCACCCAATGTTTAAGGCTATGAAGCTATTAAACTATGATGGGGGGATCGTTGGAAACCATGAGTTTAACTATGGTCTCGAGTTTCTAGACACTGCCTTAAAAAATGCTCCATATCCAATCGTCAACGCAAATATCTATAAAGATGATCATGACAGTGATCCAACGAATGATCAAAATTATTTTACTCCATATCAAATCATTCCTAAAAAGATAAAAGACAAAAACGGTGTCGAACAAACGGTAAATGTAGGAATTGTTGGGTTTGCACCGCCGCAAATTCTCCAATGGGATAAAGATAACCTTCAAGGAAAGGTTATTGTCAAAGATATCGTTAAAACAGCTGACAAATATGTTAAAGAAATGAAAGCTAAAGGTGCAGATGTGATTGTAGCCATTGCCCACTCCGGCTGTGATGTCACAAATGAAGGCCAAGAGGATGCCGAAAATGCAGTATTCTCACTAAGTAAAGTTGCAGGCATCGATGCCCTATTATTCGGGCATGCCCACTACGCGTTCCCAGCAGGTAAAGAATTCCACCAAGGCAGCAATCTAGCTAATCCTGATTTAAAGGGGCTTGATACTACTAAAGGCACAATTAACGGTATACCTGCAGTAGAAGCAGGATTCTGGGGTAATAACTTAGGTGTTCTTGATTTGGCATTAGTTCAAAATGCGGATGGAACATGGACATCCGATAAGGCTGCTTCAAAATCAGTAGATATGCCAGTAACAGGTACAACTACAGAAGATCCTGACATTGTTAAGGCCGTAAGTGATGAACACGCAGCAACACTTCAGTATGTACGTGGGAAAATTGGTGAAACAAGTGCACCTATGTCCAGCTATTTCTCTCGTGTAATGGATGACCCAACCATCCAAATTGTCAATAATGCACAAACAGATTATGTTAAGAGTTGGATTGATAAGAACCGTCCAGACCTTAAAGATGTACCAGTCATTTCTGCAGGAGCACCTTTCAAAGCGGGCCGCCAAGGGGCAACCGATTATACAAACATTTCAAAAGGCGACCTTTCAATTAAGAGTGCCAATGACCTTTATTTATATAACAACACATTAAAAGCTGTAGAATTAACGGGCTCAGAAGTGAAAGAATGGTTAGAGATGTCTGCGTCACAATTCAACACCATTGATCCTAATAATGCCAACGCACAAGAATTAATCGATTATGGGTTCCAGCCATTCAATTTTGATGTTATGGATGGAGTTAAATATCAAATCGATGTAACACAGCCAGCAAGATATAACTATACAACAGGTGTTGTTTCTAACCCAGATGCTCACCGTATTATTCATTTTACAAACATGGATGGATCAGCGATTGATCCAAATCAAAAATTTATTGTCGCGACTAATAACTATCGTGCAAGCGGCGGCGGGAACTTCCCAGGAACGAAAGGTGGAAAGGCAACCATTGTAGTTGATTCGCCTTTAGAAAACCGTCAGATTTTAATGGATTATATTAAGGAACAAGGGGTTGTAAATCCAGTTGCAGATAATAACTGGAAAATCGCTCCTGTTGGTGGAGTAGCGAAGACATTAACCTTTAAATCGTCACAAGCTGCAAAAGATGTTTTAGCATCTACTCCAAATATTAAAGATGTAGGTCCATTATCCGATGGCTCCGGTTTTGAACAATACGCGCTCGATCAAGATGTTCACGTTCAATTACTAGGCATCAACGATTTACACGGACAACTAGACTATAAAACTACTGTAGCTGGAAAACCTGCCGGCGGTATTGAATATTTAGCTGGTTACTTAAAGGAAAGAGAAGCAACAAATCCTTCGAACACCTTAATGGTGCAAGCAGGAGATGCAGTTGGTGCGAGCCGTCCTGTGTCGGCCTTATTACAAGATGAGCCAACCATCCGAATCTTAAACGAACTTGGCTTTGATGTTGGTACCATTGGTAATCATGAATTTGACGAAGGCGTAACAGAGATGCTTCGCTTGATTAACGGCGGTGCCCATCCAAAAACCGTTGAGAAGTATGGTGTGTTTGAAGGAGCAGACTTCCCTTATGTAGCGGCAAACGTCGTGAAGGAGGATACAAACGAGCTTATCTTGCCTCCATATGTGGTTAAGGAAGTAGACGGAGTGAAAGTTGGCTTTATCGGTGTGGTAACAACGGAAACACCTAGCATCGTAACGCCAAGTGGAGTTGCCGGAGTTAAATTTACAGATGAAGCTGAAGCTATCAACAAGTATGCTGCTGAATTAAAAGCCCAAGGAATTAAATCGATTGTCGTTCTGGCACATGATCCTGGTACTTCAGCGACGGATGGTACTAACCCAACAGGAAAAGTAGTCGATATTGCCAAGGCAGTCGATGATGAAGTGGACGTTATCTTTGGTGCGCATGACCATAAATACTTAAACTCCACAGTTGACGGAAAACTGCTTGTTCAATCTTATTCTTATGGAACAGCATTCTCTGATGTCGATTTAACCATCGACCCAGTTACACAGGATATCGTTGAGAAAAGAGCGGGAATTGTCACAACTTTCCAAGATGCGACCCATCTTGATGCAAAAATTAAAGCGGAGATGGACAAATATCAGGCGGATGTGGCTCCAATCACAAACCAAGTAGTAGGGAATGCAGCGGCACCAATTTCACGTACTACTAATGAAGCAGGGGAAGCGCCACTCGGTAACCTGATTGCTGATGGAATGAGAGCTGCAACCAATACTGACTTTGCCTTTATGAATATCGGTGGTATCCGTGATGATATTAAGGATGCTGGAGATATTACATGGGGAGAACTTTTCGCCATCCAGCCGTTCGGTAACGACATCGTAACCATGAATATTACTGGTGAGCAGGTAAGAACATTACTAAATCAGCAGTTTGCAGCCGATCGCAATCGGATTATGCAAATTTCCGGTTTGAAGTACACTTGGTCCGATTTATTACCACTAGGGCAAAAGGTCATCGATATTTACTTGCCAAGTGGTAAAAAGATTGACCCTAATGGTACTTATTCTGTAACCGTCAATAACTTCATGGCAGACGGCGGAGATGGATTCGTGGTTCTTAAGCAGGGTACAGGCCGTACGACATGGTCCTCTGACCTGGATGCCTTTGTAAACTATATTAAGTCCTTTAACGGGCAGCCAATTTCAGCAAAAATTGAAGGCAGAATTTTGATAAAAGACATTACAGCTCCAAATGCGCCGGAGGTTGGACAAATCATTGCTCCAGCGAAGAGCGTAACGGGAAAAGCGGAAGCAGGCTCAACCGTAAAAGTTTATAATGGAAAAACACTGCTAGGCAGTGCTGTAGCCGGTCAAGATGGAGTATTCACCATCTCATTTAAATCGGCTCAGACACATGATACAGTGTTAACCTTTACAGCAACAGACGCAGCTGGAAATACTAGTAAAGCAACTTCTGTAAAGTTAGTGAAAAGCAATCCGAAATTCCAATAATATATACAGAAGGCACTCCCGAATCATATTCAGGAGTGTTTTTTCTGCTATAAAGATACAAATTCTGCTGAATCTCGTGAAAATTCGATAAATTTATTGCGTACAGGAGGCAAAACTAGTTTAAAATATAAGAAACTTAAGTGATTTTTATTGACGGCTTGGAAGTAAAAAGGTAAACTTTAGTTTATTAGCACATTAGCAGACTAAAGGATTTTAAAAATAATCGCAAATCAGAAGATAAAGGATGAGCAGAATGAGCCGCTTGTTTATGTTTGAAAAGCCGCTGGGGATGCGGGACACATTGCCAGAACTGTATGAAAAAAAGCATCAAGTCCGCACCGGGGTGGCAGATACCCTGAAACTGTGGGGCTACCAATTTATCGAAACCCCAACACTTGAATATTACGAAACCGTTGGAGCAGCCTCTGCAATCGCGGACCAGCAGTTATTTAAACTGCTCGACAAAGAAGGGCATACGGTCGTACTAAGACCTGATATGACCGCTCCGATTGCCCGGGTAGCTGCCTCTAAGCTTTTAAACGAGGATCTTCCAGTAAGATTAGCTTACTCGGCCAATGTCTTCCGTGCCCAGCAGCGCGAGGGCGGACGTCCGGCAGAATTTGAACAAATTGGCGTTGAATGCCTTAATGAGGAAACTGTTTCTTGTGATGGAGAGGTTATTGCCCTGCTGATTTCTTCATTAAAAAAAGCAGGACTTGAGCAATTTCAAGTCTCAATCGGACATGTAGGCTTTGCGAACGAACTGTTTGTTCAAATCCTTGGAACAAATGGCAGAGCCACCACATTACGAAAATATTTATTTGAAAAAAATTATGTAGGCTACCGCGAGCACGTAAACTCGCTTCCACTATCATCCATTGATAAAAAAAGACTCTTGCAGCTTCTCGAATTACGAGGAGGAGAAGAGATCATTGGTTTGGCTCTCGATATCATCGAGAATGACAAAGGTAAACAGGCCATCCTTGAACTCAAGGAATTGTGGGAGGTTATCAAAGATTATGGCGTGGCAGAATATGTGAAATTTGATTTTACGATTGTCAGCCATATGAGCTATTATTCCGGTATCCTTTTTGAAGCCTATGCTGGAAATGTGGGCTTCCCGATTGGGAATGGCGGCCGCTATAGTTTAATAGAGAAATTCGGCAAAACAGCGAGCGCGACTGGTTTTGCCGTCCGAATGGATATGCTCCTAGAAGCACTTCAAGGCGGGCAGCTAGAAAACACCACACACTGCATCTTCTTCAGTCAGGAAAGACGTAAGGAAGCATTCGAACTGGCGGCAAGCATGCATGAGCAAGGGCAAAAAGCTGTCCTACAGGATATCACTGGCGTTAGAAATCTTGATGCGTTTACGAAACGGTTTGCCGAGACAACCTATTTAATTGGAGGGCGCGCCAATGAGTAACCTATTAACAATTGCGATGCCAAAAGGGCGGATTTTTATAGAGGCCGTAGAACTTCTCCGAAAAGCAGGTTACAAGCTGCCGCCGGAATTTGATGATTCGCGAAAGCTGATTATTGACGTTCCCGAAGAGGGCTTACGGTTTATTTTAGCAAAGCCGATGGATGTCGCTACATATGTAGAACACGGTGTGGCTGATGTTGGAATTGCCGGGAAGGATGTATTGCTAGAAGAAGAGCGCGATGTCTACGAACTTCTTGATCTAAAAATCAGCTACTGCTATTTGGCAGTTGCCGGCCTTCCAAACACGAAAATGAATGACGTAGCCCCTAGAGTGGCAACGAAATATCCGAATGTGGCCGAGGCCTACTTTCGCGAGCAAGGGGAGCAGGTTGAAATTATTAAATTAAACGGTTCGATTGAGCTTGCTCCAATTATCGGGCTATCTGACCGGATCGTTGATATTGTGTCAACCGGACGGACATTAAAGGAAAATGGCCTTGTAGAGTATGAAAGAATCAAAGATGTGACCTCACGAATTGTGGTCAATCCTGTCAGTTACCGCCTAAAAGATCAACAGATTGATGATATGGTGAAACGACTTAGCGAAGTAGTGTAGGGGGGCAATAGAGTTGAAAATCCTAAAAGTAAATGAACTGGTTTCTATCAAACGGTCGATTGAAGCAGGCACCTCCGAGCAGCTCGCCGTTGTAAAAGGGATTATTACCGAAATCCGCAACCGCGGCGATGAGGCATTAAGAGAATATACGGGAAAATTCGATCGCGTTCAATTACCTTCTTTTTCAGTGACCGAAAGTGAAATAGAGGCGGCCTACGCCGAAGTAGATCAGGAGTATATTGAAATCGTACGTGAAGCAGCGGAGAACATTAAGTCTTTTCATGAAAAGCAGCTCCGCCCTTCTTGGATGACTACCGAAGAGAATGGAACGATTCTTGGTCAAAAAATCACCGCGCTTGATTCAGTTGGTGTGTATGTTCCAGGAGGCACGGCGGCCTATCCATCTTCCGTTTTAATGAATGTGATTCCGGCGAAGGTAGCTGGAGTGAAGCGGATTGTGATGGTATCTCCTCCAGATGAATCAGGGAAACTTCCTGCAGCAGTGTTAGTTGCCGCAAAAGAAGCAGGCGTCAAAGAAATTTTTAAAGTAGGCGGTGCTCAAGCGGTTGCTGCTCTTGCTTATGGAACAGAATCGATTGCTCCTGTTGATAAAATCACCGGCCCTGGTAATATCTTTGTTGCGCTAGCCAAACGGGAAGTCTTTGGTGATGTGGATATTGATATGATTGCCGGTCCTAGTGAGATTGCCGTTTTAGCAGATGATTCAGCCCGTGCTGATGAAGTGGCGGCTGATTTGTTATCACAAGCCGAGCACGACCCGCGCGCCTGCAGTGTTCTTGTCACACCTTCGCTTGCGTTAGCAGAGTCGGTTTCTTCGGAAGTAGAAAAACAGCTTGCTGTACTGCCACGCAGGGATATCGCTTCTCGTGCGATTGCCGATTACGGTGCGATTTATGTAACAGCTGATCTTGACGAAGCGGTCGAAACGGTAAATCAATTAGCCCCGGAACATCTGGAAGTAATCACCGAAAATGCGATGGAACTGCTGGGGAAAATTCGTCATGCCGGCGCCATTTTTATTGGCCGGTACAGTTCAGAGCCGGTCGGCGATTATTTTGCAGGACCGAATCATGTTCTGCCGACAAATGGAACAGCACGGTTCTCCAGCCCGCTGAATGTCGATGATTTTCAGAAGAAATCTAGTGTAATTATATATAGTGAAAAGGCTTTGAAGGAGAACGGAGCAAAAATCGCAGCCTTCGCCCGGATGGAAGGGCTCGAGGCCCACGCTCGTGCGGTTGAGACAAGGCTAAAGAATAAATAAGTTAAAGGAGCACCAGATATGGAAAGATCAGCAAGTATTGAGCGATATACAGGCGAAACACAAATTAAACTAGCGTTTGATATTGATGGAGATGGCCAGTCCAATTTGGAAACCGGCGTCCCGTTCATGAACCACATGCTAGATTTATTCACCAAGCATGGTCAATTTAATTTAACCGTCGATGCCAAAGGGGACATCGAAGTCGATGACCATCATACAACTGAAGATATCGGTATCTGTTTGGGCCAGGCCCTCCGTGAAGCCCTTGGTGACAAACGCGGCATCAAGCGTTACGGAAATGCATTCGTACCAATGGATGAGACGCTTGCACAGGTAGTCGTGGACCTTAGCAACCGCCCGCACCTCGAAATGCGCGCAGAATTCCCAAGCCAAAAGGTGGGAACGTTTGATACTGAGCTTGTTCACGAATTCCTCTGGAAGCTTGCCCTAGAGGCCCGGATGAACCTTCATGTCATCGTCCATTATGGTCAGAACACCCACCATATGATTGAAGCTGTTTTTAAGGCATTAGCGAGAGCGTTAGACGAAGCAACGACCGTTGATCCACGTATCAAAGGCGTACCATCAACCAAAGGAATGCTCTAACAGCGAGTGGGACAAATATTGACTAAGGAAGGTGACAGAGATGATTGGAATCGTAGATTACGGGATGGGAAACCTGTTTAGCGTCAGCAAAGCTCTTGAGCGGCTAGGAGCAGATTATTTCATTTCCGCTGATAAAGACGAGTTACTCAATGCCGATGCACTCATTCTCCCGGGAGTTGGTTCCTTCCGTGATGCAATGGAACGCTTACAGGTAGAGACAATAAAGGAATTCGCTGCAACCGGTAAGCCGCTATTAGGTATCTGCCTTGGCATGCAGCTACTTTTTGAAGAAAGTGAAGAAAATGGTCCGACAAAAGGACTTGGATTGCTTCCGGGAAAAGTCCGCCGTTTTCCAGGTACTACACCGGAAGGCGAAACCTACAAGGTACCGCATATGGGCTGGAACAGGCTTGAATTTGTTCAAGATTCCCCTCTTTTAAACGACCTAACCGAAGATTACGTTTATTTCGTGCATTCCTATTTTGTCGATGCAGACAATAATGATGCCCTTCTGGCAAAGGCAGACTATCATGAACAAGTCTCAGCGGTCGTAGGAAGAGATAATATTTTTGGAATGCAATTTCATCCTGAAAAAAGCAGCAGACTTGGGATGGCTCTCTTGGATAACTTTTTAAAATTGGCTGTGGAAAGGGATGCGGTTCGATGAGTTTAACGATTTACCCGGCAATCGATATGCGGGGCGGCAAATGTGTCCGTCTCCTCCAGGGGGACTACGATAAAGAAACCGTTTATGGGGATTCTCCATTTGAAATGGCAAAAAGTTTTGCAGCTGCGGGGGCCGAATGGATCCATATGGTCGACCTTGATGGTGCGAAAGACGGCAAGCGTGTAAATGACCGTTTTGTCATTGAAGCTGCGCAAAAACTAGATGCAAAAGTTCAAATTGGCGGCGGGATACGCACAGAAGAGGATATCCTCCACTATCTGGAAAATGGCGTTGACCGCGTCATCATCGGCAGTATTGCCGTTTCTAACCCAGAATTTGCGATCGAAATGATAGAAAAGTATGGGGCGAAAATTGCAGTGGGCATTGATGCGAAAAACGGTTATGTCGCGACACATGGCTGGCTCGATACCTCTTCCGTCAAAGCGGTCGAGCTTGGCAAGCGATTTGCCGATGCAGGTGCCGAAACGTTTATTTTTACCGATATTGCTACGGATGGTACCTTAGCGGGCCCGAATATTAATGCGGTTTGGGAACTGGCTGAAGTGACAGGGAAAAATGTCATTGCCTCCGGCGGCGTCAGCAGTCTTGCTGATTTACAGGCGATTGCAAAAAAAGGAATTTGTGGAGCGATTGTAGGAAAGGCCCTTTACGAAAATCGTTTTACCCTTAAGGAAGCATTGAAAGAGGTGGGAGTAAAGTGACATTAACGAAGCGAATTATTCCCTGCCTTGATGTAAAGGATGGCAGGGTTGTTAAAGGCATCCAATTTGTCCAGCTCCGCGATGCCGGGGACCCGGTTGAACTAGCGCGATTTTATGATGAGCAAGGAGCGGACGAATTGGTATTCCTAGATATTTCCGCATCCGTGGAGGGCCGGAAAACAATGGTTGAGGTTGTTAAGGCCGTAGCGTCCGAGCTTGCGATTCCGTTTACCGTCGGCGGTGGCATCAATGCCTTAGAGGATATGAAAAGAATTCTACGGGCCGGTGCCGATAAAGTGTCGCTGAACACAGCGGCAGTCTTAAATCCTGGCTTGATCAAGGAAGGCGCCAGTTACTTCGGTTCCCAGTGCATCGTGGTGGCCATCGATGCGAAATTTGATCCTGAAATCGGGACCTGGCGTGTCTATACCCACGGCGGCCGAACACCGACAGAGAAAAAAGTAGTCGAGTGGGCGGTTGAAGCAGCTAAGCTTGGTGCAGGGGAAATCCTCCTTACAAGTATGGACAGTGATGGCGAGAAAAATGGATTTGATCTAGAACTGACCAAAGCGGTTAGTGAAGCTGTAACCATTCCTGTTATCGCTTCAGGCGGTGCCGGAAATGCGGACCATTTTGCTGAAGCCTTTTTAGCTGGAAAGGCCGATGCTGGACTTGCTGCCTCCATTTTTCATTATAAGGAAACATCCGTAGATGAGGTTAAAAGCTTTTTAAGGGAAAAAGGAGTGAGCATACGATGAACGTGAAATTTGATGAAAAGGGGCTCGTCCCCGCAATTATCCAAGATGCTGATACAAAAGAAGTGTTAACACTCGCTTATATGAATGAGGACTCATTGCAAAAAACGCTTGAAACCGGGGAAACTTGGTTTTATAGCCGTTCCCGTCAGGAATTGTGGCATAAAGGAGCAACCAGCGGCAATACCCAGACAGTAGCCAGCATCAATTACGACTGTGATCAGGATGCGTTATTAGTACAGGTTTATCCGAAAGGACCAGCCTGCCACACAGGAGCTGTCAGCTGTTTTTCAGAACGGGTGGTTGACCGTAATGCCAATTTAGCAGACTATCAGATCCTGCAATCATTAGAAAAAGTTATCTTAGAACGTGAAAAAGAGCGTCCAGAAGGTGCTTATACAACATACCTTTTTGAAAAAGGCGTCGATAAGATTTTGAAAAAGGTCGGCGAAGAAGCGGCAGAAGTGATTATTGCCGCAAAAAACCGCGATCATGAAGAACTTCGTTGGGAAGCAGCCGATTTGCTCTATCATCTCCAGGTTTTACTAGTAGAACAAGGGCTTCCGTTTAAAGAAGTTTTAAGAACTTTAGAAGAAAGACACAAAGACCGGTCCTAATAGGGCTCGGTTTTTTTTTTTGATTAATCCCTTGAACCAACATATGATAACAAATCATATCTTTTATCAGATCATTTATCTATTTATGTTTATTTTTTTGAGAAAAAATAGTGAAGTTTTGATTAATTCTTGATAATATATTTGTATAAATGGTAATCGAAATGAATCATAAGGGGTGAAATCAATTGATTAAAGAAAAACGCATAAAAAAAATTCAAGAATATGTTTTAGAATATGATTCAGCCTCATTAGATGAGTTAGTAAGTGTTTTTGATGTATCAAAAAATACGATCAGACGTGATATACAAGAGTTAGTAGATCGCGGGGAGCTCAAAAAGGTTTATGGCGGGGTATCGGTCATTCATAAAAAACTTGAATCCTTTCAAGATAGAAAAAAACGTAACCAAGAACAAAAAGGATCAATCGTGAAAAAGGCCGCAAGTTTTGTGGAAAATGGTGACATTATCTTCATCGATTCAGGAACCACTACCATTGAAATGTTTGAGTATTTAAAGGACAAACACATAACCATCTTTACAAATAGTATTGACTTGATTATCCGGGCCTTTCCGTTTGAGCATTTAAATATCATCTCAATCGGTGGGATGCTTGACCCTAAAACCAATTCGTTTGGGAACCCGCGAAATCTTGATTTACTTAAAGATTACAATATAAAAAAAGCTTTTATGGCTTCTACCGGTATTTCACTATCAAATGGTGTCACGAATGCATCGCCACTAGAAAGTGAATTAAAAAAGACCATTGTCAGCAGGAGTAGAGAGGTCTATTTATTGGTAGACCATGATAAATTTGATAAATATGGTTTAATGACCTATTGTAGTTTAAGTGAGATTGATTATATAGTTACCGATACGATTCCAAATGGCTCCTATCAAAAATACGCTAAGGAAAATGGCATCCAACTTGTCATTGCTAATTAGAATGTAAACATGATCGGTAATTAAAGAATCATTTCATCCTTTTTTAAAAAAAGAAGAGAAGTTTTGGTTATTTGTTGGTAATATATATGTATATATAATATAATGAAATGTAAACGATAACAAAAAACTTATTGCAAGACTAGGGTGAAATAGATGATTAAGGAAAAGCGCATAAAAAAAATTCAAGAATATGTATTAGAACATCAATCAGCTTCACTAGACGAACTGGTTAAAGTGTTTGATGTATCTAAAAATACCATCAGACGCGATGTACAAGAGTTAGTAGATCGCGGGGAACTGAAAAAGGTGTATGGAGGGGTATCTTCTATTCACAAAAGGCTTGAATCTTTTCAAGAAAGAAGTGTGCGTAATCAAGAACAAAAAGAATTAATTGCGAAAAAGGCCGCAAGTTTTGTGGAAGATGGAGATTTTATTTTCATAGATTCAGGGACGACCACGATTGAAATGTTTGAATATTTAAAGGAAAAAAACCTGACAATTTTTACAAATAATATTGATTTAATTGTTTGTGCCATTCCATATGAAAATTTAAATGTCATCTCCATCGGCGGAATGCTTGAACGGAAAACAAGTTCGTTTGTTAACCCGCGAAATATGGATTTACTAAAGGATTACAATATTAGGAAAGCCTTTATGGCTTCTACTGGTATTTCACTCTTAAACGGCGTAACGAATGCATCACCACTAGAAAGTGAATTAAAAAAGACCATTGTCAGCAGAAGTTCAGAGGTCTATTTATTGGTAGATCACGATAAATTTGATAAATATGGGTTAATGACCTATTGTAGTTTAGATGATATTGATTACCTAATTACCGATAAGGTTCCGAATGATACGTATCAAGAATACGCAAAGAATCATGCCATTCAACTTGTCCTTGCTGACTAGGCATCTGTCTGAATCCCCCTCTTACTGGCTAACGTCACGAAAAGAAGGGGATTTTTTATTTCACTTTCTTTAAAAAAATGATAAAAAAATGTTGATTGTAAGAACAATTCGTATTATTATGTACATATAGATAACCAAGAGTTAACCAACATATAACAAAAAGTTAGTTATCTGAAGTTGAGGAAATTGAAAGCGCTTTGGCCTACAAAAGAAAGGGGAACATTAGAATGCGTTTAGCATACGATCCATCACATTATCGTGACAATACTAATTTAAAAGAGACTATCGATGCAGTTGCTAGATTAGGGTATGAATGGGTAGAGTTATCTCCACGTAAAGATTTTATTTGGTTTTATGAATATCCAAAGGTTGATAAGCAGCTGATAAAGGATTTAAAAAGATATTGTTCAGATGCCGGCGTTCAAATCTCGTCCGTACTTCCTGTTCAACAATGGTCTTCACCAAACGAAGCAGAGCGCCAAGCTGCCGTTAGGAATTGGAAGCGTTGTATTGAAATCACTTCTGAATTAGGAGTAGATTTAATGAACAGCGAATTTAGCGGGGACAAAAGCCGTCCACTAGAAAGCGAAGCTGCCTTTGTAAGATCAATGGAAGAGTTAATGCCGATTTTTGAAAAAGAAGGGATTAACCTAAATTTACAATCTCATCCAAATGACTTTATTGAGCTGAACACAGAAGCGATTCGAATGATTCGTGCATTTGATAAGGATTGGATTAAATTAGTCTATTCCGTAGCACACGCTTTCTTTTATGATGATGGGATCGGCGATGTAGCGAAACACTTAGAGGAAGCAGGGGATCTACTTGCCCATGTTTTAATTGCTGATACACTTAATCATAAGGCAGCATTTGGCTTACGATATATTATTAATCCGCCTAATGCAAACGTAACCATCCATCAGCATTTGAATCCTGGTGAAGGGGAAGTAAACTTTGAAGCATTATATCGGAAATTAAGAGAAATGAGATTTGATGGAATTGTAACCAATTCCGTATTCGCCTATCCTGATAAACCAGAGTGGTCCAATGAACTAACGTTGAAATCCATTAGAGAGGGATTACATATTTAAGGCGCAGTACATCGTTTAGAATTTGATTGTAATGTCGATTTTAATTTTAAAAATTGATAAAGGCCTTTTCTCAGTAATTATGAGGAAAGGCTTTTTTTTGTGGCATTGGGCTCCAAGCATTTCCAAGTATTTAAAGTTATACGAAATTATTGATTGAATCCCAAATTAGTAATATGATATAATCATTACATAACCAACATATACCCAATAGTTGATAAAAATGTTGGTGTTGATAAACCAATTGGAGGGGATCAAATGCCGTTAATTAGATTTGATTTAATAGAGGGTCGAGATGAAAAAGAGTTGAAACAATTACTAGATGTTTCTCACCGGGCTGTGGTACAAGCTTTTGGCGTCCCTGAAAGAGATCGTTACCAAATCGTCCATCAGCATCGAGCGAATGAATTAATCATTGAAGACACTGGGTTAGGGTTTGAAAGAAGCCGAAATGTAGTTGTTATCACTATCACAAGTACACAAAGAAGTGACCAGCAAAAGAAAACCTTTTATAGACTATTGGCACAAGGGCTAGCAGAGAATTGTGGAATTGAACCAAATGACATTATGGTCTCGATTGTTACGAATGGGGCAGCTGACTGGAGCTTTGGTTTCGGCGAAGCTCAGTTTTTAACGGGTAAACTATAAGTAAAACTTTCAAAATAATCTTAAAAAAAGAGTTGACTGAAAGCGTTTTTAGTATTAAGATAAAATCAAACATAACCAAAACATAACCAATATATAACAAATACTTAAATGCAATTTACCAGTTTTATCAGTCTGATAGAGGATCTTACATTCTAAGGTACTCAAAAACTACAATGAATTTATTCTTAAGGAGGAAGCACAAATATGACTAATGTAATGGTGAAAGTAGAAAAACTAAAAAATTATATCAATGGTGAATGGGTCGAAAGTAAAACAACGCAATTTGAGGATGTCTACGATCCTGCTAAAAAAGAAATTATTGCCCAAGTTCCTCTTTCAACAAAAGAAGAAGTTGATTATGCTGTAGAAGTAGCAGCAAAGGCATTTGAAAAGTGGAAAAACGTACCTGTTCCAAAGCGGGCGAGAATCTTATTTGATTTCCACCAACTTTTACAAAAAAATAAACAAGAATTAGCTCGTATTATCACGATTGAAAATGGTAAAAACCTATCTGAAGCATTAGGTGAAGTAGGACGCGGAATTGAAAATGTGGAATTTGCTGCAGGTGCCCCTACACTAATGATGGGAGATTCACTTACTACTATTGCAACGGATGTTGAGATTACTAATTATCGTTATCCGATTGGTGTTGTTGGCGGAATTACACCATTTAACTTCCCGATGATGGTACCATGCTGGATGTTCCCAATGGCCATTGCCGTAGGTAATACATTCGTTCTTAAACCATCTGAAAGAACACCATTATTAGCTCAAAAATTAGCTGAACTATTAGAAGAAGCTGGTCTTCCTAAAGGAGTCTTCAACATTGTTCATGGTGCACATGATGTTGTAAATGGACTTTTAGACCACCCAGAAGTGAAAGCTATTTCCTTCGTTGGTTCAAAGCCTGTCGGAGAATATGTATATAAACGCGGAAGTCAAAACCTAAAACGTGTTCAAGCCTTAACTGGTGCTAAAAACCATTCAGTTGTTTTAAATGATGCTGATTTAGAACTTGCTACAGCAAATGTTATTGCTTCTGCCTTTGGTTCGGCTGGTGAACGCTGCATGGCTTGTTCGGTTGTAACTGTAGAAGAAGGAATTGCGGATGCCTTTCTTAATAGATTAGTAGAAAAAGCAAAAGAAGTAAAAATCGGTCACGGCTTGGATGAAGGCGTATTCTTAGGTCCGGTTATACGTGAAGAAAATCAACAGCGGACATTAGGTTATATCCAAAAGGGTATTGAAGAAGGGGCAAAATTAGTATGTGATGGCCGGGAAAATACACCAGAAGAAGGATATTTTGTAGGACCAACTATTTTTGATGATGTTACAACCGATATGGCGATCTGGAAAGATGAAATTTTTGCTCCAGTCCTATCCATCGTTCGTGTTAAAAACTTAAAAGAAGCTGTGGAAACAGCCAATCAATCAGAATTTGCAAATGGTGCATGTCTCTATACATCAAACGCTTCAGCCATTCGTTACTTCCGTGAAAATATCGATGCAGGTATGCTTGGCATTAACTTAGGTGTTCCAGCTCCAATGGCATTCTTCGCATTCTCTGGATGGAAATCTTCCTTCTACGGAACATTACCTGCAAACGGGAAAGACAGTGTAGACTTTTATACACGTAAAAAAGTAGTAACAGCTAATTATAAAGCTCCATCATTTGAATAAGTTACGAGCAACTGTAACATTCGGCTATTATCCTGCTAATGGTTACTAGGATAATAGCCATTACTAGAATTCACATAAAATAGGAGGAAACTACAAAGTGAGTAAATTACTCCGAAAGCCAAATCTTAAAGAAACGTTACCAGGTGTAACCATCGTTCATGAAGTAACAAGTGAAAATTCTTCATTAGAATATGTGGGGTTTAAAGTAATCGACCTTACTCCAGGTAGTACATATAGAGAAGATCTAGCTAAAGTAGAATGCTGCATTGTCGCACTAACAGGGAAAATCAATGTTTCCGACCATGAACAAGCATTTAAAAATATAGGCACTAGAGAAAGCGTATTTGAAAAGAAACCAACAGATAGTGTTTACGTATCGAATGATCGTTCTTTTGAGGTGGAGGCTGTGAGTCAAGCTCGGGTTGCTCTTTGTTACTCCCCATCTTTTAAACAATTGCCTACTAAGTTAATTAAAGCGGAAGACAATGGAATTGAAAATAGAGGGAAATATAGCAATAAGCGTTTAGTTCATAATATCTTACCAGATTCAGACCCTTCCGCAAATAGTTTACTAGTGGTAGAAGTATTCACAGAAAGCGGAAACTGGTCAAGCTATCCGCCGCATAAGCATGATCAAGATAACTTGCCGAATGAGTCTTTTTTAGAAGAAAGCTACTATCATGAAATGAACCCTCGTCAAGGATTTGTCTTCCAACGTGTATACACAGATGATCGTTCTCTTGATGAAACAATGGCCGTAGAGAATGGCGACGTCGTGTTAGTACCTGCCGGATACCATCCAGTTGGGGTTCCTGATGGTTATGAATCCTATTACCTGAATGTAATGGCAGGACCAACACGCATTTGGAAATTTCACAATGAGCCAGCACACGAATGGATCCTAAACCGTAAATAAAGGAGATGTTATTAAAAAATGAACGTTCAATTTCAGTCTGATAGAGAATTTGACCTTATTGCCATTGGCCGTGCCTGTATGGATTTAAACGCGGTGGAATACAACCGTCCAATGGAAGAAACAATGACATTTAAAAAATATGTAGGCGGTTCACCAGCAAATATTGCGATTGGATCATCAAAGCTTGGACTAAAAACAGGATTTATCGGCAAGCTTGCCAATGACCAGCACGGACGTTTTATTGAGCAGTATATGCGTGGTGTTGGAGTGGATACATCCAACATGGTCGTTGATCAAGAAGGCCATAAGACAGGTTTAGCCTTTACAGAAATTAAAAGTCCGGAAGAATGCAGTATCTTAATGTACCGCGATGAGGTAGCTGACCTTTATTTACAGCCATCTGAGGTAGATGAAGACTATATTAAAAAAGCAAAGGTTCTACTTGTTTCAGGTACAGCTTTAGCTAAAAGCCCTTCCCGTGAAGCAGTCTTAAAAGCCATCCATTTAGCAAAAAAACATGATGTGAAAGTTGTTTTTGAATTGGACTATCGTGGATATACATGGGCATCACCTGAAGAAACATCTGTTTATTATTCATTAGTAGCGGATCAGGCAGATGTTGTGGTGGGTACACGTGATGAATTCGATGTGATGGAAAACGTTACAGAGGGCAGCAACTCTGAGACTATTAACCATTTGTTTAAATACTCTCCAGAACTAGTTGTGATTAAGCACGGTGTAGAAGGGTCTTATGCGTATTCAAAATCAGGCGAAACATTCAGAGGCCATGCTTATCTAACGAAAGTATTAAAAACGTTTGGCGCAGGCGACTCTTACGCATCTGCATTTCTTTACGCTTTAATCACAGGCAAGGATATTGAAACCGCTCTTAAATTCGGCAGTGCCTCTGCAGCCATTGTGGTAAGTAAACACAGTTCTTCAGAAGCCATGCCAACCGTTGCTGAAATTGAACAATTAATTGCTGAAAGATCAGAAAAAGCTGAACAAACAGTTTGAGGTGAGAAAAGCCATGGGAAAAATTAGATTAACGACCGCGCAGGCACTTATTAAATTTTTAAATCAACAATATATCTATGTGGATGGTAAAGAGTCTTTATTTGTTGAAGGTATCTTTAATGTATTTGGACATGGAAATGTTTTGGGGATTGGGCAGGCACTTGAGCAATACTCAGGACATTTAAAGGTGATTCAAGGGAAAAACGAACAAGGAATGGCACATGCAGCGATTGCCTACAGTAAACAAATGCTTCGTCAAAAGATCTATGCTGTCACGACGTCTGTTGGACCAGGTTCAGCCAATTTGGCTGCAGCGGCTGGGACGGCCTTGGCAAATAATATTCCTGTATTGTTTATCCCGGGTGATACTTTTGCAACCAGACAGCCTGATCCCGTTTTACAACAAGTAGAACAAGAATATAGCTTAGCTGTCACGACAAATGATGCCTTAAAACCGGTCTCTAGATATTGGGATCGGATTACGCGCCCAGAACAGTTAATGCCAAGCTTGCTTCGTGCCTTTGAAGTGATGACCGATCCAGGAAAAGCCGGTCCGGCAACGATTTGTATTGCGCAGGATGTAGAAGGGGAAGCGTTTGACTATGACGAAAAATTCTTTGAAAAACGCGTCCATTATGTGGATCGTAAAGCACCGGTAGAGCGAGAGCTTAAGGGAGCTGCTGAACTGATCCGTGCAAGTAAAAAACCAGTCATTTTAGTGGGCGGCGGAGCAAAATACTCCGAAGCACGTGATATTTTGATTTCGCTTTCAGAAAAACATAATATCCCATTAGTAGAAACACAGGCCGGTAAAGCAACGGTAGAGTCTGATTTCAAAAATAATCTAGGTGGAATGGGGATTACTGGCACACTGGCAGCTAATAAAGCCGCACGTCAAGCCGATTTATTTATTGGAATTGGAACGAGATATACCGATTTTGCCACTTCTTCCAAAACGGCATTTGACTTTGATCAAACCAAGTTCTTAAACATCAATGTCAGCCGTCTGCAAGCTTATAAAATGGATGCCTTCCAAGTTGTCGCAGATGCAAAAACAACATTAGAGCAATTGGCTCCATTATTAGAAGGATATGAAAGTGACTTTGGCGGTGAAATTGCTGAATTGAAAGCGGAATGGAATGCTGAACGTGACCGTTTGAGTCAAGTAACATTCCAACGTGAAAATTTCCTTCCGGAAGTAAAAAATCATTTTTCACAAGAAGTATTGAATGAATATGCGGATGCGCTTAACACCGAACTGGCTCAGACTACAGCATTATTAGCGGTGAATGAGACCATTTCACCTGATAGCGTAATCATCACTGCAGCCGGGTCCCTTCCAGGTGACGTACAGAGGATATGGAATACATCTGAACCCAATACGTACAATGTCGAGTACGGCTACTCTTGCATGGGGTACGAAGTATCGGGTGCATTAGGGGTAAAATTAGCAGAGCCAACGAAAGAGGTATATTCCCTTGTAGGGGATGGCAGCTTCCTATTGCTGCATTCTGAATTCATTACTTCGATTCAATATGGACAAAAAATCAATGTTGTCCTCTTTGATAATTCAGGATTTGGATGTATCAACAATTTACAAATGGATCATGGCGGCAGCAGTTACTTCTGTGAATTTAGAACCCATGATAATAAAATCTTAAATATTGATTATGCAAAAGTGGCGGAAGGATATGGTGCAAAAACCTACCGCGTCAATACAGTCGAAGAATTGAAAGCGGCGTTAGAAGATGCTAAGAAACAGGAAGGCTCAACTCTAATCGATATTAAAGTTCTTCCTAAAACCATGACTGACGGCTATGAGAGCTGGTGGAATGTCGGTGTGGCAGAAGTATCTGATAAAGAAAGCATTCAAAAGGCATTTGAGTTAAGAAAGCAAAAGTTAGAAACGGCAAAACAATACTAATAAGCTAAACGCAACGTGAGGTTGGATCAAATTCACATGAATTTGATCCGCATTGATTAGTTTGAAAATTCTGATAAGAGGGGTGGGATGGAAATGATCGCAACATCAAGATTAGTTCCGATGAAAGAAATGCTTGAAAAAGCAAAAAAGGAAAAGTATGCAGTAGGACAATTTAATATCAACAGCTTTCAATGGGCAGAAGCAATGCTGGAAGCGGCTGAAGAGGAGCGGTCTCCTATCATTGTGGCCTCATCCGATAGACTAGTAGATTATTTGGGCGGATTTAAGACGATCGCTATGATCGTAAATAGAATTGTAGAGGAAAAAAATATTACGGTACCAGTCGCCCTGCATCTTGATCATGGGAATAGTGTAGAAAGATGTAAAGAGGCCATTGACGCTGGATATACCTCCGTAATGATTGACGGTTCGCACCATTCTATTGAAGAAAACATTGCCATGACAAAGCAAGTAACTGACTATGCCCGGCGACGCGGTGTGACGGTCGAAGCTGAGGTCGGCACCGTGGGCGGTAACGAGGATGGTCTGATCGGCGGCATTAATTATGCGGATCCACAGGAATGTTTACGGCTTGTTCAAGAAACAAACATCGATGCACTCGCAGCAGCCCTTGGCTCAGTACATGGCCCCTACCAAGGAGAACCAAAATTAGGGTTCGCTGAAATGAAGGAAATTTCTCAATTAACAAATGTACCGCTTGTATTACATGGTGGTTCAGGCATTCCATTGCACCAAATCCATCAAGCGATTGAACTTGGTCATGCCAAAATTAATGTGAATACAGAATGCTTGCAAGCATGGACAAAAGCTGTCCGTAATGTGCTAGAGAACGATAAAGAAGTGTATGATGCCCGGACCATTCTTACACCAGGTAAGGAAGCTGTTAAAGAAACGGTCAAAGTAAAGATCAGAGAGTTTAAATCAAGCTATAAAGCATAAATAAAACCGGGCGATATTTGCCCGGTTTTTTCTTAAATATGATTAAAATGGAAGTGGTATGCATGAATACATTACGATGGAATAGAAATCTTTTTATTGTTGTTTCGTTTCTATTATGGTTTCCGCAATTTCTCTATGTTCCTATCTTTTCGCCTTATATGGAATCATTAGGCGGAAAGTATACATTTATTGGAATCGTATTGAGCAGCTACGGGATTATGCAGCTTTTATTCAGACTTCCGATTGGGATCTTTTCTGATGTAAAGAAAGTCAGAAAACCATTTATCATTTTTGGCATGTTGGTTAGCATGTTAAGTTGTGGTTTTTTTTTACTAACAGATAGTTTAGGTTGGATTCTCGCGGCCCGCGCACTTGCAGGAATTTCAGCGGCTACGTGGGTGGCATTTACAGTCTTATATCCAAGTTATTTTGCTGATCATGAAGTACATCGGGCAATGGGGAGTATTTCATTTATTGTCGTTCTTGCCCAG
Organism: Bacillus sp. OTU2372; assembly: GCF_038440275.1. Classification (NCBI taxonomy): domain Bacteria; kingdom Bacillati; phylum Bacillota; class Bacilli; order Caryophanales; family Bacillaceae; genus Bacillus; species Bacillus sp. OTU2372. Next base: position 120,607 of record NZ_JASATK010000005.1, read on the forward strand.
TTTTTAGGGATGAGTTTTAGTGGTTCAATCGTAAGTGAATGGGGATGGAAAGCCCCATTTTGGATAGCCGGATCTTTCAGCATCCTCGGTGTAATCCTATCCCTTTTTATTTTTGAACCAAAGGAAGGAATAGAGAGGGAACCGCTAAAGGTGAGAGAATTAGCGACTGTTATAAAAGAACGATCATTGATGAAGGTGGCCCTCTTATCGATTTTGGCACATAGTATTATTTTTTCAACGATGTTTGGGTTTACATCCAACTATGCACTAAATATTGGCTTTCATGCAAGTGAGCTTACTTTCATCGTGTTTGCATTTATGATCCCTCATGCCATTGCAACTCTTTTTATTGGGAGAGTACTTGTTCCGCTTTTGGGTGAATGGAATGCCCTAAAAACGGCCTTTTTCTTTGCCTCCGTTTTCACGCTGCTGATTCCGTTAGTTCAGAGTAAAGAGTTATTTTTGGCCGTTCAGATTTTTAGCGGATTTTCACTGGGCTTAATTTTTCCATTGCTGTTAGGATTGGCGATTGAAAAAATTGCACCCCAAAAAAGAGCGACGGCGATGGGTGCCTATCAGGCGATTTATGCTATAGGCATCTTTGCGGGGCCGTTTTTTGCAGGAATATTTAATTCACTTATGGGAATTAAAGCAGGATTTTATTTTGTCGGGATACTGGGATTAGTGGCTACGCTCCTTATCATCATTTGGGGGAAGGATCATGCAAAATTGGCAGTAGAAAAATCCGTTAAAAAAAGTAAGGCTGGTGCCTAGGAATTGTCGATGTGTCCTTGTATTTTAAAGAAATTAGGATGGAGAGTTTATGAAATATATTGATGTAATTTATGGTGGAAGAGAATATTTATTGTTATTCGAGTACGCTTCCTGTTATTATGAAATACAAGAAAAAAACAATCAATACAATATTAAATTAGTACATGTTTGCGAATTAGAACAACTTGTCCGGCTAGATTTTTAATAATTTGAACAACGTAATGTAGTAAAAAATAGATTCGAATTGATAAGGGATACAAAGTTAAAAAGCTTTGTATCTTTTTTTTATAACGATAATGGCAAGAAAGGAGAGTAGTGTGTGTATATTGAGGAAAGAACTTTCCTAAAAGTGAGTCCTCGAAAAAAAGATATACTCTTTAAAAAAACGCCTTAAATCCGGTGTTGTTTAATTTCTTTCCCATCATTGCAGGTAAAGCATATGATGTCTCGAAGTATAAAAGTAATGAAACTTTTAAAAGAGAAGACCAATATTGCATGGATAATGCTCAAGAACAGCCTTTTTGCTTTAAGTGTCTAGTAAGCTACTAATCCCAAATTGAATTTCAAAAATATTCATAAAAATAAAATAAAAGTGATTGACGATTTTAATGTAAGTGATTACAATAAAAATAAGTAAGGAAAGAACTTTCCTAAATTAATTATTGGAATGATGAGGTGTGATTGGAATGAGTCAATTAAAGGTTGGGTTATTAGGTGCTGGCAGAATGGGGGCTTTTCACGGAGAAAGTATAGCAAAACGAATACCAGATGCTATTTTATATGCGGTAGCAGATCCATTTCCTGGTGCTGCAGAAAAATTTGCAAATGAATTAGGATTAAATATAAAAACGTATACTGATCCACTTGAAATGATGCAGGACCCAAATGTAGATGCAGTTATTATCGCTTCACCAGCACGAACACATGCAAGTAATGTTATTGCCGCTGCAAAAAACGGAAAAGCTGTTTTTTGTGAAAAACCAATGGCTATAACATTAGAAGAAGCTGATGAAGTTCTTCAAGTTGTTAAGGAAATGAAAGTGCCATTACAAGTTGGATTTAACCGTCGCTTTTCAAAAGGCTTCAAAAGCGCGCATGAAGAAATCGTTGACGGAAAAATTGGTACACCACAATTATTGCGCTCTTTAACGAGAGATCCAGCATTAGGTAATCCAAATAAACCTGAGTGGACTATTTTTTTGGAAACACTTATTCATGATTTTGATACACTTTTATACCTAAATCCAAATGCAAAACCAGTTGAAGTATTTGTAATGGCTGATGCCCTTGTAGCACCAGAATTTAAAGATAAAGGTTTACTCGATACAGCTGTTGTAAGCATTCGATTTGATAATGGCGCTATTGCTGTTGCAGAAGCAAACTTCCAAGCATTGTATGGGTATGATGTCCGTGGGGAAGTTTTTGGTTCTGAAGGAATGGTACAGGTGGGAAGCATTCGCGAATCAAGTATGACTAGGTATACAAAAGAGGGAGCGAGTTATAATACTTTGCGCTACGATCAGGACTTGCTTTTTGATGCTTATGTAGATGAATTAAAAGATTTTGTTGATGCAGTAAAGAACAATAAACCGACTTCCGTTACTGGAGAAGATGCCCGTTCTGCATTGTTAATTGCTCTTGCATGTATAGAATCGTATAAGGAGAAAAAGCCAATTAAAGTAGAAAATGATGTTTTAATTACCGTTTGAATGGATAAAAATTGCCCTTTTTCCTAATAACTTTGTTTATAATGAGAAATAGAAATTGGGGAAAGGGAGATTAGCGTTGAAGCCAACCATTTATGATGTTGCAAAAAAAGCAGATGTTTCTATATCTACTGTATCAAAGGTACTAAACGGAACGGGAAGTATCAGTGAAAAGACTAGGAAACGAATTTGGGAAGTAATTGATGAATTACAGTTTCAGCCAAGTATTGCTTCTTCCGTTAAAAAGGCAATGAAAACAATCGGTTTGTTGATTCCTGATATTTCTAATCCATTTATGGCTGAAGTGACAAGAGCAATTGAGGACAACGGTCGTAAAAAAGGGTTTAATGTCATTATATGCAGCACTGATAATGACAGTACCAAAGAAGATGAATATATTTCCATGTTGAAACAAAAGTATGTTGATGGAATGATTATTGCAACTGGTTTAAAAAATAGGCGCGCTTTTCAACAATTAATAGAGGGGGATATTCCAGTTGTCATGCTTTCGCGTGATGTTCCTAATTTACCCATTCATATAGTAATGGTAGACGATTTTCAGGGTGGGTATGAAGCTGGTACATATTTAGCAAAGTTAGGCCATCGGGAAATAGCCATGATCGTAGAAAACATCAATATTCCTTCCATAAAAAACAGGGTAAAGGGATTTAAAGAAGGATTAATAGATTCTGGGCTATCTTCTGATGATTTAACCATCCTATATAGTTCCTTAGATTTGGATGAAAGTGGACAGGTATGCTTGAATTTATTGAAAAGTCAAGAAAACAGGCCTACAGCCATTTTTGTTTCGACAGAATTACTTGCTTTTGGTGTTTTCCGTGCAGCAAGAACTCTAAAGATACAAATCCCTAATGAGTTATCTATCGTTGGATTTGATAATAGTATTTTGGCAAAACTTAGTGACCCGCCATTAACGACTATCGCTCAACCGATAGAAGAAATGGGAGCCAAAGCAGTAGAGTTGCTTGTTGATGAAATTACCAATAAGAAAGAACGATCAAATAAAGTGATGCAACGGGTAGTTATGTCTCCGCTCTTGATTGTTCGTGATTCAACGGCTCCAATTTCTAAGAACGAAAGATAAGCTCTTCTCCATTTTCTAGGAATGATGTCAGTTTCACATCAGAACAGGATTTCATTCCAATCTACATAGAAAAGGGAGATGCCTTAATAGAATTCTGTAAGCGCTATATAGATTGAAAATTAATTTCAGTTTAATATTAGGATTTTTTGTATCTTAGAGGGATTTTACAGTTGTTTTTCCCAAGAGTTAATCACTTATTAATATAAGGGGAATTTTTAAATGGAGAATATTTCAAATACGGGTGTACCATTGGATCATTTTAAGAAAAAGAACCCAAAAAAGTTTTTGAAATTAATTACCACTGTATCAACGTTTGGGGGGCTATTATTCGGATACGATACAGGAGTTATGAATGGTTCACTCCCATTTATGGCAAAGCCCGAACAATTAAATCTTACCCCTCTTACAGAAGGGCTTGTAGCAAGTTCTCTAACGTTAGGAGCTGCCTTTGGTTCAATAGTGGGAGGACAGTTATCAGATCGAAAAGGGCGCAGAAGTCTAATACTGTATCTTGCTATTATATTTTTATTTGCAACAATGGGTTGTGTTACTGCACCAAATGCAACAGTAATGATTATTTTTCGCTTCATTCTAGGCCTTGCTGTAGGCGGTTCTTCGGTAATCATACCATCCTATCTTTCGGAAATGTCTCCGTCGGAACATCGGGGCAGGATGGTTACACGAAATGAATTAATGATTGTTACTGGGCAATTTCTAGCTTATGTATTTAACGCCATTATTGGAAATGCCTTTGGTGATACAGGACATGTTTGGCGTTATATGTTAGTTGTTGCAACCTTACCGGCAGTGGCATTATGGTTTGGAGTCGCTGTTCTACCAGAAAGTCCCAGGTGGTTAGCCTCAAAAGGAAAAATGGCTGAAGCACTGAAGGTCCTGAAAATGATTCGTAATGAGGGTATTGCACAACAAGAACTAAATGAAATAAAAGCACATATTCAAGAATCGCAAAAAGTAGAAAAAGCATCACTAAAAGAATTAAGGGTACCTTGGGTTCGATATATGGTAGGAATAGGGGTTGTAGTTGGGTCAGTTGCTCAGTTGGTAGGAATAAATTCTATTATGTATTATGGAACTCAAATTCTAGAAAATGCTGGTTTTGGAACCAAGACAGCTTTGATTGCAAACGTAGCAAATGGATTAATTGCCGTTATTGCTGTTATCGTTGGTATGTCCCTTCTTAACAAAGTGAATAGACGGACGATGCTGCTTATAGGTTTTACTGGTGTTACGGTGGTTCTAATAGCGATTGGGTTTACTAATATTGCGCTAACTGATTCACCGATTTTACCATTTATCGTATTAACATTGACAGTAACGTACTTAGCCTTTTTTCAAGGGTTTATTGGACCTTTAGGATGGCTCGTAATAGCTGAAATTGCCCCAGTTCGTCTTCGTGGTCTTAGTATGGGGATTGCTACATGCTCCCAATGGATTTGTAATTTTCTAGTGGGACTATTTTTCCCTACTCTTTTAAGTATACTCGGACTGTCAGGAACATTTTTCTTATTTGCTGCGTTTGGATTCATTGGGATATTATTTGTTGCGAAAAACTTGCCAGAGACAAGAGGGCTGACATTGGAACAAATAGAGGATGAGTTTAGAGATAAATATGATTTAAATCAGAGTAAGGTTAGTAAGATTGGTTAAAAACTGTTAATAAATGTGAGTATCCGGGTGTTTTGTATTTTCAAGTACTAGAGTCTATATAAAATTCAGCCTATTTTGAAAATAGTAGAGTACTAGACTCTATAAAAGAAATATTAAATAAAATTAGTAACTAGGAGGAAGTAAAATGAGTAGAGAATATGGTTTATGTTTATGGACTTTTGGTGATATTTCTGTTGAAGAAAAGTGTAAAGTAGCTAAGGATATTGGTGTAAATGGTGTAGAAGTTCAAGGTGATCTTACGCAAGATCCAGAGGAGCTTGCAAATATCTTGTCTAGATACGGGTTAAAGGTATTATCTGTTACACCTGATAATGTCGATATTTCCAGTGAAAATGAAGGTATAAGGCTAGAGGCAGTGGGTTACTTTTTAAATCTATTGGATTGGGCTAACGATTTAGGTGCAAAACGAATTTGTTTACATGGCGATGTGGGAAAAATAGCCGGAAGCGGAGATCTTGCAAAGGATTGGGAGCTTCTTGTTGAAAGTTCCAAGGTAGTGATGAAGAAAGCCGAAGCTTTAAATATCGAAGTAGTGTTCGAAGTGTTAAATCGCTATGAAAACCATCAAATTATTACAAATCAAGAGGCCATGAAACTACTCGATTCTGTTGATAGTCCGAATTTATCTATTCTTTTAGATGCTTATCATATGAATATTGAGGAGGCAGACCCTATTGATGCATTAAGAAAAGCAGGAAGTAAGTTAGGAGTTTATCATGTGGCTGACTCTAATCGTCAAGCTGTTGGAAATGGCCATTCCAATATAAAAGGCCAAGTTGAAGCATTACATGAAATCAATTATACTGGGCCAATCATTATGGAGATGACTGCGGAAGGTCCAAATCCTTTTACAGCAGTTAAAGGACCAGATTATCTTCAGGTTCTGACCGATTACTATAAAACTTCATTAGAAAAACTAAAGGCATGGGATACTTCGAAAGTAGAAATATAATCATTAAATCGCTACAAGTTAACCATCATATCTCCAAGTATAATTGGTTATAGTATCAAGAGTTAAGCGAAATAACACTGATTTTATGATTTTATGTTAAAAATATAAAAAAATTTGGGTTAATTTTGAAAAATAAGAATTGTAATTTCCAATAGAAGTAGGTTACAATATAAGCAATAGGAAAGCGCTTACCCTAATTGGAATAAAAGGAATAATAAAATGGTGGAATTACAGAAAATTCACTGGGATATTTTAGCACAGTTGGCATTGCCTATATCCAACTGGTTCCGCCTTTAATCTGTTCAGATCGCAGATTATGACTGCAGTGTGATTAAAAATCCTAACATCTTAGCAAAGATTAAAAAATTGTTTCTTACTTGAAAAATGATAAAACCATTATCTCGTTTGGGTAAGCGCTTTACCAACAAACTATTAAAAGCTAAAATGTATAATTGCAGAAAGGAGACCATATATGGTTGTACGTGCAGGGAGCCTCCTTGAAATTAAAGGAATTAAGAAAAGTTTTGCTCAAAACCATGTATTAAAGGGAATCGATCTTGACGTAAAACCGGGTGAAGTACATGTTCTGCTGGGGGAAAACGGTGCAGGAAAATCTACTTTAATCAAGATTCTAACAGGCGTGCATCAAAAGGACGCAGGAGAAATCTATTGGGAAGGGAACGTGGTAACACTAAATAACCCAGTTGATTCCATGAAACTAGGCATTGCCACCATTTATCAAGAATTGAATGTAATTCCTGAACTGAAAGTCTACGAAAATATCTTTCTTGGCAGAGAATTAAAACACGGCGGAAAAATGTCCTTGCTTAACCATAAAGCAATGCGCAAAGAGGCGGAGCATTGCTTGGAGATGCTTGGCCAAAGCCCGAAACTTGCAGATAAACAACTGGGAACATTGGGTATTGGTCAGCAGCAGTTAGTTGAAATTGCAAAAGCAATCACGTTAGATGCCAAATTAATTATTATGGATGAGCCTACATCCAGTTTAAGCGCCCAGGAAGTAGAACAGCTCTATAAAGTGGTCGAAGAGCTTAAGAAAAAAGGCATCGCCATTATCTTTATTTCCCATCGCCTTGAGGAGATTAAACACCTTGGCGATCGGATAACCATTCTTCGGGATGGATTTAAAATCGAAACCTTACCAGTTAAAACTACTGATAGTGATTACTGGATTGAACTGATGGTGGGACGATCATTAGATGAAAAGTTTCCGAAGCAGTCCTTTACCCTTGGAAAAGAGGGCTTTCGTGTTGAAGATTTAATCGTAGCAGGCACGACAGAACCAGTTAATTTTTCAATCCATTATGGGGAAATTGTTGGAATCTCTGGACTTGTAGGAGCAGGCCGTACAGAATTGGCCAGATCTATTTTCGGTGTTGACCACCATAAAGGCGGGAAGGTCTTTATTGATGGTCAGGAAATGAAGATCAAATCTCCACGCGACGCCATAAACGCAGGGATCGCTTTTATTACAGAGGATCGCAAAAGTGAAGGTCTACTGCTCGACATGACGCTTGACTTTAATATTGCTATAGCGAATATGGACAAATTTAAAGGCAGTACAGGTTTGCTGGATGTAAAAGGAATGCGCAAGGAAGCACAAAAGTATGTAAAAGAGTTAAAAATTCGTCCTGGTAACATTGAACTTAACTCCAGGAACTTGAGTGGCGGAAATCAGCAAAAGGTTGTTATTGCCAAGTGGTTATGCACACATGCGAAGGTATTTATCTTTGATGAACCGACAAGAGGGATAGACGTAGGGGCGAAAGTTGAGGTTTATCGCTTGATGAATCAATTGGTTGAAAACGGTTCCATCGTGTTAATGATTTCTTCGGACCTTCCTGAAATTCTCGGGATGTGTGATCGAGTGCTGGTAATGAGTGAAGGAAAATTAACTGCAAATTTACCGATTGAAGAGGCTTCGCAGGATCGAATAATGAAAGCAGCTACAGGGGGATGAGAAAATGAGTCAAGTTCAATTAGTGACAGAATCAGAAAAGAATCTTTCAGTGAACACAGATCCAAAAGAAAAGATCACTTTAAAGAAAGTAATTGGTAAGCTGGGACCTCTATTAGCTCTTGTCATCTTGATTGTCATCCTGACCTCCCTATCAGATAAGTTTTTAACCGTAAATAACCTTATGAATATTGCTAGTCAATCATCCATTAATGCATTAATGGGGCTTGGGATGCTTTTAGCAATCTTAACAGCAGGGATTGACTTGTCAGTTGGTGCAATTCTTGCCGTTTCGATCATGTTAATGGGGATCATTACCGTTAACCTGCATATGAACCCATTTATTGGTATGATCGTTTGTCTTGGTGTAGGGACTTTATTAGGATGGGTAAACGGAGTGTTATTAACGAAGCTGCATTTACCGCACCCGTTTATCTCTACGCTCGGTACACAATTCATCGGCCGCGGAATTGCTCTTATTGTAACCGCAGCCGCACCGATTGCCGGTTTCCCGGCTGCCATTCAATTTGCCGGAAATCAATTTGTTGGTCCAATTCCGGTGAGCTTTCTTCTTGTCATTGTTGTTTATGTACTGTTTCACATTTTCCTTACAAGGTCAAAGACAGGCCGCTATATTTATGCAATCGGGGGCAATAAGGAAGCCGCCCGTCTGTCTGGGATAAACGTCGACCGAGTGCTGATGATCGTTTATTCACTTAGTGGTTTGATGGCGGGACTTGCGGGATTGGTAATGGTAGGGCAAGTTAACTCGGCATTCCCTCTTGCAGGACTAAACTATGAAACGAATGCCATTGCAGCTGTTATTATTGGCGGCGCCAGCTTTTTTGGCGGGGTTGGTACAGTTTCCGGCACATTAATCGGGGCACTAGTCATTGCTGTTCTTCAGAACGGCCTTAACCTTCTTAACGTTTCCGCAGATGCTCAACTTGCGGTAATCGGATTGGTTATCATAGCGGCAGTGTACGTTGACGTTCTTCGTCAACGCAAAAGTAAGAAAAACTAATTCAGTGTGTGAAAGTTGATTCCAAAAAATATCATCAAAGACTAATGCTCGGGAGAATACGATTTCTAACTTAAATTTTAAGGGGGCAGAAATGATGAAAAAACTTAGCGGGATTTTAATGATGAGTGTATTAGGGGCCGGATTAGTAATGGGGGGATGCAGTAATTCGGCTTCTTCTGGGACAAGCAAGACTGCTTCTGGTTCTAATAAGTCTGCTTCAAATGAAGAAGTAAAGGTCTCTGTTGTTCTTAAAGCTTTAAATAGTGAATACTGGAAGCTGGTTCAGCGTGGTGCAATGGATGCGGGTAAAAAAGATGGAGTTACTGTAGAAGTAATGGGGCCTAGTGCTGAAACGGATGTACAAAAACAAGTTACGCTGATTCAAGATCAAATTACCAATAACGTTAATGCTTTGGTAGTTGCACCTAGCCAACCTGCTACCGTACTTAATGTTCTTCAACAGGCCAATAGAAATAAGATTCCTGTCATTTTGGCAGATACAGATGCAAACTATGCTAATAAAGTTAGTTTCGTAGGAACAGGAAACTTAGTGGCTGGTCAAGAAGGTGGAAAATACATGGCCAATAAACTTCATAAAGGAGATAAGGTAGCCATCATTCGTGGAGCTTTAGGTGATAAAACCCACGATGACCGGAGTAATGGAGCAGAAAAAGCCCTGAAAGCAGCTGGTATTAATGTCGTGACGATTCAACCTGCTGATAGTGACAGAGCGAAAGCGATGAATGTAATGCAAAATATTCTTCAATCAAATCCTAAAATTAAAGCAGTATTCGTAACAAGTGAGGATATGGCATTAGGTGCATTACGTGCTGTTCAATCAAAAAACAGCAAAGTAAAGGTTGTTGGGTTCGACGGAACATCAGAGGGACTAAATTCGATTAAGGCAGGCGGGCTGGATGCTGAGGTAGCCCAGGATCCGTATAAGATTGGTTATATGGCGGTAGATGCAGCGGTTAAAGCGATTCATGGAAAGTCAGTTGACAAACGGATTGATTCCGGTGCTAACGTGATTACTAAAGAAAATGTGGATGAGTCACTTTCTAAGATTAAACAATATGTAGGTAATTAATGGCTAATGTGATTTCAAAAATGTTTTTGAAAGCTTAAAGATAAAACAGGAAATTTGTTTTATAAAAGAGATTCCAACATAGCATCGCATTCCCTGTTAATCCTTTGTGGTAAAATAATATCAACATAAGGATTTTGGAAAGGGAGTTTGGAGCAAAATGAAGCCTACGATCTATGATGTAGCTGAAAAGGCAGGAGTCTCGATTGCAACCGTTTCCAAGGTAATTAACGATACAGGTCGTATTAGTGAGGAAACGAGAAATAAAGTTCTGAAAATAATGGGTGAGCTTGAATATCAGCCAAGCAGTGTTGCTGCGGCATTAACAGGTAAAAAAACCTTTACAATAGGTGTACTTGTTCCTGATATTTCAAATGCCTTTTTTGCCGAAGTTGCCCGTGCGTTGGAAAACAACGCCAGGGAAATGGGCTATTCCATTATTTTGTGCAGTACCGATTACCAGATTGAACGCGAACATGATTATTTAGAATTACTACAAAAAAAACAGGTTGACGGGATTATTATTGCGACAGAGCCTGAAGATTGGAAGGCTTATAAAAGTCTTCAAAAAAGGGCTATACCGCATTTAATGTTTTCTGTTGACAGCCTCCGTTTTTCATCACATATTGTAACAACGGATGATGTACGAGGGGGATATATGGCAGGAAGGTACCTCCTTGATATGGGGCATAGAGAAGTTGCTATAATCGCAGAGCAAAACCGGGCCAGCGGCAGAATGCGCCTTGAAGGCTTTAAAAAATCCCTCACTGATGAAGGGGTTGTCTTAAAGGATGAATGGACTTTGAATGCTATGTCTAAATTAGACGATGCAAAAGCTGCAGCAAGGAAGATATTGCAATTGGAGAATAGGCCGACAGCAGTGTTTGCTTCAACAGATTTAATTGCGGCAATTTTCATCAAGGAAGCACGAAAAGCACATATCCACATACCAAATGATCTATCAATAGTTGGCTTTGATAATTCGATTTACGCGGAATTAACCGAACCCGGCTTAACGACAATTGCACAGCCAAAGCAGGAGTTGGCAAAATTTGCGATGGATCAGCTTTTAAAGCTAATAAAAGACCCAAAGATTCCGCAGCAGCGAATTATGCTTTCACCTAGGTTGGTCGAACGTAAATCTGTAAGAAACTTAAAGAATCTTTAATGACGCTGATTGATATTTCGGCGTGCGGATAGGGTAAGCGCTTAACCAAACATTACGTTAAATAAATAGGAGGAATCACAATGTCATCATTAACAGTAGGAGTAATTGGCGCAGGCCGGATTGGAAAATTACATGTAGACAACTTAAAAAAAGTCCAACAAATTCGCATTAAAAGTGTTTCAGATGTTTTTATAGATCACCTTGAATCATGGGCAAAAGAAAAACAAATTGAGGTTTTAACATCTGATTATCACGAACTGCTAAATGATCCGGAAATTCAAGCCGTTTTCATTTGTTCACCAACCAATACTCACGCAACAATCATTAAAGAAGCCGCACTTGCCGGCAAAGATATCTTCTGTGAAAAACCAGTAAGTTTTTCAGTAGAAGAAACAGAGGAAGCATTGGCAGTTGTTGAAAAAGCCGGGGTAAAGCTGCAAATTGGTTTTAACCGCCGCTATGATCCGAATTTCCGGAGAATTCAAACACTTGTCAAAGATGGTCAAATTGGTCAGCCACACATTTTACGAATTACTTCCCGTGACCCGGAGCCGCCAGGTGTTGACTATGTGAAAGCTTCAGGTGGATTGTTTATGGATATGATGATTCATGATTTCGATATGGCCCGCTATGTAATAGGTAGTGAAGTTGTAGAAGTATCAGCAGCAGGGGCAGTCCTTGTTAACCCGGCAATTGGCGATGCAGGTGATATTGATACCGCTATCGTAACTTTAAGATTTGCCAATGGAGCTCTTGGAGTCATTGATAACAGCCGCCAAGCAGTATACGGTTATGATCAGCGCCTTGAAGTTTTTGGTGCCAAAGGGGCAGCACAAGCTGATAACAATCGTCCTACTACTGTTGAAGTTTCAACAGCAGAAAGTGTTACGAAAGATAAGCCGCTTTATTTTTTCCTAGAGCGTTACACTCAAGCGTATATCGATGAAGTGTCAGAATTTGCTTCTGCTATTCTTGAAAATAGAGAAATCACTTGTACAGGTTTTGATGGTTTACAAGCACAAAAAATCGCGAGGGCCGCAAAAGAATCGCTTGAAAAGGGTGTTCCTGTTCAGTTGAAGCAGAGTGTACCAGTAGTTTAATAGAAATGAAGGCACTGGTTACTAAGTAACAAGAAAATAAAAGGGAAAGGGTAGGCGGAAATAGGTCTGCCTCTTCTCTTTTTTCATTTTGAAAAAATACTTTGATGGAGGAAGATAGGATGTTTAATGAAAATCAAGTAAAGTTAGCGATTGCCCCGATAGGCTGGACGAACGATGATATGCCTGAACTCGGCAGCGAAGCTACCTTCGAGCAATGCATAAGCGAAATGGCGCTTTCCGGTTTTTCGGGAAGTGAAGTGGGAAACAAGTATCCGCGAGACACAGAGGTTTTAAAAAAGGCACTTTCTTTAAGAGGATTAGAGATTGCAAGTGCTTGGTTTAGTTCCTTTTTAACATCAAAGCCATTTGAAGTAACTGAAAAAGCTTTTTTAGAACACCGCAATTTTCTTCATGAAATGGGTGCAAAAGTAATTGTTGTCTCAGAACAAGGCAACAGCATCCAAGGCCAAATGGAAACACCGCTATTTGCAAATAAACCTGTTAATTCTGAAGAAGAATGGAAGCTCTTATTGGAAGGGCTGACTCACCTTGGCGACCTGGCGGCTGAAAAAGGCATGAAAGTTGTCTACCACCACCACATGGGGACAGGCGTGCAAACCACAACAGAAATCGACCGTTTAATGGAAGGAACCGACCCTGAAAAAGTATCCCTTCTTTACGATACAGGTCATCTTGTATTCTCTGGCGAAGATCACCTGGCAGTGTTAAAAAAATACGTTGATCGGATCCATCACGTTCACTTAAAGGATGTCCGTTTGGAAGTTGTGGAAAGAGTACATAGTGAAAAAATGAGCTTTTTGCAGGCTGTAAAATCAGGGGTCTTCACCGTACCAGGAGACGGCGTCATTGATTTCAAACCGGTATTTAAGGTGCTAAGCGAAGCAAACTATAAAGGCTGGTTTGTAGTCGAGGCGGAACAGGATCCGGCAATTGCCAATCCATTTGAATATGCAGTGAAAGCAAGGAACTACATCCGGGAAACAGCCGGGCTGTAAAGGAAAGAACGGTACAATAAGAAGTTAAGATCTGGGGAAGAACTCTTAAAGGGTTCTTCTCCAAAAAGTGCAAAATGAGCTTAGAACTGTAGTTTTGGAGCAGGTCTGGAAAAGTAAACACAATAAATATAATATAGTTACATTTTTCTTTGATACTGGGTAACCCTTTAGAGATTTAGTTAATATTTTAGAAGAAAATAATAAAATTTTTTAGTGAATGTTGAAACAACTATTGACTGAAAACGCTTTTAATATTAATATTTACTCATAAGTTATTCAATAGTTAACCAATGGAACTGGGGATAGCTTTAAACTAGTTGAAAGGGAGGGATCGACTAAAAAGATAAAGGAATTTACTACTTTCCGCGCAGCCAAATTGTAAACAAGGGAACTTCTAAAAATGATTTATCCCAATTGTATTCAGTAACATGGACAAAAAGTGAACTCTTTATTGATTTTATAGACTGAATAGTATAAACTATAATTCAAAACGCATACGTATGCGTAGTCTAATAAAAATAGATCATAAAGAGGCGAAAATGCTATTATGGCAATCACCACGAAAGATATTGCAAAAATGGCGAATGTGAGTCAATCTACTGTCTCCAGATGTTTAAATGACAGTCCCATGATTTCAGAGAAAACCAAGAGAAAAGTTTGGAAAATCGCACAAGAGCATGGCTTTCAATTTAATGCTAATGCAAGAAGCTTAAGTGCGAATAAAACCAATACGATAGGTGTCATTTTACCTAAAAGTTTATTTGGACAGGGTATAGAAGTGTACTTTAGCTCATGGCAGAATGAAATTATCGAAACTCTTGAACAGATGCAAATGGATGTTATTAGCTCATTTTTTGAGAATAGGTTTACAGAACAAAATAATATCGAAAGATTCATTGCTGCAAAGAAAGTAGATGGACTGATTATTATGGAGCCGTCTTTAGATGATAAATCCATAGAAGCACTAGAAAAAATGGAAGTCCCTTTCATATTCTGCAAGTATTTACCACCCTTTTATAAAACAAAGGATGTAGATTTTGTTTGTGTTGACCAGTATAAAGGTGGGTATATTGCGGGTGATCACTTAATTAAACTTGGTCATAGGAACATCATGTGTTTGTCAGCTAATATCAGCGGCAGTGAGTTTGAACAACGGACTGAAGGCTTTAAAGCAGCGTTCAGAGATCATCATCTCCAGTATGATGGTGATAAATTATTTTATGGGGACACGACTTTCCATTCGGGTTACCGCTTGATAAAGGAAAATATGGATATTTTAAAAGATGTGACAGCCATTTTTGCTCAGAATGATTTGATGGCACTGGGGGCAATCTCGGCATTGAAGGAACTGGAAATAAAGGTTCCTAATGAGATAGCCGTTATAGGATTTGATGATATTGAGTTATGTACTTTCTATAAACCATATCTATCAACCATCCATCAACCTATAAAAGAAATTGCCACACTTACATGTAAATTGTTATTAGAGAAATTAAATTCAACATCCACCATGAAACAAAAACTAGAAATTAGTCCTACATTAGTTATCAGAGATTCTTGCGGAGGAAAAGTCTAACTTACTCCTTTTTCTTTCTTAAAAATGCAAGCGTATGCATAAACCTAAGATTCTTTAGAAGATGAAAATTAGTAACTTACTATTTTTTTAGGAGCTAAATGCAATCGTATGCATTAAACGAGGATAAATAGAAGGATATCTATGAAAATTAGTAAAATATCTTGATTAAATTAACCGTTTTTTTAAATCAAAAATGCAAGCGTATGCGTAAAAAACCTTTTTAAAAAATCAATGAAATTGAGCCTAAGGAGACTCAAGGAATTATACATAAATGGCTCGGAAGTTCATTTTTAACATTAAAATGTGGGGGAGAAATATTTATGGCAAATCAGGTAACTGAGAAGGGGCGTACTCCAAAGGCTTTTTTACGAATCATTACTTTAATATCGACATTCGGGGGACTGCTGTTTGGTTATGATACCGGTGTAATCAACGGTGCACTTCCATATATGGCGAAACCCGACCAGCTCAATCTTAATCCGTTAACAGAAGGACTTGTTACGAGTTCACTTCTTTTCGGAGCGGCGCTTGGGGCAGTGTTTGGCGGTAGGCTGTCAGATCGTAACGGCCGACGAAAGAATATTCTTAGTCTGGCATTATTATTCTTTATTGCAGCGCTAGGATGTACCTTTTCACCCAATGCAGGTATTATGCTTGTTTTTCGTTTTCTACTTGGCCTGGCTGTCGGAGGAGCCTCCGTTACAGTCCCAACCTTTTTAGCAGAAATGGCACCAGTCGAACGGCGGGGCAGGTTGGTTACTCAGAACGAGTTAATGATTGTTACTGGCCAATTTCTAGCATTCGCGCTTAATGCCACCATTGCTTCAACACTAGGAGAAAATGATCACGTTTGGCGTTACATGCTAGTAGTAGCATCACTTCCGGCAGTTGTCCTCTGGTTTGGAATGCTAATAGTACCTGAAAGCCCACGCTGGCTGGCATCACAAGGAAAAATGGGGGAAGCTTTACGTGTTCTCCAACAAGTACGTGAAGAAAACAGGGCCCAAGCAGAATTGCAAGAAATTAAAGCTGCAATTGCTACAGAATCTGAAATTCAGAAAGCAACAATGAAAGATTTGGGAGTGCCTTGGGTGCGACGCATAGTTGTTCTTGGGATTGGAATTGCCATGTCGTCACAACTTACAGGCGTCAATTCGATTATGTATTATGGTTCTGAAATTCTGAAAGAAGCGGGGTTTGCTACAAAGGCAGCTCTTATCGGTAATGTAGCTAATGGGGTAATCTCGGTATTGGCAACTTTCGTTGGAATTTGGCTGCTTGGAAAAGTGGGACGTCGATCCATGATGCTGAGTGGGTTAACTGGAACAACAACGGTACTTTTACTTATTGGAGTGTTTTCTTCCCTTCTGAAAGGGAATGCATCCCTTCCATATGTAATACTTTCCCTGACCGTCACGTTTCTAGCGATCATGCAAGGAGCCATTGGACCGGTATTATGGGTTTCACTTTCAGAGATATTCCCGTTAAGACTGAGAGGCCTCGGCATGGGGATCAGCGTTTTCTTTCTCTGGATAACCAATTTCGTAATTGGTCTCTTGTTCCCAATTTTAATCGAAAAAGTTGGCTTATCAGGAACATTCTATGCTTTCTCGGCAGTAGGGTTGGTATCAATTACTTTTATTTGGAAAATGATGCCAGAAACAAAAGGACGCTCTCTTGAGGAGATTGAAAGTTACTTCCGCACCTATGATGAAGTTCATGCTGATGAGAAAGTTGCAGCATCAAAATAACAACTTCTGTTGTCTAAAAAGAAAAAAGGCGAGTTACATATAAATATGTATGCGTCTACAAAATCTTGTGTTTTATAGATTGCTAACTTTCCTATAAAAATACTAGTGAGATTTTTATAGGAAAGTGCTTAATTTAAGAAAATTATTAATAAGGAGTGTTTATTGTGGAATTAAAGATTGGTGTTATTGGTACAGGTGCAATTGGGATGGATCATATTCGAAGACTTACATATAAAACAAAGGGAGCAAAGGTGGTTGCAGTCTCTGATATTAATGTGGAAAGAGCGCAACAAATTGCTCAAGAAGTTGGTGCTAAATTTGTAGCAACTGGAGAAGAGCTAATCCAATTACCTGAGGTTGATGCAGTAGTCGTTACCTCTTGGGATCCAACACATGAGGGTTATGTCTTAGAAGCTATAAAAAATAAAAAATATGTATTTTGTGAAAAACCTTTAGCTGTTGAAGTGGAGGGCTGTAAAAGAATCGTTGATGAAGAAATAAAACTAGGTAAAAAATTAGTTCAAGTAGGATATATGAGAAGATATGATCAAGGATACGAAGAAATTAAAGAAATGCTTGATAGCAGAAAGCTTGGAGAAGTACTAATGCTTCACTGTGCTCACCGAAATCCTGGCGTTGATGAAAGCTATACTACACCTATGGCAGTTGAAAATTCAGTTGTTCATGAAATTGATGTATTAAGATGGTTACTGAAAGAGGACTATGTAGCGGCACAAGTGATTTTGCCAAAAAGAACATCAAGTGCACATAAGGACTTACATGATCCTCAGATTGTCATTTTAGAAACAGAGTCGGGCATCCATATTGATATTGAAATCTTTGTAAATTGCCATTACGGCTATGATATTAAATGTGAAGTAATGTGTGAAGAAGGAATGGTATCTCTAACCGATCCAGCTTTCTCAAGCGTCCGGACGGAGGGGAAGGATTTTACAAAAGTATCATCCGATTGGAAAGATCGCTTTGTAAAGGCATATGATAGAGAGTTTCAGCTTTGGGTTGATTCCGTGAAAGCAGATGAATTAAATGGACCTAATGCTTGGGATGGATATGTGGCGGCGATTACTTCTACGGCTTGTTCAAAGGCAAGAGATACGGGGGAACGTGTACAAATTCAACTGGATGAATGTCCAGCTTTATATAAAAATAGCTTAGTTTTGGCATAACAATAAACTAGATTGAGAGAGGTTTTTAACATGAGATTGTCATATGTAACGGATAGCTTAGGCCATTTGCCTTTTGAAAAAATGTTGGATACGGTAGCTGAAATGGGGATTGATACCATTGAGATGACAACAGGAGGCTGGTCACCGGCTCCACATTTGCGTTTAAATGAATTGCTAGAAAGTGAAGCAAAAAGAAGTGAATTTTTAGGTGAATTAGAAAAGCGGAATATTAAGCTTTGCGCATTGAATTGTTCCGGGAATCCTTTAGATCCAGGTGAACTTGGCAAAGAGCACAGAGAAGTAACAGAAAAAACAATGGAATTAGCTGGTTTACTTGGTGTGAAGAAGGTCATTATGATGAGCGGTCTGCCGGCAGGAAGCCCGGAAGATAAAATTCCTAACTGGATTACTTATACAGTCAGCTGGCCCCCAGTATTAAAAGAGATTTTGGATTATCAATGGAATGAAGTAGCTATCCCATATTGGAAAGAGTTAGTGAAAAAGGCTGAATCATGCGGTGTCGAAAAAATTGCCCTTGAAAATTTCAGCTCGCAACTAGTCTATAATCCAGCAACATTATTTAGATTGCAGAATGCAGTCGGACCTATGGTTGGCTTGAATTTAGACCCAAGCCATTTAATTTGGATGGGTGCAGATCCAATTATTGCAGCAAGAGAATTAGGAGCTGCCATTCACCATGTTCACGGCAAAGATGTAAGACTTGAAAGACATTTATCTGCAATTAATGGCGTATTGGAAACAAAAGAAGTTACGGATACAGCAAATAGGGCATGGAATTATGTGGCCGTCGGCTGCGGTCGAGATTTGCAATGGTGGAAAGAATTCTTCTCTGTTGTTCGCATGATGGGGTATAACGGTGAAGTTTCACTTGAAATGGAAGATCTGACAATGTCCGGTGAGGCAGGAATCAGAACATCAGTTGATGCTTTAAAACAAACTCTTAGTTATTGAGATTAACATTTATTTCTTCCAGTTAGATGGAATTATTAAAATTCACTTACACCTAAAAAAGTAGAGATGACATGACATCTCTACTTTTTTAGGTGGGATTCCATTATGTCAAGGTAGTTATGTTATTTTATTTTAGCTTTCATCTATAGAATATGTTTTTTATAGTCTTTGTAAAATGAGATTATTTTTTTTGCCTAAAGCAGACATACTTTCATAAAAAGTGATTCGTGCATTTCCATATTGATCCATAGAATCTTTAAAAGATTGCATTGTATGTTCAATGAATTTCATTATTCTTTTCATCATGATTCCTCCCTGGGAATTACTTTGGTTTAATTTAATATTGTACCTCGTGAGTCCCTTTAGCAATCATGATGAAAACGAAAACATGTACGAAAAAAACGCTGACATTCATAATGAAAGCGTTTAAATGTGAATTATTCTCAATATTTCTCTTTTTTTTATTTGTTCAATAAGGGCTTTGGTGAAAAGATGGGGTTAAGTATAAAAGGACTCAGGGAGGCCGTTAAATTTTTGAAGAAGAGCAGAGTGATAAAATAAGTTGTCATTTGTGATATTCATCGTTTAAAGTCTAGTTAGAAGGTAATTAAAACTTTGGGTTAACAGTCTCATTTATAAAGAAAGCTACAGCAATGTTTTAGGAGGAATCATAATGACTCAGTATTTTGTAAAAAAGGACTTTAATCCAACATTCGAAAATGGTTCAGTCCCTAAATTGCTCTATATTTGTAATGTTGATCCTACTCACACAAGCTTACCTAGAACGATGCATATGCACAACGATCTATTGGAAATCATTTTTATAAAAGAGGGAAATGGCAGTCATTTGATTGGTGAACGGCAATATAAAACCCTTAAAGGTGATATTTTAATATATAATGAAGGCGTTCTTCACGATGAATATGGGAATCCGGAGACAAATATGAGCGTTTTTTGTTTAGGTATTACAAATGTGAAACTCGCTGGGTTACCAAAAAATCATTTAGTTTCAAAGGAAGCTTCCTACGTTTTGCGTAGTGGAGAGGGCGCTTCCAATATTGATTCATTGTTAGAAATGATGTATTCACAAATTTCCGAGGGAAAAACTGGAGCAGAGGAAATATGCAGTTATCTGCTTCGTGCTATTATTGCCCATATTTTACAAATCCCTCAGGAAAACCACGTATTATCAAAATCCGAAGAATCATTATTATCAAACAATATCAAGGCCTATATTGATGAACATTATCTGGAGGAAATTTCATTGAATTCTCTTTCAGAAACACTTCACATAAGTCACTATTATTTGGCACATGTTTTCAAGGAATCGACTGGTTTTTCTCCGATTCAATATATTATTCGACGTCGAATTGGGGAAGCACAGTCATTACTTATTAACACAAACGAAAGTGTTACAAATATTGCTGGTATTGTTGGCTACGATAATACCAGCTACTTTACGACCCTCTTTTCTAAAACAGTCGGCATGTCTCCCAAAAAATACCGACAGCTATGGATTAAAAAAGAACAGTAGAAACTCAGTCTATTCAAATATATGAAAGCTAAAAAGCAATAGTCACTATTGCTTTTTATTTTTTCTCTTAGTTCTCCTCTTAATAGGTAACTGCGGCCTTCAAATTCTAAAACGTACTATATTAGCAACTAAATAACAGGATTCTACATTTCGCGGGAAATTTAAAGAATCTCGCGTTAAAAATCATTCAAAATCTCTCAAAAACTATAAAAAACAAGATAGTGAAACTTTTTATTATTTATGTTGAATAAACCGCTTAAATTAAACAAGATAGTGAAAGCGATTAATTTAGGCTGGTTTTATAATTAATTTATAAGTTTTGGAGGTGTTTCAAATGAGTATTAAAATTTCAGGAGCGCCTTGTTGCTGGGGTGTGGATGATCCTAAAAACCCTTATTTGCCACCATGGGAGAGAGTTTTAAATGAGGCATCGCAAGCTGGTTATAAAGGTATTGAGTTAGGTCCATATGGCTATATTCCTATGGATATCGATAGAGTACAAGTCGAGCTCTCCAAAAATGACCTGACGATCATCGCGGGGACCATTTTTGATGATTTAGTATCAGAAAGTAATTTGGAAAATTTGTTAAAGCAAGTAGACGATATTTGTTCTTTGATAACAAAACTTCCGCCTTCCCCAAAGGAGGAGGGTCAAAAATTCCTAACTCCATATTTGGTTATTATTGATTGGGGGCATGATGAAAGGGATTATAATGCCGGCCATCCAGATCGGGCACCAAGATTACCCGCAAAGGATTGGAATAGAATGATGAGACATATTCGCGCTCTTTCAGAACGGGCGTGGAATACGTATGGTGTACGTCCGGTGATCCATCCGCACGCTGGCGGTTATATCGAATTTGAAGATGAAATAAAGCAGCTTTTAGAAGATATTCCTTATGAAATAGCAGGACTTTGCTTGGATACAGGGCATCTCTATTATTCAAAAATGGATCCGGTTCAATGGCTTAAAGACAGCAAGGACCGTCTGGATTATGTCCACTTTAAGGATATTGATCTAGATGTTTACGATCAAGTTATGGGAGATCATATTCGATTTTTTGACGCTTGCGCCAAAGGAGTCATGTGCCCAATCGGACAGGGCATCATAGATTACAATTCCATTCATTCTTTGTTAAAAGAGATCAATTACCATGGCTATATCACGATTGAACAGGAACGGGACCCTAGAAACGCTGATACCAGTTTACGCGATGTAAAACAAAGTGTGGATTATTTAATGAGTGTTGGATATTAATAGATTTTGAAAAAAGGAGAATGAAAACATGATTAATGGTGAAAAAAACGTTGAGCAGCCAATCCGCTGGGCAATGGTAGGTGGGGGACGCGGAAGTCAAATTGGCTATATACACCGTTCAGCTGCGTTACGTGATCATAATTTTGATTTGGTTGCGGGTGCCTTTGATATTAATCCAGAACGTGGGAAAGACTTTGGAATGAATTTACATGTTGATCCAGAACGTTGTTATCCTGACTACAAAACAATGTTTGAAGAAGAAGCAAAGCGTGAAGATGGGATTCAAGCGATTTCTGTTGCTACTCCAAACGGAACACATTATGAAATCACGAAAGCAGCTCTAAATGCTGGACTTCACGTTGTGTGTGAGAAACCTCTATGTTTTACCACTGAAGAAGCACTTGAATTACAAGAAATTGCGACAGGAAAAAATCTTGTTGTTGGCATTACATATGGTTATGCTGGACACCAGATGATTGATCAAGCACGAAGAATGATTGAAAATGGAGATTTGGGAGAAATCAGAATCGTAAAAATGCAGTTTGCACATGGTTTCCATTCTGCTGCAGTAGAAGAAAATAGTGAAAGCACGAAATGGCGTGTTGATCCAAAGGTTGCAGGTCCAAGTTATGTTTTGGGTGATGTAGGAACACATCCATTGTACATATCCGAGGTTATGCTGCCAAACTTAAAAATTAAAAAATTAATGTGTTCCCGCCAGAGTTTTGTTAAGAGCCGTGCTCCACTTGAGGACAACGCATTTACCATTATGGAATATGATAACGGTGCAGTTGGTTATGTTTGGTCTTCCTGTGTAAATGCAGGTTCAATGCATGGGCAAACGATTCGTGTGATAGGTTCGAAAGCTAGCATTGAATGGTGGGATGAACATCCTAATCAATTAAGATATGAAGTTCAAGGTCAACCGGCACAGATTTTAGATCGTGGTATGGATTATCTCTATCCACAAGCACTTACAGATGATCGTATCGGTGGAGGCCATCCAGAAGGACTATTTGAAGCATGGTCAAATCTATATACTCGTTTTGCCAAGGCGATGGTTGCAGCAGATTGCGGAGAAGCGTTTGATACCTCTTGGTATCCAGGAATCGAGGCAGGGGTAGAAGGTGTTCGTTGGGTTGAGAACTGTGTACGCTCTGCTGATAATGGTGCTGTATGGATTGAATACCAATAAACATAAGGTTTCATTACAATCAAGGCCTTTGATGATCTAAAAGGCCTTATTGTATAAAACTATATGAAAACGCTTTAAAAACACTGTCAGTTTTATAGAATGAGAGGCTTAAGGGGAAATATATGTAAAAAATAAAACCTTGGGAGGAAAATGTATGGGTAATCAAGTAGGGAATTTTAAACGTAATTTACGAACGATTATGATTTCTGCAACATTTGGGGGACTTCTTTTTGGATATGACACGGGAGTTGTGAATGGCGCTTTACCTTTTATGGCAAAACGTGATCAGCTTAATCTTTCACCCACTACAGAAGGGCTTGTGACCAGTTCACTTCTTGCTGGTGCAGCAATTGGTGCCTTGTTGGGAGGAAAGCTGCAAGACCGTTATGGCCGACGTAAAATGATCCTTAATCTATCATTGTTATTTTTACTAGCAACACTCGGAACTACATTTGCTCCCAATGTTTCTGTAATGGTTACCTTTAGATTCTTGCTTGGACTTGCTGTTGGAGGAGCATCATCAATGGTACCGTCCTTTCTGGCAGAGATGGCACCTGCCGAGAATAGGGGACGAATGGTGGCCCAGAATGAAATTATGATTACTGGTGGACAATTATTAGCTTATGTTTTCAACGCTATTCTTGGTGTAACAATGGGGGATACTGGACATGTTTGGCGTTACATGCTCTTTATTTGTGCCATTCCGGCCTTTATGTTATTTATAGGTATGCTTAAGGTTCCTGAGAGCCCAAGATGGTTGGCATCAAAAGGGAAAAAGGATGAGGCGCTAAGTGTCCTTAAACAAATCCGTGACGAGAAACGTGCTATTGCAGAATTTAAGGAAATTGAAGAATCCGTAAAAAGAGACGCAGATCTTGAAAAAGCAACCATTAAAGACTTTTCTACACCATGGTTACGCCGTATTTTGTTGATTAGTATTGGAATTTCCGTCGTGAATCAAATTACTGGTGTTAATTCTATTATGTATTATGGTACGCAAATTCTAGAGCAGGCTGGTTTTGGAACGAAGACTGCATTAATTGCAAACATCGCAAATGGACTTATTTCCGTTCTTGCTGTCATATTCGGTATTTGGATGATTGGCAAGGTGAACCGCCGTCCAATGTTGATAATTGGTTTGTCTGGCACAACCACCTCACTTTTATTGATTGCAATATTTTCAATGGTACTTAAAGGTTCTCCTGTACTGCCGTATCTTGTGCTATCTTTGACAGTTCTATTTTTGGCTTTTATGCAAGGGTGCATTGGACCGGTAACATGGTTAGTTGCTGCGGAAATATTCCCACAAAGATTAAGAGGCCTTGGTAATGGTATTAGTGTATTTTTCTTATGGGCAGTCAACTTTGTTATTGGTTTTACGTTCCCTATTCTTTTAAGTACGATAGGTTTATCCGCTACATTCTTTGCTTTCGTTGTCATTGGCATTTTGGGAATTGCTTTTGTTTACAAATTTATGCCAGAAACAAATGGACTTACGCTTGAAGAGTTGGAGGAGCAGTTCCGTTCCAAGTATGATAAAGGTAATATGAAAAAATCTTTTAGTCAGGCCCAGTAAGAAGAACTTTAAAACTAAAAATGTATTAAATAATAAAAAAGGCATAAAGGACTTTTTCTACAAAAGATCCTTTATGCCTTTCGATTAATTATAAATAGGGTGATTAATATAGTACTTTTCCAATACTTCCAAGGTCGTTTCTTTTGCTTTTTTGATAACTTCTTCAGGATCCATTTGATAGTATTCTGGTCGGAATAACTCAACGGATGTGACAAAATCATCCCTTAATCATTTCTTAGAACAAGTGATATTTTTCACTAACCGTTCTTCTTCCATTTGTGTCGAAGAAACTATTTAGTGATCTGAAAAAACGAAGCCCATGAAAAAAAACATCCGATAAGGGAAATATATATATGATAAAGGCTACGATGAAGATTGGGTTCCTCTTAATAGGCTTGTGTAAAACGAGTTCTTTTTAATGTGAAATCTTGCATAGAGACTTACGCTTTATATAAATTGCTTTAAAAAAAAAAAACGATTGAAACGTTTCCAAATACGTGATAAGATAATCACATAAATTGATTGAAACGTTTCCAATGCGTAATAAAATTAGTTTATAAAATTGCTTTTATTATGGGGGTAATTATAGTGCCAAGTATAAAAGATGTGGCAAACTTAGCGGGAGTAGCAGTTGGCACTGTTTCGAGAGTGATTAACAATCATCCAAACGTTTCGCCTGAAACAATGGAGAAAGTGAATTCGGCTATTAAAGAATTAAATTATATACCAAATGAAGTAGCAAGAAACTTTAAAATGCAAAAGTCCAAAATGGTCGCCTTAGTTCTCCCAAGTATTTGGAATCCTTTTTTTTCTGAACTTGCCTATTATATTGAAGATGAGCTTGATCGAGAAGGTTATAAATTGATGCTTTGCAATAGTGGGGGCAGACCCGACAAAGAGCTTTATTATTTTGATATGCTCAATCAGAATAAAGTAGCAGGAGTTGTTGGAATTACCTATAACGATATTGAAGAAAGTGTTAGTACAGATATACCCATTATTAGTATCGACAGGCATTTTGGAAAAAAAATCACATGCGTAACCTCAGATAATTATACTGGAGGACGAATCGCCGTACAAGAGCTTGTAAAGGCTGGGGCTAAAAAAGTAGCTTATCTCGGAATAACTAGTTCTGCCTACTCTGAGGTAGTTCTTCGTAGAGAAGGATTTATCGATGAAGCAGTAGATAAAGGTATAGAATATTTTATTCATGAGGAACATGATGAAGTTTACAATGATGATCATTTCTTTGAGGATTTCTTTTCAAAAAAGGAACATCATAATGTAGACGGAGTATTTGCCAATACAGATTTACTGGCTGCAAAATATATTGATAGAGCAAAACGATTGGGGATAAGAACTCCAGAGGATGTAAAAGTAATTGGTTATGATGGAATTCAAGATAATAAATTGTTTCACCCCGTCTTGTCCACGATGCGGCAGCCGGTGGAAGAAATGGCTAGAATGTCTGTAAAACTTCTCCTAAGAAAAATTGAAGGCGAAACGCTTGAGCAAGAGATATATCGAATTCCTGTTAAGTACAGAGAAGGAGAAACGACTTAACAGGAAAAAATTTTAGAATTATTTGGAAGCGTTTCAATGGATAAGTTAAGAGAATCGAAACAGGAAAAAACTCTAATTAGTGTATATTTTTTTAACTTTCATTGGAAACGTTTCAATAGTTAGTCAAATTGTAATACTAAGACCATTTAGAATTGAGGGAGATAAGATGAAATTTGCAATAAAAGCTTCCAATAACCCTTTAAAATCGTCTGCGATTCGCGCGAAAACGCTAAACAAAAAAAGTCGAATCAAACAGATTCTCGAAAACTATGAGCTTTACCTTTTCTTACTGCCAGCCATTATCTATTTTATTGTTTTTCAATACGTTCCGATGTATGGAGTTTTAATTGCTTTTAAAGATTATGTCCCCTCTTTAGGGATATTAGGAAGTCCTTGGGTCGGGTTTCAAAATTTCCAGCGATTCTTCGACTCTTATCAATTTTGGACATTAATTAAAAACTCTTTAGGATTAAGCATCTTTCAACTGGTTATTGGGTTTCCAATGCCAATCATTATTGCATTACTTTTAAATCAAATGATTCAACAGAAGTATAAGCGTTTTGTCCAAACAGTTATTTATGCACCACATTTTATCTCAATCGTAGTTTTAGCCGGTATGGTCTTTGTCTTTTTCTCAGATAAAGGATTAGTTAATAGTGTGATAACACTATTTGGAGGATCAGCTATATCGTTTATGTCTGAACCCAGTTGGTTTAAACCTCTATATATAGGATCTGGAGTATGGCAGGAAACGGGTTGGGCATGCATTGTTTATTTAGCTGCATTAGCTGGGGTAAGTCCTGAAATTCACGAAGCTGCAACCGTAGATGGTGCAAATAAGTGGCAAAGGATTTTACACGTGGATATTCCTGCCATTATGCCGACAGCTATAATACTCCTCATTTTATCGGTAGGGAATTTAATGAATATAGGATTTGAAAAAGCATTTTTATTGCAAACACCATTGAATCAGCCAGCTGCAGAAATTATCCCAACTTACGTCTATAAAGTAGGTTTACAGCAATCAGAATATAGTTTTGCTTCTGCCGTAGGATTATTCAATTCGGTTATTAACTTAGTTTTACTTTGGATTGTAAACAAAACAGCAAAGAAAGTTTCTGGTTCAGGACTATGGTAGGGGGTGTCGGAATTGAGTAAATTCAAAAAAAATAATAGAGTAAAAAAAATAAAATCAAAAGAGGATAAAATATTTGACACTATAAACTTTATATTTTTGACTCTCATTTGTTTAGCAGTCTTATATCCTTTATATTTTGTGGTCATTGCCTCAATAAGTAATCCAGATTTAGTTTATAACGGAAGTGTTTGGTTATTACCTAAGGAAATCACATTTGAAGGATATAAGAGGATTTTCAGTGATCCTAAAATCTGGTTAGGATATAAAAATACCATTATTTATACGGTTTTAGGAACTGCGGTGCAATTATCCCTGACATTGATGGCTGCTTATGCCTTATCCCGTAAAGATTTATATGGTAAATCCTTCTTTATGTTGATGATATTATTCACGATGTTCTTCTCTGGCGGGTTAATTCCTACGTATTTAGTTGTTAAAGATTTAGGGATGCTGAATACGATGTGGGCAATGATCATTCCAAAAGCTATCGCCGTCTGGAATTTGATAGTAGCGAGATCCTTTTTCGAATCTTCGATACCAAATGAATTACTAGAAGCAGGTAAGATCGATGGATGTTCGAACACTAGATTCTTTTTGAAAATTGTTCTTCCATTATCTAAACCAATCATCGCCGTTATGGTTCTATTTTATGCAGTAGGTAATTGGAATTCATACTTTGATGCATTGATTTATTTAAATGATGAGAGTTTGTATCCTTTGCAATTAATTTTGCGTAATATTTTGATTCAAAATCAATTGAGCGTACAAATGTTAAGTGATTTGGATAATCTTGCCGCACAGCAACACGTTGGAGAGATTATTAAGTATGGTGTTATCATCGTTGCCGCAATTCCATTATTAATTGTTTACCCATTTGTCCAAAAGTATTTTGTAAAAGGAGTATTAATTGGCGGTGTCAAGGGATAACCTTTTCTAATGCCAAGGCTAAAAAGTATTCCTTTAAGGGGGTGACGGATAAAGGGATCCTAAGAGGTTGTTCATATTAAAAACTGATTAATTATGAGGGGGAAAAAATATGAAAAAGTCATGGTTTACGAAATCATTAGTTTTATCTATTGGTCTTTCGACAATTCTTGCTGGATGTTCCAGTGATAAAAGTGCATCAGAAGAAACGAAAAAAGTAAATGTAAAAATGAATTCTACCGGACTACCGATTGTTGATAAAACAATTAAGCTTAATTTTGTGTCACCGAAATCATCTTTAGCTCCTAATTTTGCTGATATGACCATTTTTAAAGAACTTCAGAAAACAACCAATGTTCAAATTAAATGGAATAACATTCCTGGTGACGGCTATCAGGAAAAGAAAAACTTATTGCTTGCAAGTGGAGATCTTCCAGATGCTTTCTATAATTCAGGTTTTAGCGATTTGGATATTCAGAAATATGCAAAGGATGGAACCATTATTCCTTTAGATGACCTAATCGATAAATACATGCCAAACTTAAAGAAAAGACTGGAAGAAAGACCTGAATTGAAGAAGGTCATTACTGCTCCGGATGGACATATTTACTCTTTGCCTAGGGCAGAAGAGATGGATTTAGTTGGACTACCTAACACCATGTACATCAATAAGAAATGGCTTGATAAGCTAGGTTTAAAAATGCCTACAACTCTTGATGAATATCATGATGTTTTGAAAGCATTCCAAGATAAGGATGCAAACGGAAATGGCAAAAAAGATGAGATTGGATTAACTTATCTATTCAACGGATGGTGTGGTAACTTCGGTGATATGATTGCAGCATTCGGAGTTCCTGATAACAATGACCACCGTATCGTCCGTGATGGAAAAGTAATCTTTACCGCTGTTCAGCCTGAATATAAAGATGCTATCCAGTATTACCATAAATGGGTGAAGGAAGGATTAATTGATCCAGAAGCAACCACTCAAGACACAGCAAAGATGTTTGCAAAAGGTAAATCAAAAGATGAGACATTAGGTTCTTTTATTTGGTGGGAAAATACAGAAATGGTCGGTACTGATCGCCGAAATGATTATGTAGTCTTACCACCGCTTGTAGGTCCAAAAGGAAAACCAATCGTAGGTCGCTCAAACTATTCTGAATATGGTCGTGATGCATTTGTTATTACAAAGGCAGATAAGTATCCAGAAATTACTTCAAGATGGGTAGACCAATTATATGCTCCAAAAGAGTCTGCTCAAGTGAACTGGGGTCCAATTGGTGAGGTTTATAAAGAGGACAGTAACGGAATGTTAGTGAATAAAGAATTGCCTGCTGGAGTGGCAATGGGTGAGTACCGTCAAAAAGTGGCTCCTGGAGGACCATTCATCGTTTTAAAACAAGACTTTGGTAAAGTGGTTGATATGGAACCACGTGCAAAAGAACGTTTGCAAATTTTGGATAAATATTATCGTCCTTACGTAGAAAAAGAGAATTATCCGCAAGTCTTCTTTAGTCAAGAAGATTCACAAAGAATTAATCAGCTTCAAACGGATATTACTCAATTTGTTAACCAAAAGCAAGCGCATTGGTTGCAGGATGGCGGAATTGAAAAAGAATGGGATAGCTATGTAAAACAGTTAGATCAAATGGGTCTTCCTGAATTGATGAAATTGTACCAAAAGGGACTTGACGATTTTAACAAAAACAGTAAATAACCATCCCATTTCTAAATAAAAGGCAGAACATAAGGGTGCAGCCTCGTCGTTCTGCCTTATCTATTAATCTTACCACATTAAGGGTTAGGTGAACATAAATGTACGATATTACGGCATTAGGAGAGTTACTTATTGATTTTACACCTTCAGGATCTAGGGAAAGCAGAAGAGTTCTGTTTGAACAAAATCCTGGTGGGGCTCCAGCTAATGTTCTAGCAGCTTTATCTAAATTGCAAAAAAAGACCGCTTTTATTGGAAAAGTTGGAAAAGATCAATTTGGGTTCTTTTTAAAAAATATATTGGATGAAATAAATGTGGAAACTTCTGGGCTGGTTTTCTCAGAAGATGCAAATACAACTCTAGCATTTGTCCATTTAGATGATGAGGGTGATCGAACATTTAGTTTTTATCGTAACCCTGGAGCGGATACCACATTAAGCATAGAAGATGTAGATTTTGGTTTGATAAAAAGTTCTAAGATTTTTCATTTTGGATCTCTTTCCATGACTCATAACCCTGCTGCAGAAAGCACTCTCGCAGCCGTTGCTTTTGCAAAAGAAAATGGAGCTCTTATTTCTTTCGATCCTAATTTAAGAGAATCGTTATGGGATAGTTTAGACCATGCTAAGAAAATGATGTTTAAGGGGCTTGAATTCGCTGATGTGGTGAAAATTTCAGAAGAGGAACTAACTTTCCTTACTGGAGTAAGCGATCTTGAAGAAGGCACTCGAATTTTATGTAGCACATACCATGTTCCCTTGATGTTTATCACTTTAGGTGGAAATGGCAGTTTTTTTAGACTGAGAGAAAAAACAGGTCATTTACCAGGTTTTGTTGTTGACGTTCAGGATACCACCGGAGCAGGAGACGGTTTCCTTGGAGGAGTTCTTTATAAGATTCTTCAAAAAGAATGCCTGATTGATAGTTTAACTTACGAAGATTTAGTAGAAATAGCATCCTTCGCAAATGCTGTAGGCGCATTAGCTACAACAAAAAAAGGGGCAATTGGGAGTATGCCTACTCTCGACGAAATTTATACATTAAGAAACTTAAAAGTAGTAACAAAGGAGAACCTATAACAATGAAACTAGAAGAATATAAAACATCGAGTTCTGAAAAGTATTACACAGAACCCCATAGACCACAGTTTCATTTCACACCTGAATCCAATTGGATGAATGATCCTAACGGAATGGTTTACTATGAGGGAGAATACCATCTTTTTTATCAGTACCATCCACACGATACGATATGGGGACCCATGCATTGGGGACATGCTGTAAGTAAGGACTTAATTCATTGGGAGCACCTGCCAATTGCTCTGTCCCCGGATGAGAATGGGGCCATATTTTCTGGAAGTGCTGTTGTAGATTGGAATGATTCAACTGGATTTTTCAATGGTGAATCTGGGCTTGTTGCCATTTTTACGCATGCAGATCAATATCCGGGGTCAGAACGTCCAAGACAAAGACAAAGTCTCGCTTATAGTACCGATAAAGGGCGAACTTGGAACATGTATAAGGGAAACCCTATTTTATCAGATATAAGAATCACAGATTTCCGTGATCCTAAAGTGTTTTGGCATGAAACTACAAAAATGTGGATTATGATTCTTGCAGCAGGTAACCACGTCCGGATATATACTTCCCACGACTTAATAACGTGGAATTTTGCAAGTGAATTTGGTAGTGAGGCTGGTTCTCATGCAGGTGTTTGGGAATGTCCTGACTTATTTGAATTACCGGTTGGCGGAAAAAACGAAAATAAAAAGTGGGTAATGATTGTTAGTATTGGAAATGAAGCAGCTTATGCAGAAGGTTCAAGAACTCAATACTTTATCGGGGATTTTGATGGTTCAACTTTTACAAATGAGAATTCAAAAGAAACGGTCCTTTGGCTTGATCATGGAAGAGATAATTATGCAGGAGTCACTTGGTCGGATGTACCTGCTGAGGACGGGCGCCGTATTTTTATTGGTTGGATGAGTAATTGGAAATATGCAAATGAAACTCCAACAAAAGTTTGGAGAAGTGCAATGACACTCCCTCGCGAATTGAAACTCGTGACAACAAATGATGGCGTTCGGTTAAGCCAAACACCTATTACGGAAATAGAGTCTCTTCGTAAAGAAAATGCAAAATTAGAAAATATCACTATAAATGAACATGTAGCAAATGTTCTTTCGAATATAAAGAGTAATGCATTTGAATTATTGGCGGAGTTTGAATTGGATACAGCCTCTGTATTTGGTTTTAAGGTACGAATGTCAAAAGATGAGAAAACAATAATTGGTTATAATGTAACTGAGAAAAAGTTATTCATCGATCGACAGAGTTCAGGGGAAACATCATTTAATCCATTTTTTGCATGTAATCACAATGCAATCTTAGAACCAGAACAAAATCGAATAAAAATGCATATATTTGTTGATTGGTCTTCCGTAGAGGTATTTGCAAATAATGGAGAATTGGTTATGACTGATTTAATCTTCCCAGATCGTAATAGCCAAGGATTAGAACTATTTGCTGTTGATGGCAATGTCCAACTAACATCTCTAGATTTTTACGATTTAGAATCATGTTGGTGCAAAAAATAACAACACCATTGTAAGTTTGAAAGGGATTTTTCGTACAAAAAAAATCCAATCTTGTCCTAAAAAAGGGGAAACACCATGAATATCCTTAATAGTAGATTTTTGCACTATACCGAAAAAATAGTTGACTTATTCTTATTAAATTTATTATGGCTAATAATGTGTATACCTGTTATTACTATTTTTCCGGCGACAGTATCCATGTATGGCGTAATAAGAAAGTGGACAATAGGGCAAGCAACCAATGGAATTTTCCGTACTTTTTTCTTGTTATTTAGAGAATGTTTTTTACAAAGTTTTGGAATTTCAGTATTATGGGCAGCCCTAGGTTTTTTTATCTATATAGACTTTCGGATTTTACATTTGGACGGTTCATTAATGCATCTTTTATTGTTGGGTATTCTTTGGTTATTATCCCTATTCTTCTTATCAATTACGGTTAATTTATTTCCTATTATGGCTCACTTTGATACCAATTGGAAAAATGTAATTAAAAATGCGTTAACTATGGCAATCACTTATCCTTTGTCAACCATATTATTAATGATAATATTTTTACTATCATTGTATCTGGTTTATTTGCTTCCTCTATTCATTTTTATTTTAGGAAGTGTGACAGCTTATTTTTCTTATACCATTTGCCATAAATTATTTTTAGGTATAAAGAATTATTAGCCTTTTGTTATGGATGATTTTTTTTAAAGGAGCCTTCGGATATATTTCTGAAGGCTTATCTTAAAACATGATTAACCTGAATCACTTCTCTCTTCTTCATATTAATCTTACATACGTCAATTACTCCTATGTATATTTAAACACCTTAAGAATTTACTTCAACAATAGCTATAAAATTGCATCTAATAGAAAGAATGAAAGATTAGTATATCTCCTAAAAAGACTTACGGTGTAATTATTCAATCATATGATTTAACAAAAGTTGTTTTTATGGGGTAAAGAGGAGTCAACCCACATTTGAAAAACATTTCTTAAGAAAGTGTTAAAAAAGGGGAAATATGAATGGATAATAAATTCAAAAATAAAACAATTAGTGTATGGTTAGTGTTATTAATATTAGTGTTTACAACAGTTGTAGCTCCAGTATCCCATATTAAAGCAGATGTCGTACCAAATGAGATAACAAATGGTAGTTTTGAAGCCGGGGACCTTACAGGATGGACAGTTGTCAAGGGGGGAGCATTTGGTCCTAACAGTGTATCTAATGCAACAACATGGTGGAATGAAAAAATTCCATACAATCACGAAGGCAACTATCATTTAGACGGATGGGCTTATCCTGAAACAGAAACTGGAATCCTTCGTTCATCTACCTTTCAATTAGGGGGGGCAGGTTGGATTTCTTTTAAATTAGGAGGTGGAAAGAATACAGATTTATGTAATATTAAAGTTTATGATGCTGATACCAAGCAATTAATAGCAACGTATGGAAATACGGAATTTGCTGATAAAAACTTTCCTCATGTAGATCAAGGTATGAATTTAGCCAACTTGGTTCAGTATCGAGCTGATTTATCAGTATATAAGGGAAAGAATTTGTATATCGAAATAGTTGATAATGCTGTATCTGATTGGGGATTAATATTTGCGGATGCGTTTAAAACCTATTATGAAACTGTACCAACTGAAGGTACAATGGCAATAGATTTAAGTCAGACTATAACAAATAATATCAATAATCCAGATTTTGAAACTGGAGATTTAAGTGGTTGGAAGGTAACGGGTAATACTTTTGGTGTATCAGATGTAGAACAGTATTGGCAAACACATAATTTTAATCAACATGGTAAATATCATGTATGGGGTTTTATTGATCCTGCAAATGGTGGATCAGGCGATGATGGGCAAGGAGAGATGAAATCAAATATTTTTAAATTGGGGGGAAATGGAACAATCAATTTCCTTGTCGGAGGAGGTAATAATATAGATAAACTATATGTAGCACTTGTCAGTGCAAAAGATGGAAAAGAACTTTTTAAAGCAACTGGTAATAACGATGAGGGCTATACTAGAGTTTTATGGGACGCTTCTGCTTACAGAGATCAATTTCTATATATAAAAGTGGTTGATAAAATAGATGGGGGATTTGGGCACATCAATGTGGATGATTTTCAGGTTTATAATGTTGATCCGCCAATAAGTGACGATATAATCAATCCAAATTTCGAAACTGGAGATTTAAGCGGATGGAATGTAGTCAGTGGTGATGCCTTTGTTAGCGCTGTCACTAACGTGACGAATGATAATGGAGTGGAACTAAATATCAACGGTGAATATCATTTATGGGATAAGGACAGTTCAAAGGTTGGAGTGTTGAAGTCTTCAGAGTTTGTATTAGGTGGTACAGGTAAAATAAATATGCTGCTTGCGGGCGGGGCAGATAAAGATAATCTATATGTAGCACTCGTAAATTCAAAAGATAATACTGAACTGATAAAAGTAACTAATTCAAAGAATAATGTTCAATACAACCAAGTAGAAATGGATGCTGCACAATATATAGGGCAAAAAGTATATTTGAAAATTGTCGATAATTCGACGAATGCCTTTGGGTATATAAATGTAGATGATATTCATGTGAAAAACTATGGGACAGCTGCGTTCTGGAATTTTGACGAGCAAAAGGGAACTGTAGCCCGGGATTCTGTAAGTGGAATAGATGATTATGTGAATTATGTATTTAATACTTCAACGGAAAAAACCAAAACAGGGCCGCTCTGGAAAAAGGGAATTCTAAATAATGCACTTTTATTTGACGGTTATTCAACATGGATAAGCCGTAGTGCGGATAAATTTCCGAAACCATCTAATGCCATTACTATTTCTGCCTGGGTAGCACCTAGAACCTATGAATGGGGTGATCTTGGACAAGATTCTATCATAGTCAATCAGCAGGACAAAAGTATGTCTCAAGGATTTGGGCTGGGGATTGGAAGACACGGATCGTGGGATTTGCAACTAGGGATAAATAATGCATGGTTTAGAGTAGATGCAGCTAACGATAAACCAATTCCTCTTGGAAAATGGTCTTATGTTACAGCAACTTATGATATAGATAGTCAATATATGAGACTCTACTTAAATGGTGAATTGGCTGGAGAAAAAAAGGTATCTGTTAAAGGTGTTATATCCCCATCAACAGAGCCATTAATAATAGGAAAGCACAATCAACCAGCCATAATAAATGGTGTTTTTTCAGCAAATATGTTTGATGGTTTAATTGATGAATTGAAAATTTCATATGCTCCAATAACATCTGAGCAGGTAAAAGATGAATACGATTCATACTTAAGTAAGCTAAATCACAATATTTCGAATCCTGAAGCAGCATTGTCACTAGATTCAAGTATTTTAGCAGGTGACCGATATAAACCTCAATTTCATTACAGTCCACCACAAAACTGGATGAATGAGCCTCATGCTCCAATTTATTATAATGGAAAATATCATATATTTTATCAGGCAAATCCAAGAGGACCATACTGGCATTATATTAATTGGGGTCACGCTGTAAGTACAGATTTGGTTCATTGGAAGGAAGAACCTATTGCACTAATGCCACAAGAAAACTCTGTCGCTCCTGATGGAGTTTGGTCCGGGAGTGCAACTTATGATAAAGATGGTAAGCCAGTGTTGTTCTTTACAGCAGGAAATGACAGTGCAATTCCAAACCAAAGTATAGGTCTTGCCACAGCTGCTGACTACTCTAATCCTGAATTGCCAAGTTGGAATATGAATAACCAGCTGGTTAATGTACAGCAAAAGGATTTACAGGGGCAAAATGCTGGTGAAACTGCTATTTTTGGTGAATTTAGAGATCCATTTGTATTTAAGAACGGAGATACTTGGGTAATGCTAGTAGGTTCAGGTATACAAAAAGATGGAGTTAAAACCGGTGGGACTGCATTGGTGTATACGTCAAAAAATTTAACTTCCTGGGATTATAAAGGTCCACTATTCCAAGGCAATCATAATAAATATGTTATAGAAGGAACAGTTTGGGAATTACCTGTTTTCCTTCCATTAAAGGATAGTAAGGGAAAGGACACAGGTAAATATATCATGCTTGTAAGTCCAACTTATTCTAACTTTCAAGAAGCCGCAATGTATCAATCAAAAACAGTATTATATTGGATTGGTAAATGGGACGATAAAACTTACAGATTTAAACCTGATCAAGAAGCACCACAGATGTTTGATTACGGAATGCATTTTTCCGGTCCAAGTGGTTTTGTAGATCAAAAAGGAAGGACGATTGTGTTTAGCATTACTCAGGATTCACGTTCAGAACAGGATCATTATAATGCAGGTTGGGCACATAATGCAGGACTTCCATTACAATTAACCTATGATAATGGTAACCTTGAAATCAATCCGGTATCAGACGAACTAGATTCACTACATGATAAACAACTTGTAAATTTCTCTAATAAAACTTTACCTGAGGCAAATGCTTTATTGAAGGATGTTAAAGGCGATATGCTGGACATCAAGTAGAGCTACAGTCAAAAGGAGCAAATAAGTTTGGCATAAAGGTTAGAAGAAGTCCTGATGGACAGGAAGAAACAGTCCTATATTATGATGCTTCTAATAGCACTTTAAATGTAAATAATAATAAAACAAGTATAAATCCTGATTCGAAAAAAGGCATATATGGCGGAAAACTTGAACTTGATGGAAAAAAATTAAAACTGCATATTTACATTGACCGATCCCAGATTGAAGCTTATGCAAATGGGTCAAAGAGCATAACTACTCGGGCATATCCAGTTAGATATGATTCATTAGGACTGCAAATATATGGAGACGGTAATGTGGATGTTAAATCCATGAAAGTATGGTCAATGAAATCAGCTTATGGGGATGGAACTGTAATCCCAGTAGAGGAGCACACGCAGGATACAAAGATTAAGACGGGAAACATTGAAAATGCAGGACTTGAAACTGGAGACTTGTCAGGATGGACGGTACAAGGGAATGCATTTTCAAACGATATGGTAACTAAAGCTACCGATAGTGGATGGTCAATATTTAATCAGGCCCAGAGAAGTGATGGGTCAGCAGGATATCATCTATGGGGATTTATAGATCCAGCAAAAGGTGGTTTAGGTGATGCAGGTACTGGTTCTTTAATGTCAAATAAATTTAGGCTGGCAGGAGATGGACAAATAAATTTCTTAATTGGTGGTGGAAAGGATATAGATAATCTTTATGTAGCTTTAGTAAGAGCATCTGATGATACCGTCTTGTTAAAGGCTACAGGAAATAATAGTGAACAGTATAGTCGAATAAACTGGGATGCCACTCAATTCGTTGGAGAAGAATTATATATCAAAGTTGTAGATAATTCGAAGGGTGGATTTGGTCACATTAATGTTGATGATTTCCATATCCCAGTTCA
Organism: Bacillus sp. OTU2372; assembly: GCF_038440275.1. Lineage (NCBI taxonomy): Bacteria > Bacillati > Bacillota > Bacilli > Caryophanales > Bacillaceae > Bacillus > Bacillus sp. OTU2372. The sequence continues at coordinate 158,609 of NZ_JASATK010000005.1, forward strand.
AGCAAAAGTAATAAGTGATATTCCAGATATTAATATATCAATTAAGGAATCGGACAAATATGTTTTGCCTCAAATGGTTGAAGCAATAATGAGTGATGGAAGCAAGGAAAAGGTATATGTAACATGGTCATTAACTAGGGTAAGTAAATCTAATCCTGGAAAACAGCTTTATACAGGAACTGTTAGTGGCTATGATGGAGAAGTGAATTTATTATTGAATATTAAACCCTAGAAGGAAGTTTAAACAAAAACATACTTTTGATAACGTACTATGGTCAAATAAAAGAGTACCACAAAATAAGGGTATGTATCAAAAGGAATTCTTTCTATTAGTTGATTTTGTTTGTTCAGCATTTTAAACTTCATAGTAGGGGGTTCCTCCTAAAGTTGTGAGTTAGAGTGGTGTCTATACTCATATCTTACTGAGGAGCTCTATTTTTTTCAAAGTCGAAAAATAACGATCTACAGGAATGCTATAGGGAGCTTTAACCAATAAGGAATAAATTTAAAGAGCCTAAAATATGCAAATTTTTATATATTTCTTGCGTATTTAGGCTCTTTTTACTTACAAAAAGGATACTGCCATTTATAGCATTAGTTAATTGCCAATACAATAAAGGCTTTTTTCTAAAAAAGTTCCTTTTTGCCTTTCGATCAATTATGAACAGCGTGTTTATTATAGTACTTTTCCAATACTTCCAGGGTCGTTTCTTTTGCTTTTTTAATGACTTCTTCAGGATCCATTTGATAATATTCTGGTCTGAATAACTCAACGGATGCTACAAAATCATAATTCAATTCTTTTAATCTTTTCAAATGCGCTTCTAAATCAATCACACCGTGTCCAGGCCATACTCTGTCACTATCACGCATTTGGCCAAACGGATAACCCTCAACATCATTGATATGGAAGATAAACAATTTTTCTGCTGTCTCATCTGTTACATCTTCTAATCTTGACCCCATTCCAGTGAATTGGAAAGTATCATATACGAGACCTACATTATTTCGATCAACCGCTTTTACAATACTGTATGCTTGGGCGAATGTATTAACCGTATTCTCTTGAATTCCGATAAACTCAATCGCAATCTTTACTCCGTATGGTTCGGCTAAATCAGATAGATGGGTTAAAACTCGAATACAACTTGCATTTACTTCTTCCGTCAATGTTTTTCCTTTTTCTGTCACATCAATATTAGAGGGTACCACGCAAATATATGAACAATCTATTTTTTTACAAATCTCCAAGTATTCTTTGAATTCCTCAATAATCTTCTCTTCGTCTTCTTTGGTACGATTATTAAAAAAGCATAATGCATTCAAAGAAAGTGGTTTAATATGATGGGTATCAAAATAGGCTTTTAAATCATCCAATGTATATTCTTTAAGATAATCTTTTAACTGATCAATTGAACGAATTTCGATAAAATCGTAACCGTGTTTTTCACAATACTCTAAATTCTGTTGAAGAGAAGCACTTTCGAATGTTGTTCCTTCATTAAATGATAATTTCATTAGTAAACCTCCATTTTTTAACTTATGTATGCGATTTCAGTTTAATGGAAATTTTCTTTATTTACTCTATATAATCTTGCTCTAAAATTGTGTTTTGGTGCTATTTTATAATTTATTTGATAACTTTTGGTAATGAAATAGGTCGTTTATATGATGTTCAGAGAATATTCACCGTGCTATTCTATAAAATATTTGAATAGTTCCAAATAATAGACCATTACCTTTTGAGTCAGAATAAAATATACTATATATAGTGCTTACAATTAGTGAGAGGTGAGAAAAATGAATTTCTATATTCCAAAAGTAGAACCGGGCATCAAGTCAAAAAAGGGATTATATTTTTATGAACCTTCCGCTTTAACGAAAGAATTATATCATTATGTCCTATGGGGCGGTGAATATATAGTAGATGTACCCTACAGCATTAAGCGTGACTACATGAATTCCTTTATTATTTTTTATATAAAAAAAGGATCGATGCAATTCCACTATCTTGACCAATCATTTACAGCCTCGAAAGATGATATTGTTCTTCTAGATTGTAAAGAAAAAAATAACTACTCTGCATTGGAAGAAACAACCTTCCAATTTTTTCACTTTACAGGTAGTCACACGCAAGATATGCATAATGAGTTATACAAAAGAAAGGGCTGTACTTTTAAACTGCCGGTTGAACAGAATAATATTCCCAATATTTTATCCCTTATAGAGTCCAACCAGGAAATAGACTTTACAATATCCTTAGAAATTTATAAACTGCTTGGTAATTTAGTAGAAAGTACCCGTAATACGTTTGAAAACAGAAGTGCAAACGTGGCAAAAGCAGTACCAACCGAAATTCAAGCCGTACTGACTTATATAAGTGAGAATTACTCATCTAAAATTTCCGTCGACCAGCTGAGTGAAATATCCAATTTAAGTACTTATCATTTTTGTCGTACGTTTAAAAAGTATATAGGAACCAGCCCTCACCAATATGTACTAAATTACCGATTGATCCAAGCAAAGAATCAATTGGTGGAAACCAATCTTTCAATCGAGCAAATAAGCATGGATTGTGGATTTAATAGTATCGGTCATTTTATTAAGGTGTTCTCCCAATCTACTGGAGGCATCACTCCTGGGAAGTTTAGAAAACAATGTTTTTAATTACATATCTCTAAAAGATATCCATTTATGCGGGTATCTTTTTGTTAGTTTTTGATAAATTAATTAATTTTTAGCAAGAAATGATAATTTGATAGCAATTTTTTATAATACATTGAATCTCGATTACTTATAAAATAGGGACAACCGGTTAAACAGTCCTACTTTTAAAAGGAAGAAGGTTAAACGATGAAAAATAAAAAAATTGCATGGGGGATTGCTCCGATTGGTTGGCGAAATGATGACATTCCAGAAATTGGGGCAGAGAATACCTTATCACATTTACTAAGTGATATTGTAGTAGCGGGCTTTGAGGGAACAGAAGTTGGCGGCTTTTTTCCAGAACCTAACGTATTGAACAAAGAGCTTCAACTTCGCAACCTAAAAATTGCGGGACAATGGTTTAGCAGTTTTATTATTCGTGACGGTGTGGAAGAAGCCTCTAAAGCTTTCCATAAACATTGCGAGTATTTGAAAGCGGTTAACGCAGCTGTTGCTGTCGTATCAGAACAAACCTATAGTATTCAAGGTACAGATAAAAATGTTTTCAAAGAAAAACCATCCTTCACAGATAAAGAATGGGATCAGTTAGGCCAAGGACTAAACCAATTAGGAAAAATTGCTGAAGAATATGATTTGAAGCTAGTTTTTCACCATCATATGGGGACGGGCGTACAAACATTAGCCGAGATTGATCGTCTTATGGAAAACACCGATCCTAATCACGTTCATTTGCTGTATGATACCGGACATATTTGCGTATCCGATGCTGATTATATGACTTTATTAAATAAACATATTAATCGTATCCATCATGTTCATTTTAAAGATGTACGTCAAGCGGTAAAAGAGCAATGTGAAAGAGAAGGAAAGTCCTTCTTACAATCCTTTTTGGCAGGAATGTTTACCGTTCCTGGTGACGGCTGCATTGATTTTACTGAGGTATACAAGACGCTTCTGAAAACGAATTATTCAGGCTGGATTGTCATTGAAGCAGAACAAGACCCCTCAGTTGCACATCCGTTGGAGTATGCCTTGAAAGCCCGTAATTATATTAATGAAGAATTACTGCCATTAGAAAATGGTTCATTGATTAAAGCTTAATAAAAAAACGAACCCTGGGGAGGGAGAATATGAGTAATCAGGCGATTAAAAAAACACGTGATTACGAAAAAGCTTTAAAAAAGATTACGGTTATATCTACATTTGGGGGACTTCTTTTTGGTTATGACACCGGTGTTATTAACGGGGCATTACCTTTTATGGCAAAACCTGACCAGCTAAACTTGACACCAGCGACGGAAGGTCTCGTTACAAGTTCATTACTTTTTGGAGCTGCGTTTGGATCCGTATTTGGCGGGCGTTTATCCGACCGTTTTGGCCGCCGTAAAATGATTTTAAATCTCGCGTTACTATTCTTTATTGCCGCAATTGGATGTACGCTTTCACCGTCTGCCGGTGTTATGATCGTCTTCCGATTCTTGCTGGGATTAGCCGTTGGGGCTGCATCCGTCATGGTGCCATCCTTTTTAGCAGAAATGTCTCCGGTCGAGAAGCGGGGCAGGATGGTTACCCAGAACGAATTAATGATTGTTTCCGGTCAGCTGTTAGCGTTTGTATTTAATGCCATCCTAGGAAATACGATTGGTGAGGGAGCTTCACATGTTTGGCGTTATATGTTAGTGATTGCGTCACTTCCGGCTGTTGTATTATGGTTTGGAATGTTAGCGGTTCCAGAGAGCCCGCGTTGGCTAGCATCCAAAGGAAAATGGGGAGATGCACTAAGGGTCCTTAAAGAAATACGGGAAGCAAACGCTGCGGATTCTGAACTTAAAGAGATGAAAGAAAATATTGCTCATGAATCAGAAATTCAACATGCGACATTTAAGGATTTAAACGTACCATGGGTCCGCCGGATTGTTGGAATTGGAATCGGGATTGCCATTGTACAGCAAATTACAGGTGTTAACTCGATTATGTATTATGGTACTCAAATTCTCGAAAAATCCGGTTTTTCAACCAATGTGGCACTTATGGGAAATATTGCCAACGGAGCGATCTCAGTCATTGCAACCTTTGTTGGGATCTGGTTATTAGGGAAAATTGGCCGGCGTCCTATGTTAATCGCTGGATTGACGGGTACAACCACTGCTCTTGCTTTGATTGGGGTGTTCTCATTCGTACTTAAAGGGTCACCAGCACTTCCGGTGGTCGTACTTAGCTTGACTGTTACCTTCCTTGCATTCCAGCAGGGTGCCATTTCTCCGGTAACATGGTTAATGTTATCAGAAATCTTCCCGTTAAAATTACGTGGTATTGGAATGGGTGTAACAGTATTCTGCTTATGGATCACAAACTTCCTTGTTGGGCTGTTTTTCCCAATCTTACTAAGTGCAGTAGGCTTATCGATCACATTCTTCATTTTCGCAGTGTGTGGTATTGCCGCTATTATTTTTGTGAATAAGATATTGCCAGAGACAAGAGGAAAGTCACTTGAGCAGTTAGAAAGTGATTTCCGTAACTATGGACAAGAAAGTCAGAAACAAGCTTCCAATCAATAATCTTATAAAACAATGATTGAATTGTGAATTAACTAAAAAATGAAAGCGTTGTCTAGTTGTATCATATTAAATTCGTAAACATAAAAGGAGAGTATAAACATGACGTTAAGATTTGGTGTAGTAGGAACAGGTGCAATTGGAAGAGAGCATATTGATCGAATTACAAATAAATTATCAGGCGGGAAAATTGTAGCAGTAACAGATGTTAATCAAGTGTCTGCAAAACAAACGGTTGAAATCTATCAATTAGATGCAGTCGTTTATCCAGACGATAAAGCACTAATTGCAGATGAAAATGTTGATGTGGTACTTGTAACAAGCTGGGGTCCGGCTCATGAAGCAACGGTTGTGGCTGCAGTTGAAGCTGGTAAATATGTTTTTTGTGAAAAACCATTAGCAACCACTGCTACCGGCTGTATAAGAATCGTCGAAGCAGAAATGAAGCAGGGTAAGAAATTAGTTCAGGTTGGATTTATGCGCCGTTATGATAGCGGATATGTACAATTAAAACAAGTGATTGACAATAATGAAATAGGTGCTCCATTAATGATTCGTGCTGCACACCGCAATCCAATCGTTGGTGAAAACTATACAACGGATATGGCAGTAACGGATACATTAATTCACGAAATTGATGCACTTCACTGGTTAGTCAATGATGACTATAAATCCGTTCAAGTTGTTTTTCCAAGAAAGACCAAATATTCACATGATAAACTGCAAGATCCACAATTATTTACAATTGAAACGAACAGTGGCATTGTCATGAATGTGGAGGTATTTGTGAATTGTAAATATGGCTATGACATTCAATGTGAAGTGATTGGTGAAGAGGGAATCGTAAAACTACCTGAATTCTCCAGTGTTGTCATGAGAAAAGATGAAAAATTAAGCACAGGCATTTTAAATGATTGGAAATACCGCTTTATGGATGCATACAATGTGGAAATTCAAGACTTTATTGATTCCATTACAAAAAAAGGCGAGCCCGAAGGACCAACTTCATGGGATGGCTATATTGCAGCAGTAACATCTGATGCATGTGTAAAAGCTCAACAAACAGGTGAAAAAAAAGCGATTACCCTTCAAGAAAGACCAGCATTCTATAATGAAAAAGAACTTCAAACGGTGTAATCCTTTAGAGCATATTACAGTTAAATAGTTTATAAAAAAAGGAAATGGAGTAATCTATTTCCTTTTATTTGATTTGGGTTAATCTTAAATGTTGATTTAAATGGTATCTGCCTATTTAGGAGAGAACCTCACCATTCCAACATGTGTACTTTATATGGCGCAAGCAGTCGATTTCAATCCATAAGTTAAATCCACCACCCCCTTCTCGAACAGCCCCTAACTATGCTATACTACATAAGTTATGTTGAAAAATGTGGAGGACTTCATGGTGAAAGAAGCGAAGGCAAGAATTCAAAAGGGAAAACTATTATCATTTGTTCCAACAGGCGAATATTATTTCAAGAAGGGTGTCAAGGCATTCCATCGACGAGATTTTATCAAAGCCAAAAAATATCTTGGGCGGGCGATTCAGCTTGAGCCGGGTGAACCAATGATTACTTGCCAGCTGGCGATTGTATCGACAGAACTTGGCGAATACGAACATTCCAACCGACTCTTGCATCAAATCCTTGAAGAGCTTGATCCAGAAATGGCAGAATGCCACTACTTTTTAGCAAATAATTATGCCCACATGGGATTTTTTAAAGATGCGTATCATCATAGCAAATTATATCTTCAGTTAGATCCGGATGGTGACTTTTCTGAAGACACCGAAGATTTATTAGAAGTCCTTACCTTGGAAGCGGAAGAATTCGAGGATGAGCTATATGAGCAGGATGACTTAATCATTAAACAAGAACAGGCCCGAGAACTGCTGGAATCCGGCTATTTCCCAAAGGCGATTGAGCTCTTGAAAGATGTCGTTAAGGAATACCCGGAATACTGGTCCGCTTATAATAATTTAGCATTAGCCTATTTTTATTTAGGAAAAGTGGAAAAAGCGGAAGCGATTCTAGTAGATGTATTAGAACGTAATCCTGGCAATCTACATGCCCTCTGTAACAAGCTTGTGTTTGCTCATTACCAAGAGCAAACAGAGAAAGTGACGGAAATGCTTCTGGTTTTGAAGAAAATTCAGCCCCTTTTAAGTGAGCATCAATACAAACTTGGCGCGACTTTTGCGTTAGTGGGCGAATACGAACTGGCCTACCAATGGCTGAAAAAGCTATATAAACATGGCTTTGACGGAGATGGCCCATTTTATTATTGGCTTTCTCATTCCGCTTTTTACACAGGCTTCGAAAATTTTGCAAAAAGCATTTGGAAAAAGGTGCTGGAGCTTAGTCCTGGTAAAGAAGGTTCAGAACCATGGAACCTAGAAAAGACAGGAGTAAACGGATTTGAAGAACTATCAGAATCGATTTTTCAAAAGCTTGATAGTGACTATGTTGAGGAGAGGTTGTTTGCGCTCTTTTTGACAACTGTCTCAAGTAAAAAAGAAGAAATCATCAGTTCCAAGCGGCTGTTTCAGAATCAGAAGTTTACCAAGTTGGAAAAAGATTATCTCTCCATGATTCGATTGGGGAAATCATCAAAGACCGAGGATGCTCAAGAAGTGGCTGAATTATTTTATGAAAAACACCAACCCATTGGGACGATTGAGTCCGGGTTGTATCTTCTCTGGTTTTCTATTTTTGTGGAAGCTTCAAAAGCTGGAGTCGACTTAAAAAATAAACGTGCCTGGGCTGGAGCGGTCGAATATTTGTGGCATAAGCTGCGGAGCGAGAAAGTTTCACAGCAGGAAGTTGCTGACCGTTATGGCTTGTCTACTGCCACAATCGGCAAATATGTAAAATTGGTTAACAACTATCTGAACTAAGCATATTCGTGGACTATAATTCAATTGTTTTATACGATTAAGTGGGAATACTAATACTTAATCGTATTTTTTTTATAAAAAATGTCTAGCTGCAGCGCCTAGGGGCTCGAGTCATAAGCCAATCCGTCATGAAGGTTAAAAAGCAACCTTCCTGCCGGCTAGTCTTATGCTGGTCGCCCCTGGTCAAGGCGCTTCCGCTTTACTAGTTAGGAGCTGAAATAAATGACTGAAGAAAAAATTTATGATGTCATTATTGCCGGTGCTGGTCCTGCAGGGATGACAGCTGCTGTTTATACATCTCGTGCAAACATGTCCACACTTATGATTGAACGCGGGATGCCGGGCGGGCAAATGGCCAATACCGAGGATGTTGAAAACTATCCAGGCTTTGAGAGCATTTTAGGGCCGGATTTATCAACCAAGATGTTTGAGCATGCGAAAAAGTTTGGTGCTGAATATGCTTATGGTGATATTAAAGGAATTGAAGACCATGGCGATTACAAAATTGTTAACGCTGGTTCAAAACAATACAAAGCCTACTCTGTCATCATCACAACAGGTGCTGAATATAAGAAAGTCGGAGTTCCAGGTGAAAAAGAATTAGGCGGACGCGGGGTTTCTTATTGTGCGGTTTGCGATGGAGCATTCTTTAAAGGAAGAGAATTATTTGTAATTGGCGGGGGCGACTCGGCTGTTGAAGAAGGCGTTTATTTAACCCGTTTTGCCTCAAAAGTAACGATCGTCCACAGACGTGACCAGTTACGTGCGCAAAAAATCCTTCAGGACCGTGCTTTTGCGAATGAGAAGGTTGATTTTATCTGGAACCATACGATTAAATCGATTAATGATAAAGATGGGAAAGTTGGCAGTGTAACGCTTGTTTCAACGCAAAACGGCGAAGAACAGGAATTACCGGCAGATGGTGTTTTCATTTATATCGGAATGGTTCCACTGTCAAAACCATTTGAGAATCTTGGTATTACTAATCAAAATGGCTATATTGAAACAAATGACAGAATGGAAACAAAGGTGCCTGGTATTTTTGCGGCGGGAGATATTCGTGAAAAAATGCTTCGTCAGATTGTTACCGCTACAGGTGACGGCAGTATTGCTGCTCAAAGTGCTCAGCATTATGTAGAAGAACTTAAAGAAGAATTGAAATTAAAAAAGTAATATATAAATTAAAAGCGTAACCTTTTTATAACTCTCCTGTAACAGTAGTGAAATAAAGATGGTGTATAATAAAGGAAATTGACCCCCTTTAAAATATATACCTATCTGCACAGGCCCAGCAGCTTGTGCTCTTTTTTTGTTTTCTAGGTGTTTGAATTTGAAACGTTCAGCTCTAGTCCATCCACTGCCGTATCCAGGCGCTTCCGCTATTCTTAGAAATTGTCTAGCTCCAGCGCCTAGCCCCTCGATGGTCTACAGCCAATCCGTCCAAAAGGTTAAAAAGCAACCTTTCGGCCGGCTAGTCTTATGCTTGGCTACAGAAAGCTTTTGCTTTCTGTACGCATTAAGAGCGACTAGTCTTTGGCCTTGCTTTCGCTGGCCAGTCGACAAGTCGCCCTATATCGGGCTGACCAGGCGCTTCCGCTTTTCTAAATTATTTAACAGAAATATCAAATTTGTATTCATTGTGGCGGTTTCCTAAAAATAGTATAATGAAAAGAATAAATTAATTTATTAGCCAAGCTCCAAACAAGGCGCTTGTTATTTCTAAATTTTACATGCATCTGATGAGCATGTGCACTTCTAAAGAGGTGAAAAAAGTGCAGCGGGTTACCAATTGTGTATTAATCAGAAATGATCAAGTGTTACTACTGCAAAAACCGCGCCGCGGCTGGTGGGTGGCACCAGGAGGGAAAATGGAACCGGGCGAATCGGTCCGCGATTCCTGTATTCGGGAGTTCCGTGAAGAAACGGGCATCTACTTGAAAAATCCACAATTAAAAGGAATTTTTACGATGATTATGAAGGATGCCGATGAGCTTTTGTCCGAATGGATGATGTTTACGTTTGTGGCAACTGATTCAGACGGGATTGATTTAGATGAATCAGATGAGGGCAAGCTTGCTTGGCAGCCAATTGAGCAGATCAAAGGTCTGCCTATGGCAGCGGGTGATCTACATATCATTGATTATATGATTCATGGAAAAGGCATTATTTATGGTACGTTTACTTACACAAGTGATTTTCAACTAATTAGCTATCGATTAGATCCAGGTTAAAAGAATAGGGGGAATGAAAATGAGTACTGGTTCGACAAGCGAAATCCAGATGGTCATTATTACAGGAATGTCTGGGGCTGGGAAAACGGTTGCCATTCAAAGCTTTGAAGATTTGGGTTTCTTCTGTGTTGATAACTTACCTCCTACTCTTCTGCCAAAATTCCTTGAACTTATGAAGGAATCGGGGAATAAAATGAATAAAGTGGCTCTTGTCATGGACCTGCGCGGCAGAGAATTCTTTGATCATTTGTTTAAAGGATTAGATGAGCTGGCAGAAACCTCCTGGGTAACGCCACAAATTTTATTTTTGGATTCAGATGATGCCACATTGGTGCGAAGATATAAGGAGACAAGAAGGACACATCCGCTTGCGCCAACAGGACTTCCGCTTGAAGGAATTACACTAGAGCGAGAACTGCTGGAGGAGTTAAAAGGCAGGGCACAGTTGGTTTACAATACTTCCCAGATGAAACCGCGTGAATTACGTGAGAAAATATTAACGGAATTCACAACCAATAAACAATTAATGTTTACTGTCAATGTCATGTCGTTTGGCTTTAAATATGGAATCCCAATCGATGCCGATCTTGTTTTTGATGTACGCTTTTTGCCGAATCCTCATTATATTGATCATATGCGGCCCAAAACAGGTTTGGATGAAGAGGTTTCCAGTTACGTTTTGAAATGGAATGAGACACAGAAGTTTTTGGAAAAGGTGACGGACCTGTTAGGCTTTATGCTTCCGCATTACAAACGGGAGGGAAAAGCACAGCTTGTCATTGCGATCGGCTGTACTGGCGGACAGCACCGTTCCGTTGCACTAGCAGAAAATATTGGCCGCTTTTTCCAAAGTGATTATAAAACCATTGTTTCGCATCGTGACATTGAGAGGAGAAAGGAAAAAACAACATGAGTGAGTTAGGACAGCCTCGCATTGTCGTAATTGGCGGTGGAACAGGATTACCCGTTCTATTACGTGGACTAAAACAATATCCTGTGGATATCACCGCCATTGTGACAGTAGCGGATGATGGTGGCAGCTCGGGCCGCTTGCGTGAGAATCTGCACATTCCGCCTCCTGGCGACATACGCAACGTGTTAGCCTCACTGTCAGATGTTGAACCGCTCGTTGAGGAGATGTTTCAACATCGCTTTAAAACGGCGAATGAACTATCTGGTCATTCGCTCGGTAATTTAATCCTGGCAGCTATGACTTCTATTACCGGTAATTTTGTTCATGCCATTCAAGAAATGAGCAAAATCTTAAATGTACGTGGAAAGGTGCTGCCGGCAGCCAATCAGAGTGTTGTCTTAAATGCTGAGATGGAAGATGGTGCCATCGTTTCAGGGGAATCAAAAATTCCTTACTCGGGGAAAAAAATTAAAAAAGTTTTCCTAACCTCTAAAGGCAGTATCCGGCCTTTACCGGAGTCCATTCAAGCTATTCGTCAGGCTGATTTAATTATTATCGGACCAGGCAGTTTGTATACGAGTATTTTGCCGAATTTACTTGTTCCGCGCTTAGGTGACGAGGTGTGCCGCTCCCATGCGAAAAAGGTTTATATCTGTAATCTAATGACGCAGGCCGGGGAAACGCATGGTTTTGCTGCGAGTGATCATGTGAAGGCGATATATGACCATATGAGCTGTGCCTTTATTAATACGATTTTAGTTAATAATGAAGAAATTCCGCCAGATATCCAGCTTCGCTATAATGAAGAACTGGCAGACCCTGTTCAATATGATTTACCGGAGTTATCTGAGCTAGGTCTTGAAGTTGTTCATGCAGATATCGCCTATCAGGAAAATGGAGCATTAAGGCATGACCCGAAAAAGGTCGCCAAAATTTTATATAATTTACTGATTAATGAAACTAAAGAGCGTTATGAATCGTAATTACTAGTACACTTGTGTTTTTGCAGTTTTATAAGGTGGTGAGGGGATGTCTTTCGCTTCGGAGACCAAAAAGGAATTAACTAACTTGGAAGTGAAAACTTGCTGTAATCTTTCTGAACTATCAGCATTGATTCGCATGAATGGTTCCCTTTCCTTTTCAAATCGAAAGTTAGTTGTGGATATTCAAACTGAAAATGCGGCGATTGCCAGAAGAATCTATACATTATTAAAAAAGAGCTATCAAGTACAGGTAGAGCTTTTAGTTCGAAAAAAGATGCGCTTAAAGAAAAATAATGTTTACATTGTTCGCTTAGCTGAGCAGGCTAAGGAAATTTTAGAGGATACGAAAATACTCGGTGAAGGATTTACCATCATTCATGATATTTCGCCGGAACTGATCAAGAAGAAGTGTTGTAAGCGTTCTTATTTACGAGGCGCATTTCTTGCAGGCGGGTCGGTCAATAATCCGGAAACTTCTTCCTATCATTTAGAAATTGCTTCGCTTTATAAAGAACATAATGATTCTTTATGCGAATTAATGAATACATTTGGATTGAATAGTAAAACACTTGAACGAAAAAAAGGCTTTATCACCTATTTAAAGGAAGCCGAGAAAATTACGGAGTTTCTTAATATTATTGGAGCCCATAATGCCCTGCTTCGTTTTGAGGATGTAAGGATCGTCAGGGACATGCGCAACTCCGTTAATCGCTTAGTAAATTGTGAAACGGCCAATCTAAATAAAACGATTGGTGCATCCATCAGACAGGTCGAAAACATCCGCTTCATTGACTCAATCGTTGGCCTGCAAGTTTTACCTGATAAGTTGAGGGAGATTGCCGAGCTTCGGGTTCAATATCCCGATGTTACTTTGAAAGAATTAGGGGAAATGGTATCCGGTGGTGCCATTAGTAAATCCGGTATTAATCACCGCTTAAGAAAAATTGATGAGATTGCTGACAAGCTCCGTGTTGGAGAAATAAGGTCAAAAAATCCCAGTTTGTAAATGTGCAATGATTAACAAGTATAAAAAAACTCGAGGAGGAATTAAATTATGTTGGTAAAAGAGATAGAGGTTAAATTGAAAACGGGTCTTCAAGCGCGTCCTGCAGCCCTTTTTGTTCAAGAAGCAAATCGTTTTAACTCAGATATTTTTCTTGAAAAGGATGGCAAGAAGGTTAATGCAAAAAGTATTATGGGATTAATGAGTCTTGCTGTCGGTTCAGGGGTTTTGATTAATATAATTGCAGATGGCGAAGATGAAGAGAAAGCTATTGTGGTGTTATCAGATTTTATTCAAAAAGAACAATAACAAAAAAGGATTCGGCGCAGGCTGAATCCTTTTTTTAAAAGATAAGAAAGTATAAATGTTTTTGACTTCGAGAATTGTCCAGCTCCAGCGCCTAGCCCCTCGAAGTCACAAGCATATCCAGTTGCGGCTCCTTGGGACTCGAGTCATAAGCCATCCCCTGAAGAAGGCAAAAAGAGCCTTCTTACAGGGGCCGTCTTATGCCTTCGTCCCAGGACAGTCGCCTCTACATTTAGGTCAATCCGTCCAAAAGGTTAAAGAGCAACCTTTCGGCCGGCTCGTCTTGTGCTTGTCGGGGCTAACCAAGGCGCTTGCGCTTTTCTAAAAAAAAGAAAGCAACCGACGTGACGACGGTTGCTTTACGATTATTTTTTCTCTGTTGTATCAGTAGGTTTGCGAGTGATGATGCTGTCGATAAGGCCGTATTCTTTGGCTCTTTCGGCAGTCATAAAATTATCACGGTCTGTATCGCGCTGTATCACTTCAAGCGGCTGACCAGTACGCTCTGCTAAGATGCCATTTAATTTTTCACGAAGGAAAAGAATACGTTTGGCCGCAATTTCAATTTCAGTTGCTTGACCTTGAGCGCCGCCTAGTGGCTGGTGGATCATTACTTCAGCATTTGGCAGGGCATAGCGTTTTCCGGCTTGACCAGCTGAAAGCAAGAATGCTCCCATTGAAGCAGCCATCCCGATACATACGGTTGATACATCTGCTTTAATATATTGCATGGTATCATAAATCGCCATACCGGCTGTAATGCTTCCGCCTGGGCTGTTGATATAAAGGGTGATATCTTTTTCTGGGTTTTCGGCTTCAAGAAATAATAATTGTGCTACAATGCTGTTAGCCACATTGTCATCGATTGCGCTTCCTAGCATAATAATCCGGTCTTTTAGTAGACGGGAGTAAATGTCATAGGCTCTTTCGCCGCGATTAGTTTGTTCAATAACTGTAGGAATCAAATTCATTTTTCTTCCTCCTTTGATTAGAAAAGGTAAAAGCTTATGTAATAGTATCATACACTGATGGTCAATAAAGGTCAAACAGTTTGCCTTTATATTTGTTCGACAACTTTCCCAACATCAGGATAACCATTTTTGGCAAATTTAAAACCTATTCTCCGCTTGCAATTATAGAGAATATAGAATATAATATAAAAGTCGCTAATAATTATGCGCTCGTGGTGCAACGGATAGCACGTAAGATTCCGGTTCTTAAAATGGGGGTTCGATTCCCTCCGAGCGCGTCATAAAAATTTCAGGTATCACTGCGTAAAACGCGGTGATATTTTTTTTGTCCATTTTTTCGGTTGTACAGAAAAAAATAATTATTTTATGAAAATAAACGCGAAGAATCATTAAAATATTAATATAGAAATAAATAGTCATTTGATCAAATAAACACTTCACTTGTAAACGATTTCCAATTCCCTTCCGTTTAAAGCCTGTGATTAAGAAAAACCATTATTATCAATGGTTTGATTATCAATATCAACGAAATTACCACATTTTTATTCCTTCAATATTAAACATTATTCTCAGAAGTATAGCAGCTCTCTTTGATATTTTTCGAAGATGTAACGAAGAATTTAAGGATGATTTTTTGTATTGATTTCATCACAATTCATGTTAGAATAGTTAACATAAATAAATATTCTGAATTTTACATTAAAGTTTTTAGTGAATTTTCTTTAATAGATTACTATTGAAGACTATTAAAGCTGAAAATTTCATTATGAATGTTAGGAAATATGACACTTACTTTATTGAAAACTTTATAGTCCAACTTGGCAGGAGGGAATAGTAGTGGACAATAATCAAACATATCGTGATAAAAAGGTAATGGGAATTGGAATTGTGACAGAAATAACAGGTTTATCCAATCGGAAGATCCGTTATTATGAATTGCGTAAATTAATTTTTCCAGAACGAACCCCTTCAGGGACCCGTAAGTACTCTTTTTCGGATGTTGAAAGACTCATGGAGATCGCAGAAAAAATTGAAGATGGTGTTCAGACACATGAGATACGCAAAGATATAGTAAAAAAAGAAAAACATAAGATGATTATTGGACAAATTAATTCACATTTTCATCGTAACGGTCATAAGTAACTAGTCATGTGAAGGTTGTAACAATTTCAAAAAGAGGAAAACCAGTGATAAGAGCTAAATCACTGGTTTTTTCTTTAGTTAACCAATCTTGAGGAATTTACGGAATGACTAATCCTGTTCTTCTGTTCCTAGTTGATATTGGTAACCTAAATAATTTATACACGAATCCCCTTTCATCGTGTAAAATGAAAAAAGGAGGGGAGAGCATGATGGATTTAAAAGCGGGCCTATGGCAGCAGCAAACATTAAAATTAGCGATGACCCAGGAGTTATCGCAGGCAATCGCCTTATTGCAGTACTCTGCCCAGGAGCTGGCAGCTTTTTTAGAAGATAAGGCATTAGAAAACCCACTTCTTAAAATCGAAAATGTAAATGTCAAACCGATGAATCCCCAGATCGACCGTAACCGTCGCAAACATCAGAAGTCGGAAAAAGACTGGATTGAACAGATCGCGGACAAACCATTCTCACTTGAGGAACACCTAATCTCTCAACTTAAGATTACACACTTAACAACCGAGCAAATGAAAGTGATTCGGCATTTAATCAAGAATCTAGATGAAAACGGTTACTTTGTTGGTGATCTTACTGAGATCTCCCTTAAATTACAGGTTGATCACGAAATAGTAGAAGACAGTCTAGCCATTATTCAAACCCTTGAGCCAGCTGGCATAGGGGCAAGGGACTTACAAGAATGCTTACTGATGCAATCTTACTATAAAAATCCGAATAATGACCTAGCGCAAACAATTCTATCAAAATATTTCATTCTGTTTGCTGAAAAGAAGTGGAAGCCAATCGCAAAAGAATTGGGGATTAGCATGAAGGATTTACAAGATGTGTTTGATGAAATCCAGCAGCTAAATCCAAAACCAGGAGCATTACTGCGAAATGAACCAACCACCTACATTATTCCCGATGCAATCATTGAGCAAACGAATGAGGGACTAACAGTACGTATGGTTGATGAATCCCTGCCGCGGATAAGTTTTAATCAGCCTTACTATCAAAAGTTTCATAATCAAAATCAGCAGGTCAGCCGTTTTTTACAGGATAAAGTCCAAGACTACCAATGGATTTTAAAAAGTATTGAGCAGCGGAAGGAAACCCTAACGAGGGTAGTGGGCAAGATTGTTGAAAAACAACCGGCTTTTTTTCAAAAAGGAAGTCAATATCTAGTTCCGATGACCATGAAGGAAATAGCAAGCGAACTTGATATCCATGAATCGACCGTCAGCCGGGCGGTTCGCGAAAAATATGTGCAAACACCAATTGGGACTTATCCCTTAAAAACCTTTTTCACTAGTACGATTCAAACTCTAACAGATGAAGAAAGTACATCCTCTACCCAGGTGAAAAATGAAATCCATTCATTAGTAGCCCAGGAAAATAAACAAAAGCCACTGTCAGATCAAGACATGGTGGAGCAATTAAAGCTTCAAAAAGGAATTCTTGTCTCAAGGAGAACGGTGGCTAAATACCGGGAACAGCTTGGAATTCCATCGTCATCAAAGAGAAAACGGTTTATTTAGAAAGGATAGAAGAAATGCATACGATCACGCTATATACTAGGAATCGCTGTCCTCTCTGCGACAAAGCGAAGGCTGCTATTATCGAATTGCAAGATCAATGGAAGTTTCAACTTGAAGAAATTGATATTGAAACAAGTGATGAGTTAACAGAACGCTATGGTCTAATGATTCCAGTTGTTCATTTGGACGGCGAAGAAGTAGGATTCGGATTTGTTGACAAAATTGACATAAGTAACCGTTTGCAAAAAAAAAACCAAATTAAATGAGTTGAAATCGATTTTTACTCCTGTTACAATAAATAACGTAGTAGGGGTGATTTTTTTTAGCGTAGGTGGGACATAATATGTCTAGGGTGGACCTTTTATGACCAACTACATATAATAAAGGAGCATGCAGTTCATGCAGTCATTTATTGATATACAAAAAAGATTATTACCCGATCTCCTTCAAGTCCTGCAGAAACGACACACAATTTTACGTTACATAGGATACATGCAGCCAGTAGGAAGAAGGAGCTTAGCTGTCAGCCTTGGGCTTACCGAAAGAATACTTCGTAGTGAAGTAGAATTCCTCAAAGAACAAAATCTTATTAATACAAACAATGTAGGAATGAGTTTAACGTCGGAAGGGAAAAATTTACTTGAAGATTTAGAAGGTTTAATGCGTGAGCTAAAGGGTATAGACGTCATGGAACTAGAATTAAAACACCGGCTCGGCATTAAAAAGGTGATCATTGTCCCAGGTGATGGTGACGAATCACCGATGGTCAAAGGTGAACTCGGCAAGGCGACTGCGATTTGCATGAAAAAGCTTCTAGGCGGGAAAAATATCATCGCTGTAACTGGCGGTTCAACAATGGCGGCCGTCGCGGAAAGACTTTCACCCGATTTAACCCAGAAGGAATTACTGTTTGTTCCGGCAAGGGGAGGAGTTGGTGAAGATGTACAAAATCAGGCAAATACCATTTGCTCGAATATGGCACACAACACTGATTCCCGGCATCGAGTTTTATATGTTCCAGATCAGGTCCGTTCGGAAATTTACGAATCCTTGATCAAAGAACCTGATATCCACGAAGTCTTAACTTTAATTCAATCAGCCAGCATGGTTCTCCATGGAATTGGGGATGCTATTACAATGGCTGAACGACGAAAAAGCAACCCTGAAATTAAGAAGAAGCTTGAAGAAGGGAAGGCTGTCGGCGAAGCATTTGGGTATTATTTTAATGAAGAAGGCGAGATTGTCCATAAGGTATTAACGATTGGACTTCAGCTTGAAGATCTTGAGCATATCCCAAATGTAATTGCGGTTGCAGGTGGGACATCAAAAGCTAAGGCAATAAAGGCTTATTTAAAACAAGCGCCAAAATCGACGATCTTAATTACCGATGAAGGTGCAGCAAAAAGGTTATTGAAAGGGTAATTCCTTTTAAAAAATATAGCTTTACCTAAATAAAGGAGGAAATTTATCATGACAGTAAAAGTTGGTATTAATGGATTTGGACGTATTGGTCGTAACGTATTCCGTGCGGCTTTAAACAATAGCAATGTGGAAATCGTTGCAATTAACGACTTAACAGATGCAAAAATGCTTGCACATCTTTTAAAATATGACACTGTTCACGGAACTCTTTCTGAAGATGTAACAGTTGACGGTGAATATCTAGTGGTTGGCGGCCACAAAGTAAAAGTTATCGCTGAGCGCGATCCTGCACAACTTGGCTGGGGCGACCTTGGTGTAGAAGTAGTTGTTGAATCTACTGGCCGTTTCACAAAGCGTGAAGATGCTGCGAAACACCTTGAAGCAGGCGCTAAGAAAGTAATCATCTCTGCTCCAGCAGACAACGAAGATATCACAATCGTTATGGGTGTTAACGAAGATAAATATGATGCAAATAACCACCATGTATTATCTAACGCATCTTGTACTACAAACTGCTTAGCTCCATTTGCAAAAGTATTGAACGATACATTCGGTATCAAGCGTGGTATGATGACAACTGTTCACTCATATACAAATGACCAACAAATCCTTGACTTACCACACAAAGACTACCGTCGTGCACGTGCAGCTGCAGAAAACATGATCCCAACTTCAACTGGTGCTGCTAAAGCTGTTGCGCTTGTATTGCCTGAATTAAAAGGTAAATTAAACGGTATGGCAATGCGTGTTCCAACTCCAAACGTTTCAGTTGTTGACTTAGTAGCAGAATTAGAAAGAGACGTTACAGCTGATGAAGTTAACGAAGCATTAAAAGCAGCTGCTGAAGGTCCATTAAAAGGCATTCTTGCATACAGCGATCTTCCATTAGTTTCTACTGACTACAATGGAGCAACTGTTTCTTCAACAATCGATGCATTATCAACAATGGTTCTTGAAGGAAATATGGTAAAAGTATTATCTTGGTATGACAACGAAGTTGGTTACTCTAACCGTGTAGTTGACCTTTGCGATTACATCGCTTCAAAAGGACTTTAATCCTTAAGATTATATAATTTAATGTTTTCCAATGGGGAGCGGGGAAGATTCCCCCTCCTTTTTTCTTTGATTTATGAGCTTTCGACAATATTCGAGCGGCTGTCATGACACCGCGCATAATGGAGGTCCTTTACAAATGAACAAGAAAACACTTAAGGATATCGATGTAAAAGGCAAACGCGTATTTTGCCGGGTAGATTTTAACGTTCCAATGCAGGATGGACAAATCACGGATGAAACACGTATTCGTGCAGCCATTCCAACCATTCAATACCTAGTTGAACAAGGGGCTAAAGTGATCTTAGCCAGCCATTTTGGCCGTCCAAAAGGTCAAGTTGTAGAAGAAATGCGCCTTACTCCGGTTGGTGTAAGACTTTCTGAAATTCTTGGCAAAGAAGTTAAGAAGGCTGACGAGGCATATGGTGATTCAGTTAAATCTATCATCGATACCATGAATGAAGGCGATGTTCTTCTTCTTGAAAATGTTCGCTTCTATCCTGGTGAAGAGAAGAATGATCCTCAATTAGCAAAAGCATTCGCTGAACTTGCTGATGTCTATGTAAACGATGCATTTGGTGCTGCTCACCGTGCACATGCTTCAACAGAAGGTATTGCTCATAACTTACCTGCAGTTTCCGGCTTTTTAATGGAAAAAGAACTTGATGTTCTTGGTAAAGCTCTTTCTAATCCTGAACGTCCTTTTACAGCAATCATCGGCGGTGCAAAGGTAAAGGACAAAATTGGTGTAATTGAAAACCTTCTTGAACTAGTTGATAACTTAATCATTGGCGGCGGCTTAGCTTATACATTTGTGAAAGCTCAAGGCCATGAAGTGGGTAAATCATTACTAGAAGCAGACAAACTCGACCTTGCAAATTCTTTCATTGAAAAGGCAAAACAAAAAGGCGTTAATTTCCTTATGCCGGTTGATGTGGTAGTAGCGGATGATTTCTCTGCTGATGCCAATAAAAAGGTCGTTTCGATTGAAGAAATTCCAGCTGATTGGGAAGCTCTTGATATCGGACCAAAAACAAGAGAAATTTATAGTGATGTTATCAAAAATTCAAAGCTTGTGATCTGGAATGGACCAATGGGCGTATTTGAAATTGATGCATTTGCTGGCGGTACAAAAGCGGTGGCTGAAGCACTTGCTGAATCAGAAGGTACATATTCTGTCATTGGCGGCGGAGACTCAGCAGCGGCAGTTGAAAAGTTCAACTTAGCAGACAAAATGAGCCATATCTCTACTGGCGGCGGCGCTTCTCTTGAGTTTATGGAAGGTAAAGCACTTCCTGGCGTAGTGGCATTGAACGATAAATAAGACTAACATCTCAGGAAATGAGATATTAACAAATTTTTTAATATATTTACAAATTAACGATAGATATTAACAATTTTTTGATAGATATTATAATTGGCGACGAACGTAATTATGAAAGGATGTGCCACCATGCGTAAACCAATCATTGCTGGTAACTGGAAAATGAACAAAACCCTTTCTGAGGCGAAAAGCTTTGCTGAAGAAGTAAAAGGGCTTGTACCTCCAACTGACACAATGGAGTCTGTTATTTGTGCCCCGGCTTTATTTTTACAAAGCCTTGTTGAAGTAACAGAAGGTACGAACGTAAAAATTGGTGCTCAAAATATGCACTTCGAAGAAAGCGGAGCATTCACAGGTGAAATCAGCCCGAAAGCAATCGCTGACCTTGGTGTTCAATATGTCATTATCGGACACTCTGAACGCCGTGAAATGTTCAACGAAACAGACGAATCTGTTAACAAAAAAGCTCTTGCAGCTTTTAACTATAACTTAACACCAATCATTTGCTGTGGTGAAACACTGGAGCAGCGTGAAAATGGTGAAACAAACCAATTAGTTGGCGATCAAGTAGCAAAAGCGCTTACTGGTTTATCAGATGAGCAAGTAAAGCAATCCGTTATTGCTTACGAACCAATCTGGGCCATCGGAACTGGAAAATCTTCTACTTCAGCAGATGCGAATGAAGTTTGTGCACATATCCGTCAAGTTGTAGCAGAGCAATTCTCGCAAGATGTTGCTGACGCTGTACGTATTCAGTACGGCGGCAGTGTAAAACCAGAGAATATTAAAGAATACATGGCACAGCCGGATATTGATGGTGCGTTAGTAGGCGGAGCAAGCCTTGAAGCACAATCATTCTTAAAGCTACTGGAGGCAGGTCAGTATGAGTAAATCTCCAGTTGCGCTGATCATCCTTGATGGTTTTGGATGCAGAAGCGAAACAAAAGGAAATGCGGTGGCACATGCGAAAAAGCCAAACTTTGACCGCTTTTGGGACAGCTACCCACATTCCCATTTAACGGCATCTGGTGAGGCTGTAGGTCTTCCAGAAGGACAAATGGGGAACTCAGAGGTTGGCCACTTAAATATCGGTGCTGGCCGAATTGTATACCAAAGCTTAACTCGTGTTAATATTGCCATTCGTGAAGGTGAATTCGAAAAAAATGAAACCTTTACTGGAGCAATGGAGCATGTGAAGAAAAATGGCACTGCCCTTCACTTATTCGGATTACTTTCTGATGGTGGAGTTCATAGCCATATCAACCATATGTTTGCCCTATTAAAGCTGGCGAAAGAAGAAGGCGTGGAAAAGGTATATGTCCATGCATTCTTAGATGGACGTGATGTTGGTCCAAAAACAGCTGAATCATATATTCAGCAAACACTGGACAAAATGAAGGAGTATGGCGTTGGTGAATTCGCAACCATCTCCGGGCGCTATTATTCAATGGACCGTGACAAGCGTTGGGAGCGCGTTGAAAAATCATACCGCTCGATGGTTTATGGTGAAGGACCTGCTTACACCAATCCATTAGATGTAGTCAAAGATTCCTATGAGCACGGAATTTTTGATGAATTCGTCATCCCATCTGTGATAACAAAAGAAGATGGACAGCCTGTGGCAACAATTCAAGACAATGATGCGGTTATTTTTTATAACTTCCGTCCTGACCGTGCCATTCAGATCTCTAATACCTTCACAAATGAAGATTTCCGCGACTTTGACCGCGGACCCAAGCATCCAAAGAACTTATTCTTTGTTTGCTTAACACACTTCAGTGAATCTGTTGACGGTTATGTGGCGTTTAAGCCAACAAATCTTGATAACACAATTGGTGAAGTCCTTTCACAGAATAATTTAAAGCAGCTAAGAATTGCCGAAACCGAAAAATATCCGCACGTCACATTCTTTATGAGCGGCGGACGTGAGGCAAAATTCCCTGGCGAAGAACGAATTTTAATCAATTCTCCAAAAGTTGCAACCTATGACCTTCAGCCGGAAATGAGCGCTTATGAAGTAACCGATGCGTTAATGAATGAAATCCAAAATGATAAGTTTGATGCTATCCTGTTGAACTTTGCTAACCCAGACATGGTTGGACACTCAGGAATGCTAGAACCTACCGTTAAAGCGATTGAAACTGTTGATGAATGTTTAGGTAAAATTGTTGATTTAATCCTTGAAAAGGGCGGAACAGCAATTATTACAGCTGACCACGGTAATGCCGACGAAGTGGTAACGCTTGAAGGCGAACCAATGACAGCACACACAACGAACCCGGTACCAGTGATTGTAACAAAGCAAGGTGTTGAACTCCGTGATGGCGGAATTCTTGGCGACTTAGCGCCAACCATGTTAGACTTATTAAATGTGGAAAAACCAGCTGAAATGACTGGAACTTCATTAATCAAATAAATTATTATTTTTAAGGAGAGAAATTAAATGCCATATATTTTAGATGTATACGCTCGTGAAGTATTAGATTCCCGCGGTAACCCTACTATCGAGGTAGAAGTAACAACTGATTCTGGTGCATTTGGCCGCGCTTTAGTTCCAAGTGGTGCTTCAACTGGTGAATACGAAGCAGTTGAACTTCGTGATGGCGACAAAGAACGTTACCTTGGTAAAGGTGTTCTTAAAGCTGTTGAGAATGTAAACACAATTATTGCTCCACACCTTGTACAAGAAGAATTAAGCGTTCTTGATCAAGTAGCAGTAGACCGCGCGTTAATCGAATTAGATGGTACTGAAAACAAAGGTAAATTAGGTGCAAACGCAATCCTAGGTGTTTCTCTTGCTGTAGCTCGTGCTGCTGCTGACTACCTTGGCGTACCTTTATACCAATACCTTGGCGGTTTCAATGCGAAGCAGCTTCCAGTTCCAATGATGAACATCGTGAACGGCGGCGAGCACGCTGATAACAACGTAGATATTCAAGAATTCATGATCATGCCTGTTGGTGCTCCAAACTTCAAAGAAGCACTTCGCATGGGCGCTGAAATCTTCCATACATTACGTTCTGTATTAAAAGGCAAAGGTCTTAACACTGCTGTAGGTGACGAAGGCGGATTCGCTCCAAACTTAGGTTCAAACGAAGAAGCACTTCAAACAATCGTAGAAGCAATCGAAAAAGCTGGTTACAAGCCAGGTCAAGAAGTATTCTTAGCAATGGACGCTGCTTCATCTGAGTTCTACAACAAAGAAGATGGCAAATATCATCTTGCTGGCGAAGGTGTTGTCAAAACATCTGCAGAAATGGTTGACTGGTACGAAGAGCTTTCTGCTAAATACCCAATCATCTCTATTGAAGACGGTCTAGATGAAAACGACTGGGAAGGCCACAAGCTATTAACAGAGCGTCTTGGCAAAAAAGTTCAATTAGTTGGTGACGACCTGTTCGTAACGAATACTAAAAAACTTGCTGAAGGTATTGAAAAAGGAATCGGCAACTCAATCCTAATCAAAGTTAACCAAATCGGTACTCTTACTGAAACTTTTGATGCGATTGAAATGGCTAAGCGTGCAGGTTACACAGCTGTTATCTCTCACCGCTCTGGTGAAACAGAAGACAGCACAATCGCTGACATCGCTGTTGCAACAAATGCTGGTCAAATCAAGACTGGTGCACCATCACGTACTGACCGTGTAGCGAAGTACAACCAATTGCTTCGTATCGAAGATCAATTGGCTGAAACAGCTCAATACAATGGTCTTAAATCTTTCTATAACTTGAAGAAGTAATTCAATATATACAAAGCCCCTGTTCACTGTAGTCATTCTTCAGTAAACAGGGGCTTTTTTATGTTCAATAACGAAATTCTTGGAAAAAACAAGCAGGGAAATCACATCGCTGTGTTTAATATTAAAAAAATAAACAACCTATGATATAGAACTGGGGTAAAAAGGATGAAAAAGTATTTTAAACAACTATCATGGCCACAGCGTGTGATGATTATTATTGCAGTTATGGTTTTGGGTATCTTCTCTTATTATCAGACAACGGGATCGCTTCCTTTGCAAAAGGATACCGTAACCGTCTCGGTGCAAAAATCAGCTGACGGCCAGTCCGTCATTAAAATGGATGACCCAAACAGCCAAGAAATTGAAAAAGAATTTCCTATGAATATGAAGGAAGATGAGGTTATGGATGCAATCCATAAAATGTCTCATCAAAAAGTGGAGTCTAGTAAGAAGTGGGGGGCGATCCCTCTGACATCTGGGCGTGTCAATCAATTACTAAAAGTTGTTCAGAAAAACGAGAAAAACTATGTTAATTCCTCTGTATATCTAGACATTTTAGAGCGCTGGTCTGAGGGCGATTTTTCGAGTGTCGACAAAGATCATAATAAAATCTGGAGTCTGCAAGGCGGCACAGTGGGGAAAGCTGTAGGGATTTTATCTGCAGAAGATGAAAAGAAGTATATTGAAGCGAATTTTAAGGTTGAAAAATAAGGAGTTAGTAGGGAATTCCCTTTAAGTCTGTCAAAATAACGACTATTGTCTAAAGGGGAATAGTATGGTAAATTTAAGATACTGTGAACTGTACGTCTAATAGGAGGTGGCTACATGCATACATTAGTCGTAATATTATTAGTTATCGTAAGTATCGCTCTTATTGCGGTCGTTTTACTACAGTCTGGTAAGAGTGCTGGGTTATCTGGTGCCATTTCTGGCGGTGCTGAAACGTTATTCGGTAAGCAAAAGGCACGAGGAATTGACTTGATTCTACATCGAATTACGGTTGTATTATCTGTATTATTTTTCCTGCTTGCACTTGCGGTTACTTATTTTAAAATTTAATCAAACAAGCATACAACCTGGCCGTATGGCTGGGTTTTTTGTTTTTAAAGGGACATTTTAGGTGCATAATGCAAAAAGGCGAACAGTGTATAACTGTTCACCTTGAGTCGTTTATAGGGCATTCGAAACTGCATCCTACTGATGATTAAATTGACCAAACCTTGCATGGATTGACAGTCTCTTGGCTAATTTCATTATCTCATCAATGGCTTTTTCTTTTTTGACTGTCCAACTGCTTTCGGTCATAGTAAAGCTGACTCCATTAACAATTCTACCTTCATGATTATAGATAGGAGTCGCTACACAATAAAATCCAAGCGCTGCTTCTTGCTCTTCACAAATATAACCAGACTTCTTTGCAGTTTCTAATTGTTCCCATAGCTGATCGAGACTATTAACTGTATAAGGGGTAACCTGTACTAACTCCTTTTCAGAATAGAGCTGTTGCAGCTTTTCATAAGTAAACTGTGTTAATTGAATTTTCCCTAATGCTGTAGCATGGGCAGGGAATTGCATGCCTGGTTCACTCATAAGTCGGACGCGGGAATCACTTTCTTCTTTTGCTAAATACACGATATGGGTCCCGTGCAACGTCCCTAGTTGAATCGTCTCATTTATTGCATTTACCGATAGGGCAGCTTCTTTGTAAAAGGACTCTAAAAGATTAAATTGGCGAAAATAAGCACCACTATAACCTCCTAAGGTTGGACCTAACGAATAGGTATCCCCTTTTTCTTTTACAATCCACCCTAAGGTTTCTAGTGTATTCAATAATGAAAACATAGAACTCTTATTAACATTCAATGTGTTTGAAAGATCAATTAACCTGTGAAGGCCCGGTTCTCTGGCAATTAAGTTGATCACTTGATTCGCTCGTTCGATTGCTGGGACCCAATATTTTTCAGACACTTAAACACCTCTTTACCAATTAAAAAACACGTTGCGTTTAAAAATTTATGATAGGATATTCGATTTCTCTAAAAGGATGCTATAAACCTGTTCTTTCTTTTCTGGACTTAGTGAGCGTACTGGGGCTAAAACATCTGTAGAGATTTCTATTCCGCGTAAGCGAATGGCTTCTTTCACAACATTCATGAATGGAGAGTCAAGTTTATATAAAGGGAGCAGCGAAGCCAACTGCTGGTGCAAGTCAATGGCTTGTGCATAGTCTCCCTCCTTAAAGGATTGGTAGATTCCCACTGAAATTTCTGGTGCAAACGATGAAGTTAAAGGAATCGAACCATCTCCGCCAAGTGATAAAGTGTTTAGAAGGTGCTCATCATACCCAGAAAATACAGCAAAATCGGGATGTTCGGACTTAATGGTTTGGATTAATTCTCTTGTATGTCCAACTGCTAATACAGTATCTTTAATTCCGACTATATTTGGATATTTATTAACTAGTCTAAGCACAAAGTCTGGCGCTAAATCTTGGCCTGTTAATTCAGGGTAATTGTATAAAATAATGGGCAGGTCTACATTTTCGGCAATTTCAGAATAGTGTTGAAAAAGGCTCTCCTCGGTCAATTTATAATAATAAGGATTAATGACCACCACTCCATCCGCCCCAATACTTTTAGCGTGAAGGCTTAAGGAAATGGTTTCGTTCGTACTTGGGGTACCTGTTCCAATTAGAACAGGAACACGGCCATTTACATAGCGAATGGTAAACTCAACTACTTCTTTTCTTAACTCGACTGGCATTTGTCCGAACTCTCCCCCAGATCCTAAAAAGAAAAGCCCGTCTACCTTTGAATGAATGAGGAAATCAATCAGGTTTCCCATTCCTTTTTCATCAATCTGTCCTTCTTTAAACAAAATAGTGGGTACGGGTGGAATAATTCCATGAAATTTTCTGTTGGTTACCATAATCATCCTCTTTTCTGGTTTAATATACAAAACTAGGGTTTCTTATGTAAAACTCGAATTAATTGTATCATACATTTTCCTTTTTATAACAAAATTTTTTCGATAATGTTCAGAAAAGTAAGATATAAAGTTAAATTCATATTTTTATCCATTTTCATCTAGCAATTTTCCTTTGGAAGCGCTATAATTAAATTATGAAACACAGTTCCATAATACGGAACGTTATAAAGGAGATGTAGATTGTGGAAACAAGATACTCAACACACCCAGATCAAATAAAAACATTTACGACCGAGGATATTCGGAAACATTATCTAATTGAAGAACTATTTGTACCAGGTGAGATTAAGCTTGTTTATACAATGGAAGACAGAGCGATTGTAGGCGGCATCACTCCTATTGGAGAGGCAATTTCCTTAAAGGGATATGATGAAATTAAGGCTGATTATTTCTTAGAAAGAAGAGAAGTAGGGATTTTTAATGTGGGTGGAAGCGGTACAATCATCGTTGATGGTGAACCGTTTGCAATGGAAAATAAAGATTGCTTGTATGTAGGGCTCGGAAAGAAAGAACTGCTGTTTAGAAGCGAATCATCAGAAAGTCCTGCCAAGTATTATTTATTCTCAGCACCTGCCCATAAAGAGTATCCGACGCAGCATGTGGCCTTTAAGGATATTGAAGGTGAGAGGTTAGGTTCGCTTGAAAGTGCTAACGACCGAGTCATTCGCCGAATGATACATAATGAGGGGATCCAAAGCTGTCAGGTTGTGATGGGGATGACCCAATTAAATACGGGAAGTGTTTGGAACTCTATGCCCACTCATACCCACAGCCGAAGAATGGAAGTATACTTGTACATTGATTTAGATGAGAATGCCCGAATGTTCCACATGATGGGAGACCCGACTGAAACGCGGCATATTGTGATGAAAAATGAACAAGCGGTCATATCTCCTCCTTGGTCCATTCATTGTGGCAGTGCCACTAGTAATTATACATTTATCTGGGCAATGGCCGGCGAAAACAAGACTTATAATGATATGGATGCCGTTACTATGGACCAGATTCGATAAATTATGTTTAGAAGATTAATCTATTAATCTTCTAAACAGGTCAACATGCTAAAAATATTCGACTGACAAAATGAGGTAAAGAGGTGCGAAATACATGAGCTTAGAAGATTTTTCACTAGATTATTTTAAGTTAACAGATAAGGTAGCGATTGTGACAGGAGGAAATTCCGGTCTTGGCCAAGGGTATGCTGTTGCCTTGGCAAAAGCAGGAGCCGATTTATTTATCGTGGCTCATAATAACAATTGGGAGGAAACAAGAGCCCTTATCGAAAAAACGGGAAGAAAAGTCCATTTCTTCCAAGCGGACTTAGCTAAAAGAGAAACGTTAAAACAAATCGTAGATGAATGTTTACATGTATACGGAAAAATAGATATCCTGATCAATAATGCAGGAACGATCCGACGTACACCATTATTAGACTATAAACCAGAAGATTGGGATGCGGTCATGGATATTAACTTGAACGCTGTCTATTTCCTAAGTCAAGAGGTTGCTAGAGTGATGGTTCAGCAGAAGAGTGGAAAAATTATTAACATCGGTTCCATGCTCTCTTTCCAAGGGGGAAAATTTATTCCGCCATACACAGCAAGTAAACATGGTGTGGCTGGTCTTACCAAGGCGTTTGCCAATGAACTAGGACAGTATAATGTTCAGATTAATGCTATTGCACCGGGATACATTGCAACCGCTAACACCGCGCCAATTCGAGAAGATGAACAACGGAATGCAGAAATACTCTCACGTATTCCTGCTGGAAGATGGGCGTCACCTTCAGACCTCATGGGGGTAGTGGTCTTCTTAGCTAGTAAAGCATCTGACTATATGAATGGACATATACTTGCGGTTGATGGCGGCTGGTTAGCTAGATAACCAAACGGTGAAAGGAACTAGCCTAGCTTAACCAAATACTTCCCGTGAAACCTGAAAACTGGTTTCACGGGGAACCAGCAGGGATGTAATAAAAGATTGTCAAGAAAAACTAGGAAGTTGTTAATTTTGAAAGCGCTTATAGCCCCCGTGCGGAAAAAGAAAAAAATCACACAGCATGATATATCTAAATCTACCATTTTAAATCTTAAAAAAAGTGACCCATTTTAAACTGAAAGGTAAGGTAGACATTTATGAAAATTATGAAGTCAATGGAAAAGATCCCTGGCGGTCTAATGCTGGTTCCTCTTTTTTTAGGAGCGATTATCCATACATTTGCTCCTAAATCCGGTGAGTACTTCGGTTCATTTACCAATGGTTTGATGACCGGGACGGTTCCCATTTTAGCGGTATGGTTTTTCTGTATGGGTGCAGGTATCAATATTAAAGCAACAGGTACAGTGTTAAGGAAGTCCGGAACACTTGTAGTGACAAAGATATTGGTTGCTTGGGCCGTAGCTTTTATTG
This sequence comes from Bacillus sp. OTU2372, assembly GCF_038440275.1. NCBI lineage: Bacteria > Bacillati > Bacillota > Bacilli > Caryophanales > Bacillaceae > Bacillus > Bacillus sp. OTU2372. The sequence goes on from NZ_JASATK010000005.1 coordinate 188,747, forward strand.
GTGCATTGTTTATTCCAGAGGGAGGAATTCAAACAGGCTTCTTTGCAGGATTTTCTGTTCTTGCGTTAATTTCATGTATGGATATGACAAATGGGGGTCTGTATGCTTCTATTATGCAACAGTACGGTTCTAAAGAAGAAGCAGGTGCATTTGTTTTAATGTCTCTTGAGTCTGGACCACTCGTAACCATGTTAATTTTGGGTACAACTGGATTAGCCGCATTTCAGCCGCAGGCTTTTGTAGGCGCTGTTTTACCTTTCTTAGTTGGGTTTATTCTGGGTAACCTGGATCAAGATTTTCGTGATTTCTTTAGCAAAGCTACGCACACCATGATCCCATTCTTTGGTTTTGCATTAGGTAATTCGATTGATCTTACGGTTATTGCTAAAACTGGTTTAGCTGGAATTCTATTAGGTGTCCTCGTAATCATTATTACAGGTATTCCATTGATGCTGACTGATAAATTTATTGGTGGAGGAAATGGAACAGCAGGACTTGCTGCTTCTAGTACTGCTGGAGCTGCAGTTGCTAATCCGATGATTATTGCTAATATGAAACCTGAATTTATGCCTATTGCTCAGTCGGCTACGGCTTTAGTAGCAGCATCAGTTATTGTAACTTCCATAATAGTTCCAATTTTGACAGCCTATTACTCTCAATATATGCAGAAGAAAAATAAAGGAAAAGTTGTTCAAAAAAAGGGAAATCAGTTTACTGCTTAATTTTCTACTCTTAGGGGGACATATCATTTATGTCTCTTCTTTCAAATAACAGGAGGATTCGTATGAGTAAAATTATTACTGTTGGTGAACCAATGGCTCTATTTGTTGCCGAACATGAAGGGGCTTTGGAAAATGTAGAGCATTTCAACCGTTTTGTTGCAGGTGCAGAAGTCAATTTTTCGATTGGGATGTCACGTTTAGGACATCAAGTCACGTATATTACACAACTGGGAAACGATCCGTTCGGAAAAAACATTGAAACGTTTCTTCAACACAATGCCATTGATACCACCTATGTGACATTTCATCCTAACTATATAACTGGTATGCAGTGGAAACAAAAGGTAGTAAGCGGGGACCCGGAAGTATTTTCCGCGCGCAAAAATTCTGCGGCCTCCCATATGGGACTTGATACCATCGCAAATTTGAACTGGGATGGCTTTGATCATATTCATTTGACAGGCATCCCGCCAGCATTATCTGCGGGATGCCGGGAGATGGTATACGAGTTAATCAAGGAGGCCCGAGCAAGAGGTGTACAAATTTCGTATGATCCTAATTTACGTCCGGGTCTTTGGGCTGACAAGGAGGAAATGGTTCAAGTCATAAATGATCTTGCCTGTCGCGCAGACATTGTTCTTCCTGGTATTGAAGAAGGGAAGCTCTTAACAGGCAGACAAGACGTTCAGGGGATAGCTGATTACTATCATGCTGCTGGAGTAAAAACAGTTGTCGTTAAGCTCGGGGCAAAAGGTGCCTTCACAAGCTCCCAAGGTGAGCAATTCTATACGAATGGCTTTCCCGTAGAACAAGTGGTTGATACGGTTGGTGCCGGTGATGGTTTTGCAGTCGGGGTGGTAAGTGGCATTCTTGAAGGGCTGCCACTTAAAGAAGCAGTCAAACGCGGGGCAGCTATCGGAGCCATAGCGGTTATGTTCCCAGGAGACAATGACGGGCTGCCAAATAGAAACCATTTGGAAGAATTTATTGGAAGCACTTCTGTTCAGCTCTAAAAAAATAGGGTATTCCCAAGATAGAGAATACCCTATTCTCAAGAACCTGTATAGCCAAGGTTTCTTGAGATGGCGATGCTGTAATGTTTCATTTTTTCGACTAATGTTTGATTGATTACATCCAACGTTACTCGATTATTAGGCCCTGAAATACTAAAGCTGGCAATAATCTTCCCTCTATGATCATAGATGGGGGAAGCGATACACATTAAGACCGATTCATTTTCGGCATTGTCTAATGCATATCCCTGGTTCCTAACCCTTTCGATTTCCTTTAAAAATTCTTCTTTAGAGGTAATGGTGTTCGGTGTTTTAGGGATGAAGTGAATGTTTGAAACGATTTTTTCAAGAGTGTCTTGATCCTTGTCGGAAAGTAAGATCTTTCCTACCCCCGTACAATACATGGGTGCTCGGCTTCCTATTCGGGAGTACATACGGATGGTCTGATTACTTTCAATTTTATCGATATAAACAACTTCTCCGTGATCTTCTATGCATAAGTGTACTGTTTCATTTGCTTCTTGTGATAGTCTTTCGAGATAAGGTTTTGCTGTGGTAACAATATTGGAGTTATTTAATAGATTTCTAGAAAGAAATAGGACTTGTAATCCGAGTTTATACTTGTCCGTTTCTTCGTCTTTCACAACATAATTCATACTCGATAACGTAGCTAACAGTCTGTGAACCGTACTCTTTGTTAAACCAACCTGCTCAGATAATCGAGCAATTTGGATGCCGTCTGGATACTCGGAAAGCTTGTTTAATATCGTTAGAGCCCGTTCAAGGGATTGAACATTAGACATCGTTTATAACCTCGTTTATTAGAAATATTTTCTAGTATTTGATCTTTTTTTTGGAACGGCGTTCTATTATATGATACGCCATGTAGAAACTTTTGTAAATTTAATTCTAGGATGTAGGGAACTCATTCTATTGGCATTTTAGAATAATTAATTGAAAGAGGAGTCAAGGTGATGAAAAAGGTGAATATTTTATCAAAAATATCCGAGTGTGGTGTAGTAGCAGTCGTTCGGGCGGATTCAAAGGAAGACGCTGTAAATATTTCTGAAGCGTGTGTCAAAGGTGGGATCCAAGGAATTGAAGTGACCTTTACAGTAAATGGGGCGGATGAAGTCATAAAGGAATTGTCGGCTGTTTATCAGGGCAATGAAAATGTTGTAATTGGAGCTGGAACTGTTCTAGATGCGGCAACGGCAAGAATCGCGATTTTAGCAGGTGCACAGTTTGTCGTTAGTCCAGCATTTGATGAGGAGACAGCCAGATTATGTAATCTTTATCAAGTTCCTTATATGCCAGGCTGTATGACTCTAACTGAAATGAAACGTGCCTTGGAGGCAGGCTCGGATATTGTGAAATTATTCCCCGGAAGCGCCTTTGGCCCAGATTTTGTGAAAGCGGTAAAAGCGCCTCTGCCTCAAATTAACATCATGCCAACGGGCGGAGTAGATTTAGAAAATGTGGATCGATGGATTCGAAATGGATGTGTGGCAGTTGGAGTTGGTGGTAATTTAGTCGCTCCAGCGAAAACAGGAGATTTTGATAAGATTACGGAATATGCGAAACAGTATATCGAAAAAGTCCAAGCTGCAAGAGGATTATAATCGAGCGGATTGTAACAAAGATTTGACAGTAATGACTATTTTTTAGGAGGAATAGATGATGCTAACAAGTTTAAAAGACACTACGACATTACATAATGGTGTGAAAATGCCATGGTTTGGATTAGGAGTTTTTAAAGTAAAGGAAGGCGAAGAGGTAGTTGAGTCGGTCAAAGCTGCGATTCGAAATGGATATGTAAGCATTGACACAGCGGCTATTTACGGCAATGAAGGAGGGGTCGGTCAAGCGATCAAAGAGTCCGGGGTTCCTCGTGAAAATATGTTTATTACAACAAAGCTTTGGAATTCCGAACAAGGGTATGAATCGACCTTAAAAGCGTTCGAAACAAGTCTTAATAAGCTAGGTCTCGATTACCTAGATCTTTATTTAATTCACTGGCCAGGTAAAGATAAATATAAAGAAACCTGGAGAGCATTTGAAAAACTCTATAAAGAGGGTCGTGTACGTGCCATTGGTGTTAGTAACTTCCAGATTCACCATTTAGAAGATTTAATCAGTTCTGCAGAAATTAAACCGATGGTTAACCAAGTGGAATACCATCCTCATTTAACTCAAAAAGAACTGCATGCTTTCTGTAAACAAGAAGGAATTCAACTGGAAGCATGGTCACCATTGAAACAAGGACAACTTCTAAATGATCCTGTACTTGAAGATATTGCACATAAATATAATAAAAGCGTTGCACAAGTGATTTTACGCTGGGATCTGCAAAATGAAGTGGTTACGATTCCAAAATCAATCAAAGAACACCGCATTATTGAAAATGCCAATGTCTTCGATTTTCAATTATCCCAAGAGGATATGGAAAGAATTGATTCGTTAAATCAGGATAGCCGCGCTGGCTCCCATCCTGATAAAATGACGGTTGGCTTTGAATAATATAACCAAAAATAAACGAACCTTGCCGTCTTCAGCAAGGTTTTTTTTATTATTTGGATTTCAAGGGAGTCGGTAAGGCTTTTTTCTGGAATGTTACCTCTTTTAATGCTTAAACTAATAGAAGCTAATAGAAATAAAAGGAGTTTTCAAAATGAAAGTTGCACCACCGAAACCATTTACCTTTGAAGGAGGAAAACGGGCCGTCTTGCTGCTCCACGGTTTCACCGGCAATTCAGCAGATGTCCGGATGCTCGGCCGTTTTTTAGAAAAAAAGGGCTACACCTGCCATGCCCCGCACTATAAAGGCCATGGAGTACCACCGGAAGAACTCGTCCATACAGGTCCAGAAGATTGGTGGCAGGACGTCCTAAATGGCTATCATTTTTTAAAAAATAAAGGACATGAAGAAATAGCAGTCGCTGGACTTTCACTTGGCGGCGTATTTTCTTTGAAATTGGGATACACTGTACCTATAAAGGGTATTGTACCTATGTGCGCCCCGATGCATATAAAAAGTGAAGAAGTCATGTACCAAGGAATTCTCGATTATGCCCGTGAATATAAAAAATATGAAGGAAAAACAGACGAGCAAATCGAAATGGAAATGAAAGAATTTCAAAAAACACCGATGAATACATTAAAAGCACTCCAACAATTAATTGCCGACGTACGTGAGCATGTTGATATGATCTATGCCCCGACATTTGTTGTACAGGCTCGCCACGACAAAATGATTAATACCGAGAGTGCCAACATCATTTACAACGAAATTGAATCCACCATAAAAGAAATTAAGTGGTATGAAGAATCAGGACATGTCATTACGCTGGATAAAGAGCGGGAACAGCTTCATGAAGATGTATATGCTTTTTTGGAAAAGTTAGATTGGCATGCTTAATAAAGCACCCACAAAGGAGGGAATAGTTTGGAAGAAACAATTCAAAAGCACATAGATAAGCTTTTGCAATATATGAGGGACGAAGCCTACAAACCATTAACGGTCCAGGAACTGGAGGAAGCATTTGGGATTCAGGATTCCGGAGACTTTAAAGAGTTCGTAAAGGCACTTGTTCAAATGGAAGAAAAAGGACTTGTCGTACGCACACGCAGCAACCGTTACGGGCTGCCGCAAAAAATGAATTTAATCCGCGGTAAATTAATTGGTCATGCAAAGGGATTTGCATTTGTTGTACCTGATGAACCAGGTATGGATGATATTTTTATCCCACCGAATGAAACGAATACCGCCATGCATGGCGATACGGTTCTTGCCCGTGTATCTACGGAATCATCAGGAACTCGCAGGGAAGGAAGTATCATCCGAATTATTGAACGAGGTGTCCAACAAATCGTTGGAACCTATGTTGAAAGCAAAAGCTTTGGCTTTGTGATTCCGGACGATAAAAAATTTGCCAGCGATATTTTTATTCCGAAGAATGCCTCCAAAGGGGCAGTGGAAGGACATAAGGTAGTCGTTAAACTTGTTACGTACCCTGATGGACGAAAAAGTGCAGAAGGTGAAGTTATTGAAATACTTGGCCATAAAAATGACCCTGGCGTAGATATTTTATCAGTCATACATAAACATGGACTGCCAATGGCTTTTCCTGATGATGTATTAACGCAGGCCAATGAGACACCTGAGACGATTGATGAAAGTGAACTAGCTAATCGCCGTGACTTACGGAACGAAACCATTGTGACGATTGACGGGGCGGACGCTAAAGACTTAGATGACGCGGTCACCGTTACAAAATTAGAGAACGGCAATTATAAGCTGGGCGTACACATTGCAGATGTCAGCTATTATGTTAAAGAGGGCACGCCGATTGACGTAGAAGCAGAGGACCGGGCAACAAGTGTTTATTTAGTAGACCGAGTGATTCCGATGATCCCGCACCGCCTCTCAAACGGAATTTGCTCCTTAAATCCTAAGGTGGATCGCCTTGTGTTGTCTTGTGAAATGGAAATTTCACCGGAGGGTACCGTTGTTTCCCATGAAATTTTTCAAAGTGTGATTAAAACAACGGAGCGAATGACCTACTATGATGTGAACCGAATCCTTACTGACAAAGATGAAGAAACACGTGCAAGGTATGAGTCGCTTGTCCCGATGTTTGAACTAATGGAAGAACTCGCAGAAGTTCTAAGAAACAAACGAATGAAGCGCGGGGCCATCGATTTTGATTTTAAAGAATCAAAAGTCTTGGTAGACGAAGAAGGAAAACCAACGGATGTTGTCTTACGCGAGCGGTCAGTTGCCGAGCGGTTAATAGAAGAATTTATGTTAGCTGCCAACGAAACCGTGGCGGAACATTTTCACTGGATGGAAGTTCCGTTTATTTACCGTATTCACGAGGATCCAAAGGAAGATAAATTACGGAGATTTTTCGAGTTTATTACTAACTTTGGCTATATCGTAAAAGGAACCGCTAACGATGTTCATCCTCGTGCACTGCAGGAAATTATTGAAGAGGTGCAAGGAAAACCAGAAGAAATGGTGATTTCGACTGTCATGCTCCGTTCGATGCAGCAGGCAAAATATTATCCTGAGAGCCTTGGACACTTTGGCTTATCGACTGAGTTTTACACTCATTTCACCTCGCCGATTCGCCGTTATCCGGATACGATTGTCCATCGCTTAATCCGTACCTATTTAATTGAAGGAAAAATCGATGAGGCAACGAGGGAAAAATGGAATGCCCGCTTGCCTGAAATTGCCGAGCATTCTTCGAAAATGGAACGTCGTGCAGTAGATGCTGAACGTGAAACGGATGAATTGAAAAAAGCGGAGTACATGGAGGATAAGGTTGGTGTCGAATATGACGGCATCATCAGCTCTGTGACTAACTTCGGCATGTTTGTGGAGCTGCCAAACACGATTGAAGGTCTTGTGCATGTCAGCTATATGACCGATGATTATTATCGTTTTGACGAGCGGCATTTTGCGATGATTGGCGAGCGAACCGGAAACGTGTTCCGGATTGGTGATGAAATTACGGTTCGGGTCGTTAAGGTTAATAAAGACGAACGTTCGATTGATTTTGAAATTGTCGGCATGAAAGGGACTCGCCGCGAGAGACCAGAAACTACAAGAGTCTTTAGTACAGGCAGTGATACACGGAAACCGCGCCGAAATAAACAGCAAGGCGAAGCAAAACAAGGTCGAAGCAGAAACGGACAAAAGTCTGAATCAGGCGGCGGTCAGGGCGGCAAGTCCAAAAATAAACGCAAGTTTTACGATAATGTACCGAAATCCAAGAGCAGAAAGAGAAAAAATAAATAATAGGAAGAGGGGCCTTACTGCAGGGCTCCTTTTCACTGTCCAGGTCCTGAATCTAAAATGGGGTTCGGGTTCAATATGGCTTGCGCCACTAGGAAAAAATGAACTACTTTTTTCCCTGTTCAAGGCGCTTCCGCCTTTCTAATTGTACAGGCTATTATATTCTGCTAAAATAAATCCATAGAGTTGAGGTGATATAAATGCCAAAGGGTGTAGGAAAGGTAGTCGCGCAAAACAAGAAGGCTTACCACGACTATTTTATCGAAGAAACGTACGAGGCGGGAATTGTTCTTCAGGGGACTGAAATTAAATCGATTCGTGCCGGGAAGGTCAATCTGAAGGATGCATATGCAAGGATCCAAAATGGAGAAGCGGTTCTGTTTGGAATGCATGTGAGTCCTTATGAGCAGGGAAACATTTTTAATCACGATCCATTACGAACGCGCAAACTGTTACTTCATAAACGTGAAATTAATAAACTGCTTGGAGAAACAAAAGAAGCAGGTTATGCCCTTGTGCCGTTAAAGTTATATTTAAAAAATGGCTTCTGTAAGGTTTTAATTGGTCTAGCAAAGGGTAAAAAGAATTATGATAAGCGTGAATCGTTAAAGCAGAAAGAGGCAAAGCGTGAGATTGAAAGAGCCTTCCGTGATCGTCAAAAGATGTAATTGGAAAATATCTTACAAATAGTTACAATTGAAAAATGCTCTGAGTGTGTTATAATAAGTTTGTCGCTGATAAGGCGGCACAATCTTTTGCTCTAACATTCGTTCGAGCATCCTAACGTCTGCTGCTAAATCTTTAAGTAGATTTCAGCTCATTTTATAATGGGGACGCTACGGATTCGACAGGGGTAGTTTGAGCTTAGGTTGCGAGTCGAGGGGATCGGCCTCGTTAAAACGTCAAAGCCATAACTGGCAAAACTAACAAAACTTTCGCTTTAGCTGCTTAATAGCGCTTAGCGGTTCGCCCCTCCATCGCCCATGTGGTAGGGTAGCGGACTCACTTTAAGTGGGCTACGCCGGATTCCACCGCCTGAGGATGAAGGAAGAGAATAACCAGGCTAGCTGACCGGACGCCGGTCGATAGGCAAAAGGATCAGTGAAACGCCAATATATCGACTACACTCGTAGATGCTTAAGTGCCGATATCTTTGGACGCGGGTTCGATTAATTATTAGTCGCCTTGTGTGGTAACATACAAGTGATAATCTGGCTTTATCGGTGAAACCTAAGTCGCTTTTGGCGATAGGGCAATGCCGAGCGGTATGTGAAGTAATTCAACAGCCGTGTATCGACTTATAGGCTGCCTTGCAATAAGGTAGTACTAGGATGCGATTCCTGCCTTGAAGAGGTAAATTTATGTTTCGCATAAGACGCCAGAGGGCCTGTTTTTGGACAGGTTCAAGATATAGTCAGTGCCATGTCGAAAGCATGGAAGAGCACGTCCCGCCGTCTCCACCATACATAGGTGGATAACAAGACTAGCAGAAAATTGCTGGTCTTTTTTTTATAATTAAAAAAATTCTTCTTCAAGAATTTTAACAAATGATCAGACTTGGAAACCCTCCAAGTCTTTTTTAGTGTCTATTAGCACTTGAATCGGAGGCAGTTGCTCCCCAATTAAAGAAAAGACATGCAAGTAGTAGTAACAACAAATATACTTTAATATTAGATTAGGATAACCATTAGATCATTGCAAAAATAATAGGGAGGAAGAGTAATTTGAAACGGGTTGTTATTTCTTGGAGTGGCGGAAAGGATTGCTGTATGTGTTTAGACAAAGTTATCAAACAAGGTTACCAAGTTGTAGGATTAATCACCATGGTTTCTGATGTTTTTAGGAGAACATGTGCTCATGGTATTCCGATAGATATTGTAAAAAAACAAGCTGAAGCATTACAAATACCTATCACTTTTATAAATTCTACACCTGATTATGAAAATCAATTAGTCAATGCTCTTAAGGACTTGAAGGAAAATCAAAATGTCGATACGGTGATTTTTGGATCCCTTTATGTAGAGACGGATCGACAGTGGAACGAGCAAGCTGCTGCGAAAGCGGGGCTTAACTCGGAATTTCCACTTTGGATTTGTGCAGAAGAAATAGGCGAGTTAGTCAAAGAATGGTTGCAGTTAGGTTATAAGGCCATTATTTGTAGAGTGAAAGATGGTTATTTAGACAAGTCTTGGGTGGGGACAAATCTAAACACTAATTTCTTCTCTCATGCTAGCCATTCGGATATTTGCCCGATGGGGGAAATGGGGGAATTTCATACATTTGTTATTGATGGGCCCTTATTTAAAAAGAGATTAGGAGTGACTGATACCGATATTGTATTAAACAGTGGCCTCTGGTCATTAGATATTAAAGAGTCAAATTTAGTAGCTAAATAATCTACCATTTAGATTTAGCAAATAGGTTGCTCATTCGTTGAAAAATTTGAAAAGTAGAAACAAACTATAATGAATAACTTTTACCTATTGAAATAACCTGTGACTATTTACCCTTTTTTAGTATAATTTATTAATAATATATTTATTGGAAGGTAATCGTTATGGGAAAAATAGTTGTAACGGGATATGGGGTCAAAGCACCAAAAACAAATTCGCCAAAACTAAATAATGCTTTTGAATATATAAGAAAATATAAATAGAGTGGTGAATGGTTTGATCATTGCATTTTTAATCGCTATTATTGGAATGATTCCTGTGGTATTAGCGATTTGTGTTATAAAAATATATAAAGGTTCAGAATTAGCAACTGCCTTATTTCTTTATATGCTCTTCATCAGCTTTTGGCAGTTGGATGTAGCCGTTTTGTATTTGGATGGAATATTTTCGAAAAATCTAATCATGTTGCTTTTCAGACTGTTTAGAATAGGAACAACCTTTATGGTCCCCATCGTATTTTACTTGGCTTATATATTAATAAAAAAACATACGGCCAACTTTAAAAACAAGACATATTATCAGTTTTTATTATCCATATTTAACCGAAAAGTATTATTCTTTTTAGTAGTATGGAGCTCCATTATCTATATGATCAACATGACAAGACTTGGAATAGTAGATATAAAAGAAGTAAAAATATTACATTCTACTACTTATTTTTACTTTCCAGAGTATGGACCACTCCAATTCTTATATCTTTTCCATACGGGAAGTCTTATCATTTTTGTCATTTTTACTTTTATTATTTCTAGACAAATTCAAAATATCTATTTAAAAGGTTTTTTAAGTACATTTTCCTTTTGTACTTTTTTATTGTTTGTTTTTGGTTTTTTAAATTTTATCCCAGGAGCCGGAGCTTTATTTAGCAGTTTAGGTATTATTATCTTTTCTGTGATTATTGTTTTTTCGTTTATAAGAATGCATACCATGCTGACAGTGAATTTTAATCGGTTATTGGAGCGCCAGAAGAAACTCGATAATGCTGGGAATCTCACCGCCAGTTTAGTTCATGAAGTTAAAAATATACTGCAAATAATAAACGGATATTCAAAATTATTAAGTGAATTAAAGACTTTACCTAGCGAAGGTAAAAAGATGAATGAAATGATTCAATCCGCTGCACTGCAATTGGATGAATTAGTAAAAAATTACACCGGATACTTGAAATATAAATCGATTGAATTTAATATGTTGGATCTAAATGAAATAATTGAACAAGCAATCGAAATATCTGAAGAATTTTTACAAAGAAATGCTGTAAAAGTTACTTTTGAAAAAAAATATAGAACTCTTAAAACATATGCAAATCAAACGTATTTAAAACAAGTATTTGTTAATTTAATAAAAAATAGCTCGGAAGCTTTTCCGAAAGGAAGATCGATAAGAGAGATAATCATTTCTACCGATATCAAAATAGATCGCATCTTTATTCATTTGATTGATACCGGAAATGGAATACCGGAAGACAATTGGGAAAGTATTTTCGATCCTTTTACTTCTTCTAGAAAAGAAGGGTTAGGTTTAGGACTACCATTTGTAAAAAATATCATTATGGAACATCGTGGAGAAATAAAAGTGGTGGATAGTGGTCCGAATGGAACCCATATTCAAATTATTTTACCCCAGTATTCTTTTAGTGATTTTTAAAGAAAAATTTAATAATGTCAGTAAATTCGAATTTTGTAGCAAGGTATGTAAATAAGATAATGAACAGAGAAAAACAATACTAGTTGCGAAAGAAATAATACTCTTTAAGAAGGTTTGTTTCACAAACGGAAATAAGAAGGACACACATAAACTAAACCACACAACAATGGATAAAATAATTAAGCTGTCCCAGAAGTAATAAGGAAATACTTCAAAATAAATTAATCCACCTAGGATACTGCTAAACAAGAGGGGAACAAAAAAATCCCTTCTATTTTTTATAACAGGTTCACATGCTTGGGCTTGTGACTTTCCCAAATATATCGGATAAAGAAAATAGGGGAGAACAAAACCGAAGCAAATCCCAGATATTAATCTTCTTACGTTATTACTTTGAAATAAATGGGTGTATGACCCTAGTCCATCAAAGATCATAGGCACCATAAAGAATAATAGAAGAAAACTTACTTTAATTGTGGGAATTGAGATTATTGATTGCCTTTTCACGATATGTAAATATAATAAGGTTGAAAAAATTCCGATATAGATCCCTGTATCTCTGGCACAAACGGAAAGTGCTGCTCCTGACACATAAAGAGTACGTTCTTCTAACTGGTGGCAAATGGCCCTTCCGAAAAAGTTTAATACCTCATGGATCAAATTGTATTCACCCCCTAAGTGAAGAACCCAATTTTATCATTATGTAAAATTGGGTTCCTGAACGTCTGTTTAATGCCTTAACTTTAGTAGCCTGAAAACGCTGGCATGATTGACAATGCCGATGCGGCAAACCAACAAATACAGCTTAAAACCATCACAACGATCGCGATAATTAAACAGTTCTTCCCGACAACTTTCTTCTCAGGATCCTGATCATTCATCCAAATAATCCCGACAATAATCCCAACAATTGGAATAAGTATCGATAGAATATAAAAAAGTGCTTTTTGTCCACCTGACACTCATTTCACCTCCATCAAGATGCATAAGATTATGGAATAGGATAAAAATCTTGTTTCAATGATATGTATGTTAAACGGTAGTGTAATTTGCCTGTACTTCTTTTAGAAATTTCAGATTTATTTCTCCGTATATCCCCCCTTTTTTACTTTTAATTGGTATAATATGTTAGTAAAACTTGTAATATGTAGAGTGACTAAATACCTGTGACAAAAGTATAATTTAATAGAAATGTAATATTTTTAATAGATTTGAAACAATTATTTAGGAATTTCGTCTATAATGGGGAAAGTGAAAAAACATCAAAGAGGGTATGTAAAATGCGAAATCTAAAAAAAGGTTGGTCCAAAAGGACACTTGTCGTCCTGCTGGCTATTGGATTCGTATGCACAGGGGTATTCTTGAGCCATCATTTTCAGGAAAAAACGGTAAATCAACCTATTAATCATTCAAAAAATGAAACTATTAAACGTGCGATAGCGAAAGGACCGGCACCGGAGGAAAACATTTGGGACACCGATGATATTAGACTTGAAAAAGAACGAATACGCAAGCAGCAAGAGCAAGCGATTGCGTGGAGAAATCAACAAGCGCGAGAGAAAAGTAACGTAAAAGTATCGACTACTACAGAACCTGCCACAAACGCTACAACTTCTTCAGAGCAGCCAACAAAGGAATCAAAACCAGCGCAATCTGAACAACCGAATACACAACCAGCACAGTCTGAACAACCGAATACACCGCCAGCTAATCCAGTTCCGCAGAAAACCGTTTATTTAACATTCGATGACGGCCCGTCAGTATTTTCCGGCCAGATTATAGCCCTACTGGAAAAATATCGTTATAAAGCCACCTTTTTTATGATTGATGGTAATATTCGCCGTTATCCAAATGCAGTTAAATTAATGGTTCAGTCTGGAGAAACGGTAGGCTTGCATAGCGTTTCGCACAATCCGAAGATTTTTTATGCTTCCGCGGCATCTATCATTGCGGAATTAACGCAAAACCGTAATACGTTAAAAGAAATTTCCGGTGTAGATTCCTATATAATGAGAACCCCATATGGCAGTGTTCCGTATATGACAGAGGAATATCGAAAGGCTGTTCATGATAATGGATATTTAATGTGGGATTGGAATATTGACAGCAGAGATTGGGATTATAAAGATGCGAGATATGTGAACAGTGTCATCACGCAATTAAATCAATTGGCTAATCACAATGGTCCTATCGTTATTTTGCTGCACGAACGGAGGGAAACGTTAGCCCATTTACCACAGCTGCTTGATTTTCTATCAAAACAGGGCTGGATGAGTAAAGGAATTGACAGTTCGATGACACCGGTTCAATTTAAACCGTAAAAGAAGACTAAAACCGACAAAATACGGTAAAGATTTGATATAATTAAAAAAAGTGTAAAAACTTATACTAGTAAACATAATGGGGTTCGATCAGTATCTATGATAAATAAACTTATGCAGAGCAGTGGATTTAAGAGAATTTCTATTTTTGTTCTCATTGCCCTCGTTTTATATGCAATGAGATCGATGATTAATTTAATTTTACTTACCTTTATTTTTACCTTTTTAATGAATCGTTTAGTCCAATTCATCGAAAAAAAGATCCCGCTTAATCGCCGGTTAATTGTGGTCATCTCTTATGCCTGCATTGTCGGGCTGCTTTCCTATTGTTTCGTTATGTATTTGCCGATGATTATTCAGGAAATTACCGCCCTAATCAAGCAGTTAACGGCTTTTTACACGGCCAAGCACGATAATATTATTTTAAATTATCTTGTGAACCGGATGGAAGAAATTAAAATCTCCAGTTACCTGGAGCAAGGATTTACTTTCTTGATTAAGTATTTTACGGATATTAGCAGTGTTACCTTACAAGTCTTATTGGCCTTGCTGCTAAGTATTTTCTGCTTACTAGAAAAGCCTCGCTTAATTGAATTTACAAAGAAATTTAGGAACAGTAAAATCTCTTCTATTTATGAAGAAGTTGAGTTTTTTGCCCGGAAGTTTGTTGGGACATTCGGTAAGGTGATTGAAGCACAATTAATTATCGCGGTAGTCAATTGTATCTTAACGACGATTTCCTTATGGTTGTTAGATTTTCCGCAATTAGGCGGCTTATCAATAATGGTTTTTGTTTTGGGATTAATTCCTGTTGCGGGGGTTATTATTTCATTAATTCCGCTTGTGATTATCGCTTATAGTATCGGTGGTTTAATGAAGGTTCTTTATGTGGGAATAGCGATTTTTATCATTCATGGAATTGAGGCCTACATCTTAAATCCAAATTTAATGAGTTCAAAAACGAATCTACCTGTTTTCTATACCTTCATTGTCTTGATTTTTTCCGAGCACTTTTTTGGTGTATGGGGCTTAATTATCGGAATCCCCGTTTTTGTTTTCCTTTTGGATGTTTTAGAAGTGACAGATCATAAAAAAGTTTAATTGAAAAAGCCCAAATCATGGGCTTTTTTTATTTACATCCAGCTTCAGCGCCTAGGGGCTCGGGGGCATAAGCCCCCAGGGGAAAATGAACTACTTTTTCCCTGTTCAAGGCGCTTCCGCTTTTGGTCTTTGAATCTTTTCTGTTATCCTAGACGTACATAGTTGAGGAGGAGAGAAAAATGAGCGAATGTAAATTGAATCACACTCAGGAAGAGGTAAAAAATAAATACGAATCCCAAGCAGCTTTTTTACCGGAAGATATGAAGGATTTATTTAAGCAGTTTTTTGCAAAAGAACATTCACAGGAACTATTGAATGAAGTGTTCCATTTATTGAAAAAATATGACTTAGCATCAATCACAGAAAAAAATGAACGAAATAACCGTTTAAATATGGTGCTAAAAAACGTTTAGGAAATGAGGATTGGATGGGAGAATTATTTCAATTATTAAAACGAGGGAATAAATCAGCTTTTCTGGCTGCCATTATTAATACCATTATTGCGATAATCAAAGGTGTGGCCTTTCTTTTTACAGGGAATGTGGCCATGTTTGCCGAAACGATGCACAGCCTTGGCGATGCGGCTAATCAGTTCTTTGTGTTTATCGGTTCAGCATTAAGTAAAAAGGCACCGACAGAGAAATATCCTAATGGCTTTGGCCGCTTGGTTAACCTGGTTCTATTAGGGGCAGTGTTAATTGTTGGGGTTATGGCGTTTGAAACCATTAAAGAAGGCTACCACCATATTATTCACCCAACGGAGTCCAGTGGTTTTCTAATTAATATTCTTGTGTTAGCATTAGCAACCGTGCTCGAAACCTTTGTCTTGTTTAAAGCGATGAAAGAAATTTTACACGAAATCGAGATAGAGGCAAAAGGTCTAAACGTATTTACGATGGCCTTCGCCAATTTGGGACGGGCGAAGCCGGCAACAAAGCTTGTGTTTATGGAGGACATGGTGGCGACTTTAGGCGGCTTGTTAGCCATTATAGCTGTTGTTATAGCCCACTTTACCCCTTTACATCAATCAGAAGGTGTCGCCTCTGTTTTAATTGGTGTGATGATGCTCTTTGTTGTTGGAAAGGTCTTTTTAGATAATGCAGCCGGGGTTATTGGGCAAGCTGATGAGGAAATGGAAAATAAAATTGGTGTACTCGTGATGGAGGACCCGGATGTAAAGGATATTCAAGATATAACCGTGATTAAAGAGGGTGAAGACCTGCACGTTGAGCTGGAAATTGAGATTGACCCTCAATTAACGGTTGCCGCCGCCGATGATATTAAGGACAGAATACATGAAAAAATTATGGCTGAAAAAGGCGTCGTTGATGTCACGATCGAGATTGATGAAGCGGATGACGTCATGACATGGCAAAAGTCAGCACCAACTAAACAATCATAAGAAAGGTTCACGAACAGATCGTGAACCTTTTTTATGTCGCGCTTCCACTTTTCTATGTTGTC
Source organism: Bacillus sp. OTU2372 (assembly GCF_038440275.1). Classification (NCBI taxonomy): domain Bacteria; kingdom Bacillati; phylum Bacillota; class Bacilli; order Caryophanales; family Bacillaceae; genus Bacillus; species Bacillus sp. OTU2372. Next base: position 205,271 of record NZ_JASATK010000005.1, read on the forward strand.
TAGCTTCGGCGCCTAGGGGCTCGGGGGCATAAGCCCCTGATCAAGGCGCTTTCGCTTTTCTTTATTCCCAGGGCTTATGTGTGGTAAAGACGCTGGCGAGTTCTTTACTGCTTTTTCGATGTTCTTTCCGTTTTTCTGCCCGGTCTTTACCGGTTTCATACAGCTTTTTCTCTTCTTCCGTTTCCGGGATGATCGCAGGAACCCTTGTCGGTTTTCCGCTTTTATCTAAGGCAACAAAGGTTAAAAAGGCTGTCGCAGCAATTTTTCGAGTACCGGACATAAGATCTTCAGCAATCACTTTAGCGAAAACTTCAATTGAAGTCGTACCCGTATTCGATACAAAGGTTTCAATGCAAACAGAATCCTTCGGTGTAATCGGACTAAGGAAATCCACTGAATCAATGGAGGCCGTTACACACTCTGCTCTTGAATGACGTACAGCGGAAATCGAAGCAATCATATCGATATCACTGATCAGCTTTCCACCAAACAAGGTATTATGGTTATTTACATCGTTTGGAAAAATTCGGCTTGTTCGAACGACTCTTGTTTCATTGCATGTTTTTGCTTCCATATGATCCCTCCAAGTTTTATTTTGTCCACAAACTGATTTTTCTTGTTTCATTTAGTGAAATGAAGTGAAATGTGGTACATTACATATATCAGTTAATTGGTGAGGAGGTCAACAAATGAGTTTGCAAGCACAAATTATGAAAGATTTAAATGTAAATCCCAGCATCGACCCGAAGGAAGAAATTCGCAAGAGGATAGATTTTTTAAAAAATTATTTGGTAAAAACGAAGGCGAAAGGGTTTGTATTAGGGATAAGCGGCGGACAGGATTCCACATTAGCAGGACGCCTGGCCCAGCTGGCAGTGGAAGAATTACGTACAGAGGGAACAGCGGCTACGTTTATTGCAGTGCGCCTGCCATATGGAGTTCAACAGGACGAGGAAGATGCTATGCGCTCGTTAGCCTTTATAAGGGCAGATCGTGAGGAAGTTTTTAATATCAAAAATGCAGTTGATGAAGTACAAAATGAATATAATGCCAGCATTAAAGGGGATCAGCTAAGTGACTATCATAAAGGGAATGTCAAAGCGAGAATGAGAATGATTGCCCAATATGCGATCGGCGGCATGGAAGGTCTGCTCGTCATAGGTACAGACCACGCTGCAGAAGCCGTGACAGGTTTCTTTACTAAATACGGGGATGGGGGCGCTGATCTCTTGCCGCTGACAGGCTTAACCAAGAGGCAAGGGAAGGCTTTGCTTAAGGAGCTAGGCGCAGATGAACGACTATACTTAAAGGTTCCGACTGCTGATCTCCTCGATCAAAAACCAGGACAAGCAGATGAGACCGAATTAGGAATTACATATGATGAACTTGATGATTATTTGGAAGGGAAACCTGTTTCACCAGAAATTGCAGACAAAGTCGAGAAACGTTATATCCTAACTGAGCATAAACGGAGACTTCCGGCCAGCATGTTTGATGAGTGGTGGAAATAAGGTAATAAAAGAATAGAAAAAGGAGATGGCCTTCTGAGGCTGTCTCCTTTTTTGTGGTAATACTTTAGTGAGATAAAATTTCCCATTGACTAACACCTCAATAGGTTTTATATTGGATGAGGTTCATTAATATTCATACATTTAAAACATTTAAAACATTATTTTAATATAAAAGTTCGTCGAGGAGGATAACCGTGGGGAAATCAAATAAATTAGGATTCTGGGTGTTAACTGCCCTTGTCATTGGGAATATGGTTGGCTCAGGTATTTTTATGCTGCCTCGCTCCCTGTCAGAAGCAGCTAGTCCAGCCGGTGTGATTTCGGCTTGGCTCGTTACAGGCTTAGGCGTTCTGATGCTGGCCTTAGTTTTTGGCAGCTTGGCGATTCGTAAACCAAATTTAACAGGCGGCCCGCAACTCTATGCAAAAGAACTATTTAAGCCTGGTTCTCATGCATCCACTTTATCTGGATTTATGTCTACCTGGGGTTACTGGGTTGGAAACTTAGCTGGGAACATTGCGTTGATTACCACTTTTGCCGGATATTTATCAACCTTTTTTCCAATCTTAACAAGCGATGCAAACTGGTTTACAGTCGGTAATTTCACTCTAAAAGTAGGTAATGGCCTAACATTTCTAGTCTGTTCCTTACTGCTTTGGGGTACCCATTTTATTATCCTGGGTGGGATGGAAAGTGCGGGGAGATTAAACTTCCTTGCTACTGCAGCAAAAGTAGCTGGTTTTGTCTTCTTTATAATTGTTGGTTTGTTTGCGTTTGAACAGAGCAACATCCTGCCGTTTATGGCTCCGAGAATGGATGAAGCTGGATATGCTATCGGTATTATGGGGCAAATTAACGGTGCTGCAGTCAATACCTTATGGGCATTTATTGGTATAGAGTCAGCCGTCGTATTTGCTTCCCGTGCCAAAAAACAATCCGATGTAAAAAGGGCCACCATTTTAGGATTATTTATTGCACTGGGTATCTATATTGGTATCAGCACCCTTGTGATGGGGATGCTAGACCAAAACACGCTTATTCATTCTGATAAACCATTAATTGATGCCATTCAAACTGTTTTAGGACCAGTCGGCGGAAAATTATTAGCAGGGATTGGATTAATTAGTTTGTTTGGTTCAACCATCGGCTGGTTAATGTTAACTGCGGAAGTTCCTTATCAAGCAGCGAAACAAGGATTATTTCTGCCAGCATTCCTAAAAGAAAACAAAAAGGGTCTGCCTGTTTTTTCAATGATTGTATCCAACGGAATAGGCCAGCTATTTATTTTTTCTACCGTTTCAAAATCCATCTCAGGAGCATTTGATTTTGTCATTGTCATTGCGACCTTAGCCTATTTAGTACCGTATCTTATTTCATCAGTCTATCAGCTAAAGTTAGTGGTAACAGGAGAGACGTATAAAGCAGGAAAGCAGAGAATGGCAGACGGTATGATTGCTTTACTGGCAACCGTTTATTCCGTTTGGGTGATTATAGCAGGTACAGCAGATCTTAAAACGTTTATGTATGGTATGATTTTGCTTGCTAGCGGTATTCTTTTCTATCGGCCAAAAACAAAAAAGAAAAAGTCGGCCGATCAGAAAACAAAACGTGCATTATCTGCTTAACCTATCAGAATTTTTCTGATAGGTTTTTATTTTTTATAAAAGGGTAAAATAAGGATGCTTCATATAATCATTTCTTTTGACAGTTGCTAGAGGTTGTAATAAAATAAGTAAATCCGATAAAAATAGTAAGAATTAGGGGGTTTAAAACATGAAAAAACTAATGGTAATTTTTGCACTGCTCCTAAGCTTTATGTTCGTACTTTCAGCATGTGGAAAAAATGATGAAAAGGCCAAAGAGGATCAAAAGAGAGCTGTAAACACGAAAGACAATGACAAAACTGCGGATAATCAAGATTTATTGAAAAAGATTCAAGACGATGGAAAGATCACAATTGGTACGGAAGGTACATATCCGCCATTCACTTTCCATGATACAAGCGGTAATTTAACTGGATTTGATGTTGATTTAGCAAATGAAGTGGCAAAACGTTTAGGTGTAAAAGCAGAATATAAAGAAACTCAATGGGACGCTATGTTTGCAGGTTTAGATGCAAAACGTTTTGATATGATTGCCAACGAGGTTGGAATTCGCCCAGACCGTCAAAAGAAATATGACTTTTCTGATCCCTATATTACGTCAGCCGGTGTCCTCATTGTTAATACTTCTAACACTAAGGTGAAAAAATTTGAAGATATTAAAGGCTTAAATGCTGCCCAATCATTGACAAGTAACTACGGTGATATGGCAAAAAAATATGGAGCCAATCTTGTTGGAGTAGAAGGATTTCAGCAAGCCGTTGAATTGTTAACACAAAAACGTGTCGATGTGACGATTAACGATAAGCTTACCTATTTAGACTATAAAAAACAAAAGCCTGATGCACCAATTAAGATTGCCGCAACGGCAAATGATGCGTCTTCAAGCGGATTTATGTTTAGAAAGAATAGTGACAAACTCGTTGATGAAGTCAATAAAGCCTTAAAAGAGATGGTTGACGACGGCACTTATAAAAAAATCTCAGAGAAATGGTTTGGTGAAGATGTACTTAAATAGTATTTTTGCTGATCCGGAACGAACAGCAAGGTTAATTGATATTGCAAAAAGTTCCCTCCAGCCTCTGCTGGAGGGGGCTGTTTTTTATACGATCCCGTTAACGCTTATTTCATTTGTGATTGGGATCATACTGGCCATTCTTACGGCATTAGCCCGAATTTCAGAGGTAAGAATATTTCAAATCATCGCTCGAGTGTATGTTTCAGCGATTCGTGGTACTCCATTGCTTGTGCAATTATTTATCATTTTTTACGGACTGCCTAATCTCGGGATCACGTTAGACCCGTATATTTCGGCGGTCATTGGTTTTTCTTTAAGTGTCGGCGCCTATTCGTCCGAAATTATCAGAGCGGCAATTTTATCAACGCCAAAAGGACAGTGGGAGGCTGGCTATTCAATTGGCATGACCTACTGGCAAGTACTTAGAAGAATTATCCTGCCACAGGCTGCAAGGGTATCCGTTCCGCCTTTATCCAATTCATTCATTAGTCTTGTTAAGGATACTTCGCTGGCTTCACTGGTATTGGTTACAGAAATGTTCCGCCGCGGTCAGGAGATTGCTTCCACCAACTACGAATTTTTATTAGTCTATTCAGAAGTAGCACTCATTTATTGGGTTATCTGCTTTTTCCTTTCCATCCTTCAAGGGTACTTGGAAAAGAGACTGGGCCGCTATGGGGCTTAACTTAAGGAAAAAGGGAGTGTTATCATGATTAAAATTAATGGTTTGTATAAACAATTTGACCAGTTACAAGTGTTAAAAGGGATCGATTTAGAAGTGGAAAAAGGTAAAGTGGTTGTGGTGATCGGGCCGTCTGGTTCTGGGAAAACAACGATGCTCCGCTGTTTGAACGTGTTGGAAACACCAACGAAAGGTGTTATTTCGATCTCAGGTCAAAGTTTAGATTTTTCAAAAGCAGTTCCAAAGAAAGATATTGCTTCATTCCGCCGCTTAACCGGTATGGTTTTTCAAAGCTATAATTTATTCCCGCATAAAACAGCCCTTGAAAACGTGATGGAAGGGCCAATTGTTGTGAAGGGAGTAAACAAGGAGACAGCTAGGAAAAAAGCAGCAACTCTACTGGAAAAAGTCGGGCTGGCTGATAAGCAGGACTATTATCCGGCACAGCTATCAGGCGGTCAGCAGCAACGTGTCGGGATTGCCAGGGCGCTCGCGATGGAGCCGGAGGTTATGCTGTTTGATGAACCTACCTCCGCACTTGACCCAGAATTAGTCGGTGAGGTGTTAAAAGTAATGAAGGACCTCGCAGCAGAAGGAATGACGATGATTGTGGTTACCCATGAAATGCGCTTTGCCCGTGAAGCGGCAGATGAAGTGATTTTTATGGACCAAGGTGTCGTTGTTGAACGAAATAAACCGGACGAAATTTTTACGAATCCAAAAGAAGAACGGACGAGAAAGTTTTTGAATATGATTCAATAAGGTGCTGTAGCTCATGTAGCTATGGCATTTTTTATTTTCCTCCAGCTCCAGCGCCTAGCCCCTCGATGGTCTACAGACGCTCAGGGAATGAAGGCAAAGAAAGCCCCCTGAGCGTCTTGCTTGTCGGGGCAGTTCAAGGCGCTTGCGCTTTTGTTCTTTTGGATAAATTAGTTAAAATTTGTGAAACTTTTCCTTTCCCTAGTTCGTATTACTTAGTATATTAAACAAGTAAGAAAGAATATCTATACATGACTGCCTATTAAACTTGAAAAATTCTTCTTATACCCTTACTAAAAAATAAGGATGGATGCCAATGGAACCTTTCAGCATTCCTTTAGAAACCATTTATTTATACGCCTTAATTATTTCAGGTGTCATCACTGTGTTGTACGTATTGTTTGCGGACGTCTTTCATTTCCATGGGGCAGGGGAAGGTCTGGATTTTCTAAATCCAGTATTAATTTTTGCTTTTGTAACGATTTTGTCTGCGAGCGGATACTTATTTGAAAATCTGTCTTCCTTACATTATTTACTTATACTCGGGATATCCGCAGTGATTGCGTTTATTGTTGTTACATTTTTAAATGTATTTGTTCTTGTGCCGGTATCTAGGGCCGAGGAATCACTTGTCTACAAAGAGTCGGATTTGCAAGGAAGGGTTGGTACTGTCATAACGCCAATTCCCGCTGATGGGTATGGAGAGGTGATGATTGATAGTACGAGCGGCCGGATTGCCAAACCTGCAAAAAGCTTTGACGGTGATATCATTCCGAACGGTACAAGCGTATTAGTCGTCCAGGTGAAAAACGGTGTACTTGAAGTGACCGTTTATCAACAATTAGAGAATTTTACTTTTTAGGAGGTTGTAAGAAGATGGGAATGATTTGGATTATTATTGGGGTTGTCGTACTTATTCTTCTGGCATTAATTGGTGTATTTATTACCAAGTACAAAACCGCAGGACCTGATGAGGCATTAATTGTGACTGGCAGTTTCCTAGGGAATCGTAATGTCCACGTGGATGAATCAGGTAATAAAATCAAGATTATCCGCGGCGGTGGGAGTTTTATTTTACCAGTTTTTCAACAAGCAAAACCATTAAGCTTGCTATCTAGCAAACTAGAAGTAACCACTCCGGAGGTTTATACGGAGCAAGGGGTACCCGTCATGGCGGATGGAGTTGCAATTATAAAAATTGGCGGGTCGATTAGCGAGATTGCAACAGCCGCAGAGCAGTTTCTAGGAAAACCGAAGGAAGACCGTGAAAACGAAGCAAGAGAAGTGCTGGAAGGTCACTTGCGGTCAATCCTTGGCTCGATGACGGTCGAAGAAATTTACAAAAATCGTGATAAGTTCTCCCAAGAGGTCCAGCGAGTTGCCTCCCAGGACTTAGCAAAGATGGGTTTAGTGATTGTTTCATTTACGATTAAAGATGTTCGTGATAAAAACGGCTATTTAGACTCTCTAGGGAAACCGCGGATTGCTCAAGTTAAACGGGATGCAGATATTGCGACTGCAGAGGCAGAAAAGGAAACGCGGATTAAAAAAGCAGAAGCAGCTAAGGAAGCGAAACGGAATGAATTAGAGCGAGCGACGGAAATTGCGGAAGCAGAGAAAATTAATCAGCTGAAAATAGCCGAGTTCCGCCGTGAGCAGGATATTGCCAAAGCCCGAGCAGACCAAGCGTATGATTTGGAAAGTGCAAGGTCCAAGCAGGATGTAACCGAGCAGGAAATGCAAATTAAGATTATAGAGAGACAAAAGCAAATTGAACTAGAGGAAAAAGAGATCCTTCGCCGTGAACGTCAATATGATTCTGAAGTGAAGAAAAAAGCGGACGCTGATCGTTATTCAGTAGAGCAATCAGCGGCGGCTAATAAAGCCAAGGAAATAGCTGAAGCTGAGGCTAATAAATACCGGATTGAAGCAATGGCAAAGGCCGAGGCAGAACGGATCCGTCTCGATGGTCTGGCAAAAGCGGAAGCACAAAAAGCACAAGGTTCAACAGAAGCGGAAATTATCCGCTTAAAAGGTTTGGCAGAAGCGGAAGCAAAGGAAAAAATTGCCGAGGCTTTCGAACAGTTTGGTCAAGCTGCTATTTTGGATATGATTATCAAAATGCTTCCGGAGTACGCAAAGCAAGTGGCTGCCCCGTTATCCAATATTGATAAAATTACCGTTGTTGATACAGGCGGTGCTGCGGGTGGAAATGGCGGTGCCAATAAAATTACTAGTTATGCTACCAACTTGATGGCTACCCTGCAGGAGTCTTTGAAGGCTTCGAGTGGTATTGATGTGAAGGAATTAATTGAAAACTACTCTGGTAAATCTAATGTAAGAAAAAGCATTGAGGAATTAACAGACGAACTAAAAAATAAAGCTGAATAAACCTATGGAACCTTATCACAATGCTGATAAGGTTTTTCTGTGTACATTAATAGAATAAATTGGTGGTGTTACTATTGGATTATTTTTCAATAGGCAAAAATAGTACTAAAAACTCAAATTTCGAATTCCGGAATTTTAGTTTTTAGTAGATTAAGTAGTTAAAAGAGGAAAAAAGAGTAAAAAGTTATATTTACTGGGATTGTTAGCGCGGTTATATACCTATAATTTCATGCTGGTTATATGGTTATGGGAATAAATATCTATTGTTTTATAGTAATTTATCATTATATTTCCATTATTTACAATATTTATACTAGTCTGATAAAATAGTAGAGCACTGTTCTTCTAGTGGAACAATGCGTTATATAAAAATGGGGGGGAATAAACAGGTGAAGAAAAAAAATACCTTAAAGGTCTTATCCAGCCTTGCCGCTAGTACCATGGTAGCAACGACCATGTTTGCAGGCGCATTTGCTGGCAGTACGGTTGCACCAAAACCGGCATCTGCGGCAACAACGGTCTCATCCGCACCAATTGATTTGAATGTAGTTGATTTGGATCGCCTTGGTAAAGCATTACAAAAAAGAGGACTCGTTGCAAAGAATGCAACACCTGCAGAAATTACAAAAGCAGCAAAGGCCTACATAGAGAAAAAACAGGGTCAAAAGCTAGGTAAGGCAGAAAAAGGTCAAACTAAGGAACAACAGGAATTAGACAAAAAAGCAAAAGACTTTCTTACTAAACAAAAGGACAAGCTTGCTAAGCAGCTAGCCAAAGGTCATGAAAACTTTAAAAAGGGCAAGCCCAATGGGGCAGTTAAAGTAGATTCTGCGAAACAGGCTGCTTATAACGGAGATGTTCGAAAAGATGAAGTACTAGTTCTTTTAGTTGAGTATGCTGACTTTAAGCACAATAATGTCGAACAAGAACCTGGGTATATGTTTGCAAGTGACTTCAGTAAAGAACACTATCAAAAAATGTTATTTGGCGATCAAGATTTTACCCTTTTCAATGGTGACAAGGTAAAAACGTTTAAACAATATTATGAAGAACAATCTGGCGGCAGCTATACCGTTGATGGAACTGTTTCCAATTGGCTGACTGTACCGGGAAATGCGGCTGATTACGGCAGCGATAACCCAGATGGTGGAAACGATAATAAGCCAGGTACAAAAGGACCACGCGGACTTATTAAGGATTCCTTAAATGCTGCGGTTGCATCTGGAATTAACTTAGCAGATTTTGATAATCTAGATATCTATGACCTTGATGGTGACGGAAATATTAACGAGCCAGACGGCTTGGTTGACCACTTGATGGTTATTCATGCTGGTGTTGGTCAAGAAGCTGGCGGTGGAGCTCTTGGTGATAATGCAATCTGGTCACATCGCTGGACATTAAATGGTGTTTATCCTGTTGCTAATACATCAGCTTCAGTTGATTACTGGGGCGGAAACATGGCTGCCTATGATTATACGGTTGAGCCAGAAGATGGCGCAGTCGGTGTATTCGCTCACGAATATGGGCATGATTTAGGGGCTCCGGATGAGTATGATACTCAATATACTGGCAATGGCGATACAGTTGCACAATGGTCCATCATGAGCGGCGGCAGCTGGAGCGGTCATATTGCTGGTACGCAACCGCCAAGCTTCTCCCCGCAAGTGAAAGAATTCTATCAAAAAACAATCGGTGGCAACTGGGCTAATATTTCTGAAGTAAACTATCAAGATATTGATAACAATGGTTTAGCCACAATTATCGATCAAAGTGTTACAAAATCTAAGAATCCTGGTATCGTGAAGGTGAACTTACCTGAAAAGAAGGTTCCTGGAATTACACCTGAGTTTGGTGCAAAGTACTATTACAGTACAAAAGGTGATGACCTAAATACAGTACTTGAAACTCCAGTGTTTGATTTAACAAATACATCAAGTGCTACATTTAACTACAAGCAGTGGTTTGAAGTAGAGTACGACTATGATTATCTGTACGTGGATGCTGTAACAGAAGATGGTACGAGCACACGTCTTGATATTCTAGGAGATGAAAACACTGCAGACGGTTTAGATTCCTCAAAAGGTCAGTGGGTAGACAAATCCCTTGACTTAAGCCAATTCTCAGGAAAAAAAGTTAAACTAGTATTTAATTATGTAACTGACGGCGGTCTTGCACCAAACGGTTTTGCTATTGACAACCTACAATTAACAGTAGATGGACAGGTGAAATTCTCAGATGATGCAGAAGGAACACCACAAGTTACATTAAATGGCTTTGAAGTATCTGATGGCTGGATCAAAAAACCTCATTACTATTACCTAGAGTGGAGAAACTACGCTGGTTCAGATACAGCTCTTCAATACTCGCGTGACGCAAAATATAATACTGGTTTAGTAGTTTGGTATGCTGATGATACATTTACTGATAACTGGGGCGGCGTTCATCCAGGTGAAGGCTTCCTAAGCGTAGTGGACTCTCATCCAGAAGCGCTTGTATTTAAACTAAATGGTGTTAACTCCATTGCTCAAACGACTCGCTACCAAGTTGCAGATGCTGCCTTCTCATTAGATAAGTCACCTGCATGGGATGTTAATTCACCTACACGTGGAATCTATGATTACAATGGACTACCAAGTGTAACTGAATTTGATTCTACAAAATCTTATATTAATAATGTTATTCCTGATGCCGGAGTTAAGGTCCCTGCACAGTATCCTATTAAGGTCCAAGTCATTGGCGAAGCAAAAGACAACTCTGCTGGCGCCGTTTGGATTCACAAATAAGAAATAGAAAGAGACATTGGGATTTCCCGATGTCTCTTTCTATTATTTATATGAAAGTTTCAAGCGGTTGATCTCCATTTCAATCAAAATGCTTAAGTTCGGCAAAAATACAGTCAATCAAAAAAGTGGGTGTCCCAACGACCGGGACACCCTTTATATAGTAGAGAGGTTAATTTTGGGATGAGTAAGATGGCTGAAAACCAATGTACTCGATCGATAAAGAGCCGATCACCGAAACTTTGGGGAGTTCGAGGTGTCATCTTCTCTTTACACGATTATCTTAGCGAAAAAGATTGAAGATGTTATGAAGAAGTTGTGGTGAATTTGTGAAGTTACAAACATCACAGACCTCTGATGGTATAGTAAAGGTATGAGGAGTGATGATTCGTGAAGATTCTTTTAGTGGACGATGAACGCAGAATAGTAGAAGTCCTCGAAGCTTATTTAGAGAGAGAGGGCTATGAAATCCATAGCGCAGATAATGGGATAGATGCTTTGAAAAAGGCAAAAACAATCGAACCGGATCTAATGATTCTTGACCTTATGCTGCCTGATATATCTGGTGAAGAGGTTTGCCGGCTGGTGAGAAAAGAGTCTGATGTTCCCATCCTTATGCTGACAGCGAAATCGGCAGAGGATGATCGTATCAACGGAATCGTCATGGGTGCTGATGACTATTTAACCAAGCCCTTTAGTCCAAGGGAAGTTGTTGTTCGGGTTCAAGCCATCCTTAGACGCGTCAAAAAGGCAGATAAAGTGGAAGAACGACTTGAATTTAATGGTAAAAAACTGTCCATTGATTTAGTCAAAAAAGAAGTAAAAGTAAACGGTGAAGATGTGACGTTAACACCAATCGAATATAAATTATTAACCAATATGGCTGTCAATCCTGGTCGTGTTTACAGTCGAATGGATTTGCTTGAAAAAATTCAGGATGAAGGTATGTATTATGAAGGATATGAACGAAGTGTAGATACCCATATCAAAAATCTCCGTAAAAAAATAGAACTAGATTCACGGCAGCCTGACTTTATCGTCACTGTTTTTGGGATGGGCTATAAATTTGGAGGGGTACTAGATGCTGCAAACGCTACGGTCTAAGATCCTTTTTTATCTAGTACTCATCTCGATGATTGGAATTCTAATTGTCAGTTTTTTTATCCAATATGGATTTGAAGAAAGCTTTAATAGTTATTTAGATCGGAACCGTGAAAAAAAGATTGATAGAATTATCACCGAGATTGAGAAAGACTATCGAAAAAATGGCCATTTCACGAGTGACCCGGTGTATGGACTGCTCCATGAAAATGCGATGACAGACCAGCTTTATTTCCGGTTATATGACCGATTTGGGAAAATGCAGATGGATACGTCCAGTATCCGCGGCATGCTAAATAGCTTTGGATTAACGGAACCGGAGCCAGATGGAGAAAACTGGCATAGTAAAACCTATACTTTGAAAGTAGACAACGCTATTATCGGCAAGCTGGTAGCGATTTACCCAGAAGGCTTAATTGATGATGAATACACCTTTATTCAAACCATTCAATTGTATATATTGGCGGCAGTTTGCTTAACGATTGTTTTAGCGATCGTCTTTAGTATGATCTTTTCTAAAAAACTAACTTCTGGTCTCAAGAAGCTCTCGTTTGCAGCAGGTGAGCTGCAGCAGCATAATCTTGATATCCGCATACCTTTAAAAGGTCTGCCGACGGAGGTCAAGCAGATTGCCGTTTCCTTTAATAATTTGGCTGAGTCATTAGCAAAGGAAGAAATCCTTAGAAAGCAATTTACAGGCGACCTCGCTCATGAGCTGCGGACGCCGCTTGCCACATTACGAAGTCAAATTGAAGCTTTCCAGGATGGGATTTGGGAGCCAACGGCACAGCGTTTGCAGGTAAGTCATGAAGAGCTGATGCGTTTAGTAAGACTGGTAAACGAATTAGAAAAGCTGCTTGCAGCGGAGAATCCGCAAATAAGACTAGATAAAATGGAACTTGAGGCAGGTAGTGTATTAGCGGCCTTATGGGAAATGTTTTTACCTATTTTTAAAGAAAAGGGTGTCGGTCTGCAAATTGAAGAACCCCTTCAGGAAGAAATATTTGAGGCAGATAAAGATCGGCTGATGCAAATTTTATCAAATGTACTTAATAATGCTCTGAAATACACACCGGAAGGGAAAAATGTAACGATTTCGGTTGTGACCGACAAAGAAGGGTACGTTGGTTTTAAGATTCAAGATGAAGGCTCCGGTATGACGGAGGAGGATATCCCCCATATTTTTGAACGATTCTATCGAGGCGACAAATCCCGTGACAGAAAAACAGGCGGAGTAGGAATCGGTCTCTCCATTGTGAAGGCCTTAATGGATGCCCATAAAGGATTTATTAAAGTAAAAAGCAGGGTCAAGAAGGGAACAAGCATTACCTTATGGTTTCCGCAGGAAGAGTAAAGGCCGCAATGTTGTGAACGGCCTTTTTTTTCGTTTAGGAAATTATAAAATTTTTGCTTGTGGATAACTGTTAATAAAAGGACTGTCGCCGTCCAGGCCAGCGCCTAGCCCCTCGATGGTCATAAGCCACTCAGGGAATGAAGGCAAAGAACGCCTTCTTTCCCTGAGCGTCTTATGCTTGTCGGGGCTGTTCAAGGCGCTTGCGCTTTTGTTCTTATGAATTTATTAATTCTTTAATATGGTAAACCCTTCCGCTTTCAGGGTTTCCTCTAAATACTAGGTCAACTAAGGCGTTAGCAACGGCATCGGTTTCCAATAATAAATTCTTTTCTTTATATTCTTTAAATTTTTCTAGTTCCTTAAAGGCATTCTCGGAGGATGAGCGGATCGTTTCCTGCATGCTAGTATCCATAACACCCGGGCTAAAGCCAATAATGGTATTCTTCGTTTTCAATTCTGCCTGTTCAATTGCCGCTGTTTGGGTGAACATGTTTAATCCGGCCTTTGAGCTGCAATAAACACTCCAGCCTTCAATCGAGCGGACAGCCGCACCGGACGTAACATTGATAACGGTTACTTTTGTATTCGTTAATTGTGCCTTACTTAAAAATAAATTAGTAATTAGAATGGGTGCAATCAGATTTACTTTTATATTTCGAATGATCGGAGTTTGGTCTAAGTTACCTACTTTTTGAATCGGTTCGATCATGCCTGCATTATTAAATAGAAGAATCTCTGTTGGGTTTTTTTCAAAAATACAATGGGAAATCTCCATAAAGACCTCTTGTATTTCTTTTTCTAATGAGAGATTGCAAGAAACGTGTTTATATTCAATCCCGTTTTCAAGTGCAAAGTTTTTTAACTCCTCATTTTTTGTCCGGGAAACAGAAACGACTGCAATTTGCTCCTGTAAAAGGCGTTTCGCAATACTTTCGCCCAAGCCCTTCGAAGCCCCGGTTATGATTGCATATTTCATGGAAAACTCCCCCCTGAAAGCCAGTGTAATTATGTATAATACTATTTTATTCTTCTAAAAAATATTAAGCAAATCTTGGCAACTATATTTTAATATAAAAAAAGTAGCTCCAAAAAGGAACTGGGCCGCTCTTTTAATCATTAAAGCTTTAAAAATTTTTCTTGTCTAAAGGAATTGTCCGTTAATGCTGGAAAGAATTTCTTCCACTCATTTAGAAAGGATTGCGTGGAAGTATTAGGATGTTCAAGGACCAAAGTGGTTGGTCCTGACTGCTTCACTTGACCATTGACGATAATGGCTAGACGGTTGGTAAGATAATGAATCTCCATCAGATCATGGCTGACAAACACAGCGGTTGTTCTAGTGTCTTCCATAATCCTTTTAAAATCTTCCATTAAGCGAATCTTCGTAGGAAAGTCTAGTGCTGAAAATGGTTCATCGAGAAATAGAATTTCCGGCTCCACGATCATCGCGCGGGCAAGGTTGACCCTCTGTGCCTCACCGCCAGATAGATAGAGGGCATTCTTTTTGGCTAAATGGCTAATCCCAAACAGCTCCAGCCAATGAGTTACTTTTTCCTTGATCATTGCTTTGGAAACTTTCCGTAATTTTAAACCTAACGCGATATTCTGAAAGACCGTTCCATCTAGTAGAAGGGATTGCTGCAAGGCCACTGAAAACCTTCTCCGCAAATCCAGAGGTACCTGTCCAGATGGAATGGTTTGCCCTCGGTACACAATCTCTCCGCTTGACTGCTTTTCCAAGAACGAAAGAACTTTAAGTAATGTACTTTTCCCAGCTCCGTTCGGCCCCATCATCCCGAGAATTTCTCCATCGTACATCTTGAATGAAGGAATATCAAGAATTGTTTTCTGCTGGGCACTATAGGTCATATTCTTTAGCTCAATTAACGGGTTCATGATATTCGCTTCCTTTGCTGTAAAAATGTTAATGCTGCCGTGATTACTAGAGCAACGGACAACAAAATAAAGGAGAGGGCTAAGGCAATATCAAAGTTTCCCTTCGAAACTTCCATGACGATGGTAGTAGTTAATATTCGGGTATCACCTTGAATATTGCCGCCAACCATCATTGCGGCACCTACTTCAGCAATCACTCGGCCAAAACCGGCCATGATGGCTGCTAATATCGCCATTTTTAATTGTTTAATAAGAAGGAACAATGTTTGCATTCTAGTTGCCCCGAGTGCCTTAATTTGTAGCAGCATCTTATCACTGATTTGCTGAAAAGCGGTACAGGTAAGGCTCGTGACGATGGGCAGGCTGACTAAAACTTGGGCCATGACAATCGCTGTCGGCGAATAGAGCAAGGAGAAGTCTCCTAATGGACCGGAGCGCCATAGGAGCATCGTAATCCAGAGGCCGGCCACAACTGGAGGCAGTCCTAAACCAATATTAATGAAAATTAATAGAACTTTGCGGCCTTTAAATCTAGTTAAGCCTAGTAACATACCAAGAGGCAGTCCGATCATGGTACTAATTAAAATGGAAATGAGACAGACTTTTAGTGTCAGCCCGGTAATAGCTAACACTTCCTGATCACCGGAAAGAATCAAATCTATTGCTTTTTCCAGTCCATCTAGCAGTAATTCCATAACGTCATGCCTCCAGCAGTTTCATTCAAAGTTTGACAAGAGGCGGACTCATTTAAGAGGCCGCCCTGCAGTTATTTTATTCAGTATATTTAATGAATAAGGATCTACCGAATTCCTTTTTACCAAAGTTCTCAATCACATCTTGTGTTTTTGGATCTACCATAAATTCTACAAACTTTTTAGCATCGGTACTATTCACTTTATCATGTTTTTCTGGATTTACTTCCATTACATGATAAATATTCATTAAATCTTTGCCGCCTTCAACGACAATTTTAAGCGTGTCTAAATTTTTTGATTGGGCTAGCCATGTGGCACGGTCCGTTAAGACATATCCTTTTTTCTCTGCTGCCACTTGTAAGGTTTGTCCCATCCCTTGTCCGGTTGAAACATACCAATTGCCTGCCGGTTTAATATTAGCAGTTGTCCAGATCGCAAGTTCTTTTTTATTGGTACCTGAGTCATCTCCGCGTGAAACGAAAGTAGCTTTGGTCTCCGCTAATTTTTTAAACGCAGCCACAATACCATCGCCGCTAACACCAGCAGGGTTTTCCTTTGGACCTACTAAGACAAAATCATTGTACATTACACGCTTATAGTTAATCGCATCACCCGCATCCACAACAGCCTTCTCTGCAGCTGGAGCGTGTACAAGAAGGGCATCTGCTTCACCTTTGGTACCCATTGCTAATGCCTCGCCAGTACCGACAGCAATCACTTTTACTTTGACATTATTTTGTTTTTCAAACATAGGGATAATCACATCTAATAAGCCGCTGTCCTGCGTACTTGTTGTAGTGGCAAGAATCATTTCGGTGGGTGCCGGTTTAGCAGCTGTCTTTTTCTCTTTAGTAGCTGTTTCCTTTGTATTGGTGTTTCCGCAGGCTGATAAAACTAGAAGCATCAAAGCAAATAAGGCGATAACTAAACGATTTTTCTTCATACAAGTTCCTCCGTTTGACTAGTTTGATAGATAATTTTTCCTAAGTCCTGAATTGAATAACCTTCTAAATCTGTCAGGCTTTCTTTGAAGCTAGCAGACTGTAAATAATGAATTATAGACATTAAATGCGCCTTATTTTCTGTGGTAAAACGGAAAACAAGATCAAACTTTTCTTGCGCTACTGGTACAAAGTCCAGACCTAAGTGACTAGCGGCAGATTGAATGCCAAACGCTACATCAGCCATGCTACGATTTATGTAGGAAGCAGCAGATAAATGGTTCCATTCTTCATTTGCGTAGCCGCTAATCTTACTTGGATTAATCCTGTGGCTCGAAAGCATTGAATCGAGTAAAAATCTTGTTCCTGCCCCTTTTTGACGGTTCACAAACTGAACATCTTTTCTAGTCAGGTCCGTGAAATGATGGATGTTTTTCGGATTACCCTTTGCAACAATGAAGCCTTGTTGCCTTGCAGCAAATCTCATGACCGCAATATTTTCATAGACAAAAAGCTGATGGATAAAAGGCAGATTATACTCTTGTGAAGCCGGATCTAATAGATGAATCGCCGCAATATCGCATTGGCCGCGGTATAGCATCATTAAACCTTCCAAACTGCCGATGAAGGAAGGCTGAATTTGAAATTTTAAAGCGCTTCCAGCTTGTTTAGCAAAATGTTCTACAAGAAAATCATGGCTGCCGGAGAGGCGAATTGGTACTGCTGGCATGCTGATTACGTTGGGAGCATCGGCGCTTTTTTTAGCTGGCGCCTTCATGCTTTCTTTATAGCGTTCGAGGTCTATATGCTCGATTCTCATTTTATTTCCTATTTTAAAAGCTTGAAGTTCACCTCTTTTGATCAGTTCATAAACCGTATGCTTGGAGATTTGAAAGATTTGTGCCACCTCATTGGGAGTATAAGCCCGTTCGTCCATTGTTCACCCTCCTTTTTCCAGTTCTATTTTATAAAAAGGATAGCATATTAAATGTGACTTTTGTTAAGTTGCGTTAAGTTTTGTTTGGAATTGTCATGAATTGTTCAGAAAGAAACTAAGTGTTCCCTCTAAAATCGATTATTGTCTAGCTGCAGCGCCTAGGGGCTCGGGGTCATAAGCTTATCCAGTTGCGGCTCCTTGGGACTCGAGTTATAAGCCACCCCCCTGAAGAAGGCAAAGAGCGCCTTCTTGCAGGGGGCGTCTTATACCTTCGTCCCAGAACAGTCGCCTCCACATTTAGGTCAATCCGTCAAGAAGGCTAAAGAACAGCCTTCTCGCCGGCTCGTCTTATGCCTGTCGCCCCTGATCAAGGCGCTTTCGCATTTCATATTTCATCTTTTCGTCACAAACTTCACTTATTGTTCATTCGTGAGCAAGATGATTTGATGTAGTATTGTAATAGTAGGAAAATTTCCGGGTTAAGGGAAGGGATGTAAATGTCGAAACTTTTATATATTACAGCAAACCCTAAAAATGATATTAAACTATCAAAGGGGATGCAAATCGGGGAAGTATTTTTAGAGGAGTTTAAGGCTGCCCAGCCGGATGTGGAAATTGAACGCTGGCACTTATATGATATGGATATCCCTGATATTGACATGGATCTTTTATACGCACGGGCTAAACTATCATTCATGGGCTATACAAAAGAGCAATTATCAGAAGCAGAGCGGACCAAACTTGAAAAAATGCACGAGCTTGCAGACCGTTTCATTGCCGCTGATTATTATGTGTTTGTGACTCCGATTTGGAATCTTGGCGCTCCGTCGATTTTGAAAAAATTTATTGATAACTTATTTATTGTGGAAAAGACCTTTACGAATACCCCAGAAGGTCCTAAAGGACTGTTAACTGGCAGAAAAGCGATTCATATCCAAACTCGCGGAGGCATCTATTCCTCAGGACCAATGGTTGACTTTGAGTTTGGCGACCGCTATTTACGCAAGGTATTTGATTTCCTTGGTTTCGAGAGATTGGAGACCGTGGTTGCGGAAGGAATGGATCATTTTCCTAAACAAATTCCAGAAATTATGGCCAAAGCAAAAGAACAGGCAGCCGAAGCAGCAAGAGAAATGGCCAAGGAAACTGTTACTATATAAGATAAAATGCGACTCATCGAAGAGTCATATTTGTTTTCGATTAGGAAATTATAAAATTTTCGCTTGTGGATAACTGTTAATAAAAGGACTGTCGACGTCCAGCTCCAGCGCCTAGCCCCTCGATGGTCTACAGCCACTCAGGGAATGAAGGCAAAGAACGCCTTCTTTCCCTGAGCGTCTTATGCTTGTCGGGGCTGTTCAAGGCGCTTGCGCTTTTGTTCTTAAAAACGTCCAGTGAACTGAAAGAAAAGTACTAGGATCCCTAACACCCAAACATAAATCGCAAATGGCTTTAAGGAATGATTTTTTAAATAGCCGATCATCCATCGTACCGCTACATAACCGAAAAGGGCAGAGGCAGCAATACCAACAAGTAAGGCAGATAAAGAAATCGCTTCGCCTTGTCCTTCTAGTAAATCCTTTGTCTGCAAAACAATCGCACCGGCAATCGCTGGAGTCGATAATAGAAATGAAAAGTAAGCCGCTGTTTCCCGGTCTAATTTTCGCCATAGCGCTGCTACAATTGTCATACCGGAACGAGAAATCGCTGGCATGATCGCCACCGCCTGAAAGGTCCCAATGATGAAGGCATCCTTATAACTGATATCGTCCATTTTCTTATAACCATTTTTCGCTGAGTCGGCAAGCCACAGGAATAACCCCGTAATTAAAAACTCCCAGCCAATCGTCACACCTGTTTTCGAAATATCATCAATATAATCTTTAAAAGCAAGACCAAATACGACAGCAGGAATAGTCCCGACGATTAATAGAAAGGTTAGTTTGCTAAACGGCTTCTTGAGTATTTTTATAAATTCGTCCTTATAAAAAACAAAAACAGCTAATAATGTCCCCACATGCAGCATGGTATCAAGCAAAAGTCCCGCTTCTTGAAGGCCAAATAAGTTTCTCCCTAAGTAAAGATGACCGGTACTGCTGATAGGCAAAAATTCCGTTAAACCTTGAATAATCCCAAGGATTAATGCTTCGAGTTTTGTTAACATACGCTCCCTCTCATTCTAAAATAATCTAAGCCTGTACATTTAAAAGATATGCAGAAAAATTCTATTTCATGAAATCCTTAGCTGATTTAGGCGGATATGGGAAAACTGGTCAATGAAAAAATCTGTGGATGGAATCAAAATAAGTGCAAACCAACAGTCTTCTCCCATAAAATAGGTATATACCTGCCTTGAGAGGAGAAAGCGTCTTGGAAAATTCTCATCTTCATTTTAATACGTCTATCGGAGTTAAGAAGCCAGAAAATATTCGAAACAAAGAACAGTCTTGCCCTTTTTGCGAAAGAGACCAGTTGATAGACCTCATTGCGGTGGATGGTCCGATCATTCTTTTGAAAAATAAATATCCAGTCCTAGAAAATGCTTATCAAACTGTATTAATTGAAACAGATGATTGCCATGGTGATCTGTCGACCTATTCAAAAGAGCATCTCCATCGCTTGATTCGTTTCGGACTTAAACATTGGTATGAAATGGAGGAAACGGGCCAGTACCGATCGGTTATTTTTTTCAAAAATCATGGCCCGCTATCGGGAGGGACGATTGCTCACCCACATATGCAGATTGTCGGTTTACATGATATTGATTATCGAGAAAAGGCATCACATGACATGTTCGAGGGTCTCGTTATTGCCGAGCAAAATGGTGTCCGTTTTACTTTATCAACGAAGCCGCGCGTGGGATTTTATGAATTTAATGTCGAAATGGAGGATACCGGTTACAGGCAAGAGTTTGCGGAGTATATTCAAAAGGCCGTCCACTATATCCTGAATCATTTTCCTTTTAAGGCGACAAGCTATAATGTCTTTTTTAATCATTTAGACAATAAGATTTATGCAAAAATCGTCTCCCGTTTTGTAACCACTCCCCTTTATATTGGCTACGGAATTCCTCAGGTCCCGAATAATCTGGAATGGATGGCAGAAGAGGTAAGAAGGATTTATTTTTCCATCATGTAAATAAAACCAGCAGCCGGTTATAAGTTGAGATTTGTTGTTTTTCAAAATATAATGGAGGAATGGACAAGTTTTTGGTAAGGTGGAACGAATATGACTTCAAATAGCAATACTGCTTCAAAACTTGATTACAGCCTTGTGTTTATATTAATCTTACTTTTTCTAGCGAGCTGTTTCGCGATTTATAGTGCGCAAGCGAGCGGACAGTATAAGGAGAACTTCTTAATCAAGCAAATCGTATGGTATGTTGTCGGGGCTGGTATTATTACAATGGTTATGACCCTGGATTCAGACCAATTGAAAAAGTTAACTTGGTACGCATACGGGTTTGGCGTCTGTTTACTAGGTTTTTTAATTGTTGCACCAGCAAGTATTGCTCCGGTCATTAATGGAGCAAAAAACTGGTTTGTGCTCCCAGGGATTGGCTCGATCCAGCCTTCTGAATTTGTTAAAATTTTTATTATTCTGGGTCTTTCACGTGTGGTTGATCAACACCATTTAAAAAATCCGGTCAAAACACTGCAAACGGATTTGTGGCTTTTAATTAAAATGGGCATTGTCACGATGGTTCCGTTGGGAATGATCATCAAGCAAGACTTGGGAACTTCGCTTGTTTTCTTGGCCATTTTACTTGGAATGATTTTTATTTCTGGGATTTCATGGAAAATATTAGTGCCGATATTTTCGTTCGGAATTATCTTAATTGGTACGATCTTTTATTTTGTTCTTTGGAGCCCGGATGTTTTGGAAAAGTATCTGGGGGTTGGTGAATATCAGCTTCGCCGTATTTACTCTTGGCTTGATCCTTATAGCTACGAGGGTACTGATGCGTACCAGCTGACGAAATCCTTGCTTGCAATCGGCTCAGGTCAAACTGGCGGTAAGGGCTTTGGCAATCGGGAAGTTTATCTGCCTGAAAGCCAGACGGACTTTATCTTTAGTGTCGTTGGTGAGGAGTATGGTTTTATTGGTTCAAGTGTGTTAATTAGTTTGTTTTTCTTATTGATCTACCATATTACGAAGGTTGGTATGGAAACGAAGAATAATTTTTATACGTATATTTGTGTTGGTGTGATCAGTATGATTACATTCCACGTGTTCCAAAACATTGGTATGACTATTGGCGTACTGCCGATTACCGGTATCCCGCTGCCATTTATCAGTTACGGGGGAAGTGCCTTAATGGGGAACATGATGGGATTGGGATTAATCTTTTCGATTCGCTATCATTATAAAAAGTATATGTTTTCTACGACGGCATAAAAGAGCGACTTGGTTCGCTCTTTTTTTCTTTTTTGCAATCCCGTGCTGCGGAATTAATTTAGAAGTCCGCGGAATCAACAAACAAACAGCTAAGCCAAAGGACGGTTCGCGGAATTAATGCAGAAGTCGGCGGGAAAAAAGAAAAGTGCGCGGAAATAATCCAGAAGTTTAGCGGAAAAAACACAAAAAAGCGCGGAATTATCATTCAAGTCCGCGGAATCAACCCAATTATCAGAATCAACCCACCAATGTCCGCGCTAAAATATTTTCAAATACCAAAAAGGACCACCTTCATCCTCAGGAAGGCGGTCCAATTGTATTATTTTTTCAAAAAGATCTTTTCAATATCATCCAACATCAAGTTAGCAGCAAGGACCCCGCCGGCTGTATTCCAAATGGTATCACTTACCTTGTGTACCTCACCTTTCTTAGCAACCTCTAAGTTCCTGAATAATGGATCAGCAATCCACTCTTTCTCCAATTCTGAGCCTTTTCCATCACCCGTTTCATAAGTGAAATAGAAGAGGATATCTCCATCCATTGCCGGAACTCTTTCCTTCGTTACATTTCTTTCAGCAAAATCATCCACATTCTGGCTGTCAGGACGGGCGAAACCAAGATCACTTAAAATGACCCCTGAAAAAGTATCCTTATGATAAATCCGCACCTCACCAGCCATAAAACGAACCATAGAGACCTTCATCTGTAATCGATCGCCAAGCTTTTCCTTTAAACCAGCAATACGAGAATCATAGTTTTGAATAACCTCGTTACCTTTATCTACTTTATTCAGCGCTTTAGCATATAATTGAAAGTTTTCCTTCCAGTCACCACGAAGAGTCTCTGCAAAAACAGTCGGAGCAATGGCACTTAACTGCCCATAAATCTTTTCCTGACGCATTTTATTCCCAATAATCAGATCCGGCTTCAGTGCAGCAATGGCTTCTACATTTACTTCACTTTCCGTACCGACCACTTTGACATTTTTCATTTGATCGGCAATATGCTCATACCAAGGGTTTCCAGTAAACGATTGAACGGCCCCAACAGGTGTAACGCCTAATGCTAATAGAGCTTCCGTTCCTTCGTTTGTGAGAATGACCACGCGTTTTGGATTACCTTTAATAGTCGTAGACCCCATTGCATGCTCAACCGTATAGCTTTTTTCCTCAGCTGTCTTTGGTTCTGTACTTGTTTTCTCCTCGGTACCGCCACAGGCAGCTAATAAGAAAATAGCCATGATCGAGAAGAGTGAGAAAATCCCTTTGATTGCTTTCATTTGTGTATGTATCCCCCTTGAAAAAAATAATTGATAATGATTTTCATTTACATCATAAAATGCCTGCAGCACACATGTCAACAGTTAATTGAAAATGATTATCAAAATCATTGACAATCATTATCATTTACAGATAGACTAACAGTAAAAGAGGTGGAAAGGGTTTCAAATCAATGTTTCTAAAAAGTACTACATTAAAATGGGCTGCATGCATAAGCGCTGCTCTTGTCATGCTTCTGTTAATGTGCGCAAGTGTAATCTTTGGTTACACCGATACAAGTGTGCAGACAGCTATCGATGCTTATAGAAATTACAATGGTTCCAACGAACATATTATTATCCAAACGGTCAGAGTTCCGAGAGCGTTCATAGCTGCAGCAGTAGGGGCAAGTCTGGCGATTGCCGGGACACTCATGCAAACCTTAACGAAAAATCCACTGGCCTCGCCGGGAATATTTGGAATCAATGCGGGGGCTGGCTTTTTCGTGGTAGCCGCAGTTAGCTTGTTTACCGTAAAAGATTTACAGGCATACAACGGCTTAGCTTTCCTTGGTGCTGCAATTGCAGCGATCAGTGTTTATGGGATTGGGGCCTTCGGACGAGAAGGGTTAACTCCTATGAAGCTTACCCTTGCAGGTGCAGCGATTTCAGCGATGTTTTCCTCTTTCACGCAAGGATTACTGGTAATCGATGAAGCCGCACTAGAGCAAGTACTGTTTTGGCTGGCAGGTTCTGTCCAAGGTAGAAAGCTTGAAACACTTGAAGCAGTGTTACCATATATCGCAATTGGCTGGGTCGGAGCATTTATGATTGCCGGAAAAATGAATATCCTGTCTATGGGGGAAGATGTTGCAAAAGGGCTGGGCCTTCATACAGGACTTGTTAAAATCACCATTGGAGTATTGGTCATTCTTTTGGCAGGAGGTTCGGTAGCAGTTGCCGGACCAATCGGCTTTGTGGGGATTGTCATCCCGCATGTTACACGGGCCATCTTCGGGATCGATCATCGCTGGGTGATCCCCTTATCTGGAATCCTTGGTGCCATTCTGTTACTTACAGCCGATATAGCAGCAAGATATATCCTGATGCCGTCAGAAGTACCTGTCGGGGTCATGACCGCCATGATTGGAACTCCATTCTTTATTTATATTGCGAGAAGGGGGTTCAATGGCCGATGAGCAAATATAAAAATTTCCGCCCGCTTAAGGGCAAAATGTCTTTTTTGATTGATCGGAAGGCAGCTTTATTACTTCTAATCCTGCTGATTGTCACATTTATGGTGCTGGTGATCAGTACAGGGATTGGGGATATGAAAATTAACCCGTTAACTGTGGTAAAAGTATTATTTGGCGGGGGGCCGGAAATGGAGAAGCTGATTATTACCTCATTTCGCCTGCCAAGAATCATAGTTGCCTTAATGGTTGGAATGTCTTTAGCTGTAGCTGGAGGCATTTTACAAGGAATGATTCGCAACCCCTTAGCCTCACCGGATGTCCTCGGCATAACAGGGGGAGCCGCGGTTGCTGTTGTTGCTTTTTTAGCCGTTTTTAGCGATAAAAATAATGCTTTAACCGTCAGCATTGCTTGGTTACCTCTATCAGCCTTTTTAGGGGCAGGGATCGTTGCCTTTTTAGTTTATTTCCTAACCTGGAAGAATGGTGTGTCACCGATAAGATTAGTGTTAATTGGTATTGGGATTTCTACCTTAATGCAGGCTTTAACCACCTTATTGATGATCATGGGTCCTATCTATCAAGCAGCTCAAGCAAATATCTGGATTACGGGTACGGTCTATGGATCCAATTGGAAGAATGTTGCCACCTTAGTGCCATGGACTGTTATTTTCCTCCTTATCGCTTTTATTGTGGCACGAACCATCAATATCCAAGAGTTGGGCGATGAAGTGGCTGCCGGACTTGGCGGCAAGGTCCAAAAACAACGGTTCCTCTTATTGATGATTAGTACAGCCTTGATTGGCAGCTCGGTAGCTTTTGCTGGAGGCATTGGGTTTGTCGGCTTAATGGCACCACACATGGCTAGGAGATTAGTTGGCTCCTCGTTTGGTGCATTACTGCCAACGGCTGCTTTATTGGGCGGCATACTGGTAATGATTGCTGATTTAATCGGCCGAACGCTGTTTTCGCCATTAGAGGTGCCTGCTGGGGTATTTACTGCGGGAATAGGTGCACCGTATTTTATTTACCTGCTTTTTAAAACAAGAAATGCTTAAAATATCTGCTTCGCTAAATAAAGGAGTTGGCAAAATGAAGAACGCAATTGAAACGAAAAATTTATCTCTTTCATACGGTGAAAATCTTATTATTAAAGAACTGGATTTAGAGATTCGGAAGGGCGAGATAACCGTATTTATCGGAGGGAACGGCTGCGGAAAATCCACACTTCTACGTTCAATTGCCCGCCTCTTAAAGCCGAAATCCGGCAGTATTTTACTTGAAGGTAAGACCATTGCGAAGCTTCCTACAAAAGAAATTGCTAAAAAAATGGCCATCCTCCCGCAATCACCGGCAGCACCAGAAGGACTAACCGTCCTTCAGCTTGTAAAACAAGGAAGGTATCCACATCAATCTTGGTTAAAACAGTGGTCAGAGGAAGACGAAAAAAAGGTAAATGATGCCCTAAAGGCGACCCGGCTCGAACATTTAAAAGAAAGAACAGTAGACTCTCTATCAGGCGGTCAGAGACAGCGGGCCTGGATTGCGATGACCTTAGCGCAGGATACGGACATCATTTTATTGGATGAACCGACCACCTATCTAGATATGACTCATCAAATTGAAATCCTCGATTTGTTATTTGAGTTAAACGAATTCAAAAATAGAACGGTTATTATGGTCCTTCACGATCTAAATCTAGCCTGCCGATATGCTCATCATATTGTCGCCATGAAGGACCAAACGGTTTACGCCCAAGGTGCACCAGAGCATGTCATAAACCGCAGTCTGGTAAAACATGTTTTCGATATGGATTGTGAGGTCACCACGGATCCATTATTCGGCACACCACTATGTATTCCATATGGAAAAGGGAGACGGATTCTTAATAAGGCGGTTGCAATAAATGGTTAACAAAGTGAGAGTTGAGGAACTTGCCCACCTGCAAAAATACAGATTTAAGCCAGAATTGACGAATAGCATGAATGTTATAGAGCTACTGGACGAAGTATTCCTTCAGGATTTTTTGAAAAAATTAGCTAGCATAATTGGAGCCCCAAATGAAAAAACAGCAGCCTCAATGTTTATCAAACGTTATGCCTTTGTTGCTGTCATGTCACTCTATACAATGACGGCATGGAATAAAAAGATGGATGTGTCACTTAAAAATTTAAAAATGGAAGCTCCAGAACCGGGGAAGACTTGGCTTCCTTCTATTTCATTAGTGGATGACACCCTTCAAGACTGGAATGGGGAAAATCGACATAAGTGGCGTGAAGAAATTGTAAGCAATCTCTTTGCAACAAACATTGATATACTGATAAATAAATTAGCAAACATAGCTGGTATTTCGAGGTTAATCCTGTGGGAAAATATCGCCGTTTACCTATTTTGGCTGTATGAAACGGAACTAAAAACACATAAGAGTTCTAATGTTTTTGACGACTTTACTTTTTTACTTTTTGAAGGGGAAGGACCTTTATTTGGCGCCTGCAACCTAAATCCATTGCAAAGATTCTATGGGGATAAACCAAATATGGTAAAATGGGACAATGAGGTACGGATTAGAAATACGTGTTGTTTTTCTTATCAGTTACAGGCAGGCAAACGGTGCAAAACCTGCCCATGTACGCAAATTGCCATGGATAGAAGGTGTCAAAATGGAGAAGGAATTTACTGCTCAGTTCGAAGCGCTGCTCGATAAATATAGTGAGCTCCTTGTTGGAGAAAGCAGTGAAGGAACAAAAGAAAAGGTAAAGGCGTGGGCTTTATACACCCACATCGCCAAGTCCATGCCAGCCTTAGCCAAGCACTGGAATGGACTGTATCCCGATGCCAAAGAGGAAATGAAGCAGATCATTAATGAAATTAAACAGCTGAACGAGCAGCATCGAAATACAAAGAATTAAAAAGAAAACGGCCATGCACGAACTATGGCCGTTTTCTTATGAGATAAGATAGTATAAAAGTTTTTAACTTTGAGAATTGTCTAGCTCCAGCGCCTAGCCCCTCGATGGTCTACAGCCAATCCGTCCAAAAGGTTAAAAAGCAACCTTTCGGCCGGCTCGTCTTATGCTTGTCGGGGCTGACCAAGGCGCTTGCGCTTTTCTTACATTTGATCGTCAGATTGATTGTTCTGACTAGGTTTGTATATCTGAGTTGATTGATTATCCGATTGTTTAGCTTGGTTATTAATATCTGTCATATCATTTTCTGCGCCAAACTCTGTTGCATAATTAGGCTGACCAACGTTTTGACGTGTCGTATCTGTTTTAGACTCGCCGATACGAGCAAATAATAATGGGATGCAAGCAAGCCCACTCAACCCAACAAGGCTATAAATAATTCTTGATAAAGCTGAATCTTGTCCGCCAAAAAGGGCCGCTACTAAATCAAATTGAAAAAAACCAATTAGTCCCCAGTTAATCGCCCCAATAATGACCAAAAGCAAGGCAATTCTTGATAATATTTTCATGCTTTCTCACCTCCTGAATTAAGATGAAGTTATCGCTTCTAGCATGTGTAAATTCCGCTGTAATCATACAATCAAAAAACGAAAAACAGGCTGAAAACTCAGCCCGTTTTAAAAAGATAACAAAGATTTAAGAATAAACTTTGAGAATGGTCCAGCTTTAGCGCCTAGGGGCTCGGGGTCATAAGCCACCCCCGGATCAAGGCGCTTCCGCTTATCTTTTAAATTGACTATTCTGGCTGTTTTGTTTGTCAGTGTTTTGTTCTTCATTCCCTGGGCCGGCATTGCCTTTTACACTGGCAGCACTTACAGCCGCTTTGGAAGGATTTTTTTTCACTCTCGCCATAAATATCACCTCATGAATAGGATGCCCATTCTAGCCAAAATATGATGCTGAAAATTTGTGTTCAAAAAAAAATTTAAAATTCCGCGTTTATTGATTGCACAAATTTTCGAAATATTTTATATTAAATAGTAGCAGGACTCATTCCTAAATGAATTTTTTTTGCTATAAAAATGAATGAGTGTTCATTCAAAGTTGAAGGGGGAGACAATGTTGAACCAATTGATTAAAAAAGCAGCTGTCCTTGGATCGGGAGTTATGGGCTCGGGAATCGCTGCCCACTTAGCAAATATCGGGATCCCAACACTGTTACTGGATATTGTGCCAAGGGATTTAACGAAAGAAGAAGAAGCCAAAGGACTTACATTAGCTGATAAACCGGTTCGAAATCGCATCAGCACACAAAATATCCAAAAACTATTAAAGCAAAAGCCTGCACCACTTACCTCTAAAAAGAACCTCGCCCTCATTGAAGCAGGTAACCTCGAAGACGATCTAATGAAACTGAAAGACGTTGACTGGGTCATCGAAGTTGTCGTCGAAAACCTCAACGTAAAGAAGCAGGTTTTTGAAAAAGTCGAACAATACCGCAAACCTGGCAGCATTGTCAGCTCGAATACCTCTGGAATTTCTGTCGAAGCGATGGTGGAAGGACGTTCCGATGATTTTAAAAAGCATTTTCTAGGAACACACTTTTTTAATCCGCCGCGCTACTTAAAATTACTCGAAGTCATCCCAACTCAATATACGTCGTCAGAAGTACTTTCATTCATGAAAACATTTGGTGAGGATGTATTAGGGAAAGGTGTTGTAGAAGCAAAGGATACCCCAAACTTTATTGCCAACCGCATTGGCACTTATGGGCTCCTTGTCACCGTCAGGGAAATGTTAAATGCTGGATTAAGTGTTGGTGAAGTAGATTCTATCACCGGTCCATTAATCGGCCGGGCTAAAAGTGCCACCTTCCGTACGCTTGATGTCGTCGGATTGGACACTTTTTATCATGTGGCTGGTAATGTTTATGAACAAGTAGAAGGCAAAGAAAAAGAAGTCTTTGAAATCCCTGCCTTTCTTAAATCAATGGTCGAAAAAGGCTGGCTTGGCAGTAAGTCAGGTCAAGGGTTCTTTTTGAAAAAAGGTAAAGAAATACTTGAGCTGGATCCCAATACATTGGAATACGGACCGCTTAAAATATTATCATCGCCAGCGGTTGAATTAGCAAAGCAGGAAAAAGGCACAGCGAATAAATTGAAAGCGCTTGTATATGCGAGTGACAAGGCTGGACAATTCTTATGGAAAACCTTCACTGAGTCGTTTATATACTCCGCTCAATTATTAGGTGTGATTGCCGATGATATTGTCGCCATCGACCGGGCAATGAAATGGGGCTTTGGCTGGGAAATGGGGCCATTTGAAGCCTGGGATGCAATCGGTGTGGAAAAATCCGTGCAAAAGCTGAAAAGTTGCGGAGTGGAACTACCAACTTGGATTACTGATATGCTTGAAAAAGGGCATACCTCTTTCTACTTAGAAGAAAATGGTGAACGGTTCTATTATGATAACGGTCAATATCGACTCGTGGAAACCAATCCAAAGGCGATTGACCTCAAGAAAATTAAGCAACAAAAAGGCGTCATTAAGAAGAACAGCGGTGCAAGTTTGATTGATATTGGTGATGGAGTGGCCTTGTTGGAGTTCCACTCGCCAAACAATGCGATTGGTCTCGATATCGTCCAAATGATCAATTACGCAGTGGATGAAGTTGAGAAAAATTATAAAGGTCTTGTGATCGGGAACCAGGGGAAAAACTTCTGCGTCGGAGCCAATCTCGCGATGATGTTAATGGAAGTGCAGGATGACAATATTTATGAGTTAGATCTGATAGTCCGCCACCTTCATAGTGCCCTGTTAAAAGTGAAATACAGCTCCAAGCCGGTAGTGGCCGCTCCATTTGGAATGACACTTGGCGGTGGTGCCGAGGTTTGTCTGCCTGCAGCCCATATTCAAGCTTCATCCGAAACTTACATGGGTCTTGTCGAGGTAGGTGTCGGCCTGCTCCCAGGCGGAGGCGGAAACAAAGAGCTCTACATGAAGCACTTAGAGAACCTGCCAAACGGAGTACCATTTGATTTGCAAAATGTCGCCAATAAAGTGTTTGAAACGATTGCAACCGCAAAAGTTTCAACATCTGCAGCAGAAGCAAAAGAAAATAACTTCTTAAGCTCTTCTGACGGCATTAGTTTCAACAGTGATCATCTCATTTATGATGCAAAACAGGCTGTGCTTGCCTTACATGATAAAGGATATAAACCTAGAGTTCGCAGGAAGGTTCCAGTCGTGGGCGAAACAGGTTATGCAACCCTATTGCTTGGGGCAGAAGCGATGCGTCTATCCGGTTATATCTCGGAGCATGATTTAAAAATTGCCAAGAAGATTGCTTATGTCATTGCTGGAGGCCGAGTTCCATTCGGAACAGAAGTCGATGAGCAATATCTCTTAGATTTAGAAAGAGAAGCTTTCTTAAGTCTGATTGCCGAGCCAAAATCACAGCAGCGCATGCAGCACATGCTGGTAAAAGGGAAACCGTTAAGAAACTAATACTAGATTAAGAGAAAGTGAGGGAGATGGCATGAGAGAAGCAGTGATTGTGGCCGGGGCACGGACACCTGTCGGGAAGGCAAAGAAAGGAACGCTCGCAAATGTTCGTCCTGATGACTTAGGAGCTCTAGTAGTAAAAGAAACCTTAAAGCGTGCCGGAAACTACGAAGGAAATATAGATGATTTAATTATCGGCTGTGCGATGCCGGAAGCGGAACAAGGAAACAATATGGCCCGCAATATTGGAGCATTGGCAGGACTACCATATACAGTTCCTGCGATTACGATTAATCGTTTCTGTTCTTCCGGCTTGCAGGCCATCGCCTATGCGGCACAAGGAATTATGCTGGGCCATACTGATACCGCCATTGCCGGCGGAGCCGAATCGATGAGCATGATTCCGATGATGGGGCATGTCGTCCGTCCAAATATTAAATTGGCGGAAACGGCACCGCAATATTATATGGGAATGGGTCATACGGCGGAGCAGGTTGCCCAAAAGTATGGAATTTCCCGTGAAGATCAAGATGCATTTGCGGTTCGCAGCCACCAGCGTGCAGCAAAAGCGATTGCAGAAGGAAAGTTCGTTGATGAAATAGTACCTGTTGAAGTAACGATTCGCACGGTTGGGGATGACAATAAGCTTGTAGAAAGAACCATCCAATTTTCCATGGACGAGGGGGTTCGCCCGGACACTAATTTAGAAACACTAGCAAAGCTCCGCCCAGCATTTTCCGTGACGGGATCTGTCACCGCTGGTAATGCTTCGCAAACGAGTGACGGAGCAGCAGCCTTGATGTTAATGGATCGCGAGAAGGCAGAAGAACTTGGCCTAAAACCGCTAGCTAAATTTCGCTCGTTTGCGGTCGGAGGCGTCCCGCCTGAAATAATGGGTGTAGGGCCAGTTGTCGCCATTCCAAAAGCAGTTAAGCTCGCAGGTTTGGAATTATCGGATATCAACTTATTTGAATTAAATGAGGCTTTTGCTTCCCAATCATTGCAAGTCATTCGGGAACTTGGGTTAAATGAAGAAATCGTTAACGTAAATGGCGGTGCCATTGCCCTTGGACATCCACTCGGCTGTACAGGAGCGAAACTAACTCTCTCCTTAATCCATGAGTTAAAACGCCGCAACGAACAATTTGGTGTCGTGACGATGTGTATCGGCGGCGGAATGGGAGCAGCCGGGGTATTTGAACTATTGTAATAAAAGAATGGGAGGAATTTTAATGACTGAAACAAAAAAGGTTGTCAAAGGCGGAAGCTTTTTAGTTGAGGATTTATCCTATCAAGATATATTTACACCAGAAGATTTTAATGAAGAGCACTTAATGATTGCACAGACAGCTTCCGATTTTGTGGAAAAAGAAGTTGTCCCACAACTTGAGCACTTAGAAAATCACGAATTTGATCGCACGGTGAAGCTTTTAAAGAAAATGGGTGAGCTCGGCCTATTAGCTGTTGACGTTCCCGAAGAGTTTGAAGGGTTGGGCTTAGATAAAATCACTTCATCGCTAATTACGGAAAAAATGGCGGGAGCCGGTGGATTCTCCCTTTCTTATGGTGCACATGTCGGAATCGGATCCCTGCCAATCGTTTTGTTCGGTAATGATGAGCAAAAGAAAAAATATTTACCTGCCCTGGCATCAGGCGAAAAAATCGCCGCTTATGCCTTAACAGAGCCTGGTTCCGGTTCTGATGCTCTAGGCGCTAGAACCACAGCGAAATTAAATGCCGCAGGTACTCACTATATTTTGAATGGCGAAAAGCAATGGATCACCAATGCTGGTTTTGCGGATGTATTTGTGGTTTATGCAAAAATCGATGGTGAGCACTTCACTGCATTCATTGTAGAAAGAGATTTCCCGGGCGTATCAACGGGTGCCGAAGAAAAGAAAATGGGCATCAAGAGCTCTTCAACTCGTACATTGATTTTAGAGGATGTAGCAGTTCCTGTTGAAAATCTGTTAGGTGAGTATGGTAAGGGCCATGTGATCGCCTTTAACATCTTAAACATCGGCCGTTATAAGTTGGCAGTCGGCGGTGTCGGCGGTTCGAAGAAGGCATTTGAGATGACAGTCAAATATGCAAATGGCCGTAAACAGTTTAAAACAGCCATTTCTCAGTTCAATTTAACAAAAGAGAAGTTTGGGACAATGGCATCGAAAATTTATGCGGCTGAAAGCTCTGTCTACCGCACGATTGGCCTATATGAAGAAAACCAAGGAAAGCTTTCCACCGAGGATGCGAAAGATCTTAAAAAGGTGGCAAATGCAATTGCAGAGTATGCTATCGAATGCTCGGTGAACAAATTCTTCGCAAGTGAAGTATTATCCTATGTAGTCGATGAAGGTGTCCAAATCCATGGCGGTTATGGCTTCATGCAGGAATATCCGATTGAAAGAGCCTATCGTGATGCCCGGATTAACCGGATTTTTGAAGGAACCAATGAGATTAACCGCCTGCTAGTACCAGGTACACTAGTGAAAAAAGCATTAAAAGGCGAACTGCCACTATTCCAAAAAGCTTTAGCACTGCAAGAGGAATTAATGATGTTAATGCCCGAAGAGCCTGGTGATGAGCCATTAGCTCAAGAAAAATACCTTGTCAGAAATGCCAAAAAGATTGCCTTATTGGCTTCCGGTTTGGCTGCGCAAAAATTTGGTAAGGCATTAGAAAGAGAGCAAGAAATTTTAGCTAATATTGCTGATATCGTTTCAAACGTATATGCAATGGAATCTGTTGTGCTGCGTACCGAAAAAGCCATTGCAAAAGACGGTTTAGAAAAGAACAAGCAGAAGCTTCTCTATACTCAAATCTTCTGTCAAGAAGCCTTTAATGAAATAGAAGCAACCGCAAAAGAATCGCTTGTAGCGATTGAACAAGGCGATACGCTTCGAATGATGCTAACATCACTGCGCAAGTTTACACGCCATCAGCCAATCAATGTAATTGCCAAAAAACGCGAAGCTGCCGACGTCGTTATCGAAGCTGAGCGCTATACAGTCTAATATTGTGGAGCCCCTTCATTTTTGATGGGGCTCTATTATATTTTTAAAGAAAGAAGGAAATTATACAAAAGGTGTCGAATTTTACCTATTGGAGTGCGGTCTATTAGGAGTTTAGAGAGCCATATGATAAAATTTTCTATGAATTAAAGGATAGGGTGGTGAAAACCATTGGCTTTAACTTTTTACTGGTATCCAAAATGCGGCACATGCCGTAACGCGAAGAAATGGCTGGATGCACATCATCTTTCCTATGAAGAAGTACATATCGTCGAGCATCCCCCGTCACGAGATCAGTTGCAGGAACTTTATCAAAAAAGTGGCTTGGATTTAAAGAAATTTTTTAATACAAGTGGTTTAAAATATCGTGAATTAGGGATTAAAGATAAAATGAAGACGGCAACTGAGGACGAATTGCTCGATTTGCTTGCATCTGATGGGATGTTAATCAAAAGGCCGATATTGACGGATGGCGAACTCGTTACCGTTGGTTTTAAAGAAGAAGAGTTTGAAAAAAATTGGCTCTAGCTTCTAATTGAAGGTGAATTTTTATATAAAAACCAGGAGGGATTTTGCATATGAGTACACCAAAGGAATTACGTTATTCTGAAGAACATGAATGGGTAAAGGTAGAAGGGGAAAAGGTCCGCGTCGGGATCACTGCCTTTGCACAGCATGAATTAGGAGATATCGTTTTCGTAGAACTTCCAGAAGTTGGTGCTGAAATAACAGCTGACGAACCATTTGGAAGTGTTGAATCAGTCAAAACCGTTTCTGAGCTTTATGCCCCTGTCAGCGGTAAAGTTGTGGAAGTAAACGAAGAATTAAGTGACAGCCCTGAGTTTGTCAACGAATCTCCATATGAAAAAGCATGGATGATTGTTATCGAGCCTTCCAATGTAGGCGAAGTAGACAAACTAATGACTGCTGAGCAATATGAAGAAATGATTAAAGAAGATTAATCCCTTTCAAAGCACCTATTCTTATGGGTGCTTTTTCTCTTAAATTTCCACTCCTTTTCTTGTCGGGCAGGGACAGACTATTCCTAAACCATATTGAAGAGGGTGGAGCAAATGACATTAAACCAACAAAAGATTGATGTGACCGACCGAGTGGTTGGAAAATTAAAAAATGGCGAAATTGAACTGTTTCTTGAAAATACATCAATAGGTAAAATAAAGCTTTCTGATCAGATGCAAGTGGAATTAGATCATCATTTTGAGGCAGAACAACAAAAAATTTATCAGCATGTAACCGTAACTGAACAGCCGAATGCCAAGTATACCGACTGTGATGATGGTGGATGGTGTTAACATAATTTCAAGCAAATACCTATTTCTTAGCGGACAATCATGTTATAGTTAACTTACTAACAAGATGGTACACGAAATCAGTATTTTAGAATATGTTAACATAAACAACTTTATATTACAGGTGATGGGATATGAATGATTCGTATGTTGACAAAGTTCTTATTGTCGAAGGAAAATCCGATAAAAATAAGGTTAAGCATATTGT
The DNA here is from genome assembly GCF_038440275.1 of Bacillus sp. OTU2372. Classification (NCBI taxonomy): domain Bacteria; kingdom Bacillati; phylum Bacillota; class Bacilli; order Caryophanales; family Bacillaceae; genus Bacillus; species Bacillus sp. OTU2372. Next base: position 240,725 of record NZ_JASATK010000005.1, read on the forward strand.
GAAGGAACCTGTGGAGATTATCTGTACAAATGGAACCATCAGTCATTCCAAGCTAGAGGAGTTGATTGAGTTTCTTGAGGATAAGGATGTTTATATCCTTGTCGATGCAGATGATTCAGGTGAGAAGCTTCGCAAACGATTTAAACGTGAATTTCCCCATGCGGAGCATTTGTATATTGACCGGATGTATCGGGAGGTAGCGACGGCCCCTGAACACCACTTGGCAATGGTCCTATTAGGGGCAAATATTGATGTACATGCTGAGTATTTAGAAATGAGTTAATGTGTGATGAATGAATGGAATCGAACTGAATTGGCTGATTTCCTCGACCGTGAGGGAATCGGTCTGTTATATTTCTATACCCCTCTATGCGGCACCTGTCAGGTAGCGTCTCGGATGCTTCAAATCACGGGTGAGCTTGTAGAGGTTACAATGGGAAAAATGAACCTGAATTTTTATCCGGATTTGGCTAAGAATTTTGCAATTGAGAGTGTACCAAGCCTGTTGATTATTCGTAATGGTGAGGTCCAGGAAACGATTTATGCGTTTCATTCTGTTCCATTTTTGCTTGAAAAAATTAAATCTTATCTAGGGTGAGCAGATGCGGGGAGCGCATCTGCTTTTTCTATGAGGCTGTGGGCGAAGAAGGAACATAATTTTCCCCCAACTGGTAACAAAGGGTTGGGCACGGTCAAAATAAAAAGGAATTGTGCCCATCACGGTGAAGCGGAAACGGTCAAAATAAAAAGGAATTGTGCCCATCACGGGTAAAACGGAAGCCGTAATAGTCAAAATAAAAAGGAATTGTACCCATCACGGGTAAAACGGAAGCCGTAATAGTCAAAATAAAAAGGAATTGTGCCCATCACGGGTAAAACGGAAGCCGTAACGGTCAAAATAAAAAGGAATTGTGCCCATCACGGTAAAGTGGAAGTGGTAACGGTCAAAATAAAAAGGGATTGTGCCCATCACGGGTAAACAGAAAAAGGCAACCGTCCAAATAAAAAATAATTGTCCCATTAAATGAATTAAGAGCTATCTTTTCTAACAAAAACTCGCGACAGTAAACATACATACCTCTGGCTATTCGTAAAAGAGCCCCTTTGTCTTTCCATTACAGATCAAGTTTTGTTTTAGAACCCTCCGAATAGTTTTTTTTGAATCAATACTCTCACACCATTCAAAAACTAAGTTAGTTGTAATTTTCTCATTAGGATAAAGCAACTTTATTTCCCCTACAGCTCTTAAAACCGCAGAGTCAAGCCCCTCACAATGCCCACATACCTGACACTGCACATGTCTATCAAAACTAGAAACATCAAAAGAATGACAAACAGCACAAATAATCCCTTTCTTTAACATATCAATTGAATACTTTGAGTACTTTTCATAGGGGGACTCCGTCTGGTGCATAGATACTAATTGCTCAGCTAGACGTTTATGGCGTCCATTTAAAGTGGATGATTTCCTATTTAATTTACACATAAAATCAGGCAGCTGATTTGGATAGATTATGGGTTTATTCATAGGGGATTGATATAAGTGGAATTTAGGGTTAATAAAAATTACATATGCCTCAATAGTCATGTGATACCCAAGGCCTTGAAGTAGCTGCCTGAGCAGAGATTCACACCGTTCTAATTGTAGCAGAGGATTCTTAATTTCCTTTTTGATAGCGAGAGAATAAAACCTGCCATTTTCATAATTAAAATCACCTTCATAATTTTTTACCTCGAATAGGTGAATGGGGTCTTGTCTAATCATCAACGTATCAATTTGAAACTTGTTATTGTTTGACTCCAGCAATAAGTCATGTAAGAGGTAACTTGGAGGTTCGAGCTTCCCCGTTAACAAATCAAACATTTTTTCACCCTCATAACCTTTAGCTTTATTATGAAGATATTTTTTTTCCTTTTCTTCTAATTCTGTTCTAGCGTCTAATAGCTTTAATATTCTTAATTCAAGTGGTTCTGGGCGATCCTATAAAATCATACTCCACATCCTTTCTAGTATCACCTTCATTTTAACCAGAATCCCAAGTCAAAGATTTGACTATTTTTTAACACTTTCGAAGACTCGACATATTTCTCGGGAAATCGTCTTAAATAGCCCATTTCATCAGAGAATTGTCGAGCGATAATCAAAGGAATACCGCCTTCCATGCTGAATAAGTAAACTAATACGTGCGCAAAGACCGGAGTGGTAGAAATGAACGAACTGGCAGAAAAATTCTTAGGAAAATTCACCTTACAGGGGCATATCCTAAGCTTAATCAGACATACCGATATAAAAGTAAAATTTTGTTGTGAAGAGGGAACTGCTACAATCGAAATCAAAAATGGAAAAATATCATTACTAAACAATCTGGATTCAATATGGTACGAGATTAAGGGAGACTCCAACGCAATGAAACAGCTTTTCGAAGGAACCGAAACACTGCGAACACTCGAAAAGAAAGGACAGCTAACCGTATCCGCCCCCCTAAGAACAACGCTGCTCCTAGAATCCATCTTCTTTTTAACAAAAGCACATGAAAATCTTGCTAAAGTCATATAATCCTATATGTTGACTCGGAATTAAATTTCTAGTAATCTATATTTAACAACAATTGATAGCGCATATTCTTATCTAGAGTGGTGGAGGGACTGGCCCTTTGAAGCCCGGCAACCGGTTATAAAACACGGTGCCAATTCCAGAGAGCAGCTTGCTCAAAAGATGAGAAGAGTTAACCCCCTCTTCTAGGAAGCGGGGTTTTTTCATTTTTTTGATAAAAAGGAGGAACAGGAAAAATGGCGGAAAATCAAAAAAAGTACCGTTTTGAAACACTAAGTGTTCATGGAGGCTTGTCACCAGATCCTGTAACAGGAGCACGCGCTGTCCCAATCTATCAAAACAATGCCTATCAATTCAAAAATACAGAACATGCAGCCAACCTGTTTAGTCTAGTAGAACCAGGGTACATATACACAAGAATTCACAACCCAACGACAACTGTTTTTGAAGACCGCGTCGCACTATTAGAAGGAGGAGTAGGAGCACTCGCCGTTGCCAGCGGCATGGCTGCCATTACACTCGCGATCTTAAATATCGCCGAAGCAGGCGATGAAATCGTCGCTGCTTCCAATCTTTACGGCGGAACCTATAATTTATTAGCGGTTACCTTGCCTAAATACGGAATCAATGTAAAATTTGTCGATGCAGAAAATCCGGAAAACTTCCGCAACGCAATCACTGAAAAAACAAAAGCCGTCTTCGCAGAAACCATCGGTAATCCAAGTTTACGAGTACTTGATATTGAAAAAGTGGCCGACATTGCCCATGCAGCAGGGGTCCCCTTAATTATTGATAATACCTTTGCCACACCATATCTCTGCCGGCCAATCGAACATGGTGCCGATATTGTCGTTCACTCGGCAACTAAATGGTTATTAGGCAACGGAACCACAACTGGCGGCATTATTGTCGATGGCGGTAAGTTTGATTGGAATTCTCCAAGATTCCCAGGCTTCACCACCCCGGATGACAGCTATCATGGCCTTGTCTATGCAGAAGCCTTAGGGGCAATTGCCTATATCATAAAAGCGCGCGTCCAATTATTACGTGATCTCGGACCTGCACTAAGTCCGCAAAATGCCTTCCTGTTTACATTAGGGCTAGAAACGCTTCATGTGCGGATGAAGGAGCATGTAGCCAATACCAAGCAAATCGTTGATTATTTATTAGCTCATCCGGCGGTGGAGTGGGTATCCTATCCTGGTCATAGTTCACATCCAGATTATCAATTAGCGGAAAAGTATCTGCCTAAAGGAGCCGGCTCAATGGTGGTCTTTGGTATTAAAGGCGGAAAAGAAGCGGGAGCAAAATTGATCAATTCCTTAACACTCTGGGCACATGTTGCCAACGTCGGTGACGCAAAGAGCTTAATTATTCACCCTGCCAGCACCACACATCAGCAGCTCGATGCCGAAGGACTTAAGGCTGCCGGTGTATCAGAAGATTTAATCCGTCTCTCCATCGGGATTGAGAATGTCGAGGATTTAATGGATGACCTTGAGACAGCGATAGAATCTGCGACAGGATTAACCTCACTAAAAGCGAATGCCTAAATTTTACCTACTATTATGTTCAGAAAAAATCGTTGACACCCCATTTTATCCGTGATACGATAACTTTTGTTAATATAATAAGTTTACTTAAATAATATAATGTTTTAATTGAATATAGAAGCTGTAAGCTCTTATCGAGAGAGGTGGAGGGATGTGCCCGATGAAGCCCGGCAACCGTCAATATTTATTGAAATGGTGCCAATTCACACAAAGCGTTTGCTTTGGGAGATGGGAGAAAGGTTTATTTTTGATAATGCCTTTCTGCCCGCGCAGAAAGGTATTTTTATTTTTCTGAAATAATAGAATTCTTTTTACTCTTACAGTTAACCCTATATCCAAGATTTCGATAAAAAGTAGGTGATCAAATGATTTCAATTCAGAATGTTCGGAAAATATTTCCCGGTAAAAAAGGTGAACTTAAGGCAGTCGATGATGTAAACCTTGAGATTAAAGATGGAGAAATCTTCGGCGTGATTGGCTATAGTGGTGCCGGAAAAAGTACGTTAATCCGCATGCTAAATGGGTTAGAGCTCCCAACAGAAGGAAGCGTTACGGTTGCAGGTCGTGTTATATCAAAAGTTAAGGGGTCTGAACTTCGCAAGGCCCGTCAGGAAATCAGCATGATCTTCCAGCATTTTAACTTACTGTGGTCAAGAACAGTCAGTGAAAATATTGCCTTTCCACTAGAAATTGCCGGTGTTAAAGGTCCGCAAAGAAAGAAAAGAGTGGCAGAGCTTGTTAAACTGGTTGGTTTGGAAGGCCGGGAAAACGCCTATCCATCAGAGCTTAGCGGTGGTCAAAAGCAACGGGTTGGAATTGCCAGGGCACTCGCGAATAATCCAAAGGTATTACTTTGTGACGAAGCAACTTCAGCGTTAGATCCTCAGACAACAGATTCAATCCTCGAATTGCTGGTGGATATCAATAAACGCCTAGGTTTAACAATTGTGTTAATTACACACGAAATGCACGTTATTCGAAAAATCTGTCACCGCGTGGCTGTTATGGAAAGCGGCAGGGTCGTTGAGCTTGGTTCAGTGCTGGATGTCTTTAAAAATCCGCAGCAGCCAATCACGAAGCGATTTGTCCAGCAAGTATCAGAGAATGAAGATACAAAAGAAGCGGCAGATCATTTGCTTGAGCGTTATCAATCTGGTCAGATTGTTCAATTAACCTTTATTGGTGAATCAGCTGAGCAGCCAGTTATCACAAATTTAATCCGTCATCATCAGGTCACGGTTAATATTTTACAAGGCAAAATAGCGCAAACGCAAAATGGATCATATGGAACCCTGTTCATTCATATCGATGGCGACGACAAGGAAGTTAACCATGCAGTTGATTTCATTCGCGCTCAAGCTGTAGGTGTGGAGGTGGTTACAAATGATTAAACATTATCTTCCAAATGTTGACTGGTTAATCATGTGGGAAGAAACAAAAAATACACTTTACATGGCAGGTATTTCCGTTGTAGCAACCTTCATTTTAGGTACCTTACTAGGATTAGTTTTATTTCTTACTTCCAAAGGGAACCTCTGGGAAAACAAACCAATCAACGCTGTGATTAGTGCCATCGTCAATATTTTTCGCTCGATTCCGTTTATTATCTTAATTGTATTATTAATCCCGCTGACCACCATATTAGTTGGATCGATGATCGGTGAAAATGCAGCATTGCCTTCTCTTATTATTGGTGCGGCTCCATTTTACGCAAGAATGGTGGAAATTGGCCTTAGAGAAATTGATAAAGGGGTCATTGAAGCTGCCAGATCAATGGGGGCAACTACTGGGACGATTATCTGGAAAGTTTTATTGCCAGAATCAATGCCAGCCCTTATTTCTGGAATCACAGTTACCGCAATTGCTCTTGTTGGGTATACAGCTATGGCAGGTGCGATCGGTGCCGGCGGCCTTGGGAACCTTGCGTATAACTATGGTTTCCAAAGAAACCAGAACGACGTTACACTAATTGCAACAGTTATTATTTTAATTATCGTTTTTGTGATTCAGTTTATCGGTGATTTTATCACTTCAAAATTAGATAAAAGATAAAAGGAGAGGTCAACATGAAAAAATGGTTAACATTAGTTTTAACAGCAGCACTTGTGCTAGCATTAGCTGCATGCGGAAAATCAACTGACAAGTCTGAAGGTACAGACACGAAAAGCAGCACAACCAAATTAGTGGTCGGAGCATCTACTGTTCCACACGCAGAAATCTTAGAAAAAGCAAAACCAATTTTAAAAGAAAAAGGTATTGACTTAGAAATTAAGACGTTCACAGACTATATACTTCCAAACAAAGCTTTACAGTCAAAAGAGCTAGATGCAAACTATTTCCAACACATTCCATACCTGGAGTCACAAAATAAAGAGTTTGGCTATGGTTTCGTTAATGCTGGCGGTATCCACATCGAGCCAATTGGAATTTATTCTAAGAAATACAAGAAACTAAGCGATCTTCCTACTGGCGCTCACTTAATCATGAGCAACTCTGTCGCTGACCACGGCCGTCTGCTTTCATTATTAGAAGCACAAGGACTTATCAAATTAAAATCGGGCATTGATAAAACAAAAGCAGAAATCAAAGATGTTGTAGAAAATCCTAAAAAACTAGTATTTGATGCAGATTACGAAGCAAAACTTTTACCACAAATCTATAAAAACGGTGAAGGCGATGCCGTTTTAATCAACTCAAACTATGCTATTGATGCAGGTTTAAACCCAATTAAAGATTCAATCGCGATTGAAGACAAGAACTCTCCATATGTGAACGTCATTGCGGTTCGTAAAGGTGATGAAACCAAACCAGCGATCAAAACACTTGTAGAAGTTCTTCACTCTAAAGAAATCCAAGACTTCATCCTTGATAAATACAAAGGTGCAGTTGTACCGGTTTCTGAGTAATATATAATAGGTAAAAATGGGTAAGTCAGTGAGTGATTCACTGGCTTTTCCTCGTTTGTTTGAATACATGAAACAGGTTGATTGGGTAAAAATAGAAAAGTATTTATAGTCTATTACAGTTGGAAATGATAAAAAAATGAGGTATGATTCTATTCGGGTCTATTCTACATAAGGGGTTATTATCAGAATCTTCATTCAAATGTTCTGTTTGTATTCTCAATTAGTTTTATCTTAATGAAAATAGCTCTTTGTTTCTACTGTTTAAGAGTTGCTAATACATTTCATTTGTTATAAGATTGTAATGAGAATAAAATGAGAATAGAACTACAAACAAACTTGCATTGCAAGCTAACAACACTTTCTTTTCGGAGGTATAAATATGGCTGGATCAACTTTAACGATCAAAGATTTACATGTAGCAATTGATGGGAAAGAGATATTAAAAGGTGTTAACCTTGAAATAAAGGGTGGAGAAATTCACGCAATCATGGGACCAAACGGTACTGGTAAGTCCACCTTATCATCTGCCATTATGGGACATCCAAAATATGAAGTAACTAGCGGTTCGATTACTCTAGACGGACAAGATGTTCTTGAAATGGAAGTAGATGAGCGCGCACGTGCAGGACTATTTTTGGCAATGCAATACCCAAGCGAAATTAACGGCGTCACAAATGCCGATTTTTTACGTTCGGCGATTAACAGCCGTTTAGGTGAAGGAAACGAAATTTCGCTTATGAAATTTATTCGTAAGATGGATAAGCAAATGGAATTCCTTGAAATGGACCTGGATATGGCACAGCGTTATCTAAATGAAGGATTCTCCGGCGGTGAGAAAAAGCGTAACGAGATTCTTCAATTAATGATGATTGAGCCAAAGATCGCGATCTTGGATGAAATTGACTCTGGACTAGATATCGATGCCCTAAAGGTTGTTTCAAAGGGTGTTAATGAAATGCGCGGAGAAGATTTCGGCTGCCTAATTATCACGCACTATCAACGTCTTTTAAACTATATCACTCCTGACCATGTGCATATTATGATGCAAGGCCGTATTGTTAAATCAGGCGGACCAGAGCTGGCACAACGCTTAGAAGCAGAAGGATATGACTGGATCAAACAAGAGCTTGGCATTGAAGATGAAACAGTTGGGCAAGAAGCGTAACTGAGTGTTAGGAGGATTACAATGACAACAGAAACCAAATTACCAGTTGATCAGGAATTTGTCCGCTCGTTCTCGAAAGAAATGAATGAGCCTGCTTGGTTTGAAGAATTCCGGCTTAAAGCACTAAACGAATTCGAACAGCTTTCCATGCCAAGACCTGATAAAACCAAAATAGAGAAATGGAATTTCACACAATTCCAACAGCACACAGTCAAAAGTGATGCCTATCCATCACTAGATGCACTTCCAGAGGAAGTAAAAGCATTAATAAATGTAGAGGATCAAAATAAAAATCTCTATATCCAGCGAAATCAGACTCCTGCCTTTTTAACTTTATCTGAAGAGCTGAAAAGTAAGGGTGTTATCTTTACGGATCTATTGACAGCTGCAAGAGAACATGGCGACCTTTTGAAAAAGTACTACATGACTCAAGCCATCAATATGGATGAAAACCGTTTAACTGCCCTTCATGCAGCATTAGTAAACGGAGGAGTTTTCTTATACATTCCGAAAAATGTGGAAATTAAAGAACCAATTCAGGCAGTGTTTGTACAAGATCATGCTGAGGCAAACCTATTTAACCATGTGATTGTAGTGGCAGAAGATAATAGTGCTGTCACATATGTAGAAAACTACATTTCTACAGTGGAAACCTCAAATACTCTTGCAAATATTTTGACTGAGGTTATCGCCAATGTGAATGCAAAAGTCCAATACGGGGCTGTTGATTATTTGGCAAAAGGGATTACCACTTATGTCAACCGTCGTGGTGTAGCAGGTAGAGATTCCCGGATTGAATGGGCTCTTGGCCTTATGAACGAAGGAAATACTATTTCTGAAAACACAACAAACTTACTTGGCGATGGCTCAACTGGCGATACGAAAACTGTCGTAGTCGGCCGTGGTGACCAGACGCAAAACTTTACGACAAAGGTTGTTCATTTCGGTAAAAATACGGTCGGAAATATTTTAAATCATGGGGTTGTAAAAGATAGTGCGACTTCCATCTTTAACGGTATCGGTAAAATTGAACATGGTGCATCGAAATCTGATGCAGAGCAAACATCCCGTGTCCTTATGCTAAGTGAAAAAGCACGTGGAGACGCTAATCCAATTCTTTTAATCGATGAAGATGATGTTGTTGCAGGTCATGCTGCCTCTGTAGGACGCGTTGATCCAGTTCAACTTTATTATCTAATGAGCCGTGGAATCTCAAAAACAGAAGCAGAGCGCTTAGTTATTCATGGTTTCCTTGCACCGGTTGTTACCCAACTTCCAATTGAAGGAGTAAAGAAACAATTAACTGAAGTGATTGAAAGGAAAGTTCGCTAATGAACATCCAAGATATTCGCAGCCAGTTTCCAATCCTTGATCAAGAAGTGAATGGCAAACCATTGGTTTACTTGGATAGCTCAGCTACTTCCCAGAAGCCGATACAGGTTATTGAGACCATTGAAAAATATTACCGTGAAATTAATTCCAATGTCCATCGCGGTGTTCATACGCTCGGAACTAGAGCTACGGACGCATATGAAGGGGCAAGGGAAAAGGTTCGTAAATTCATAAATGCTAAATCCATACAGGAAGTAATTTTTACAAGAGGCACAACGACTTCCCTTAATACGGTAGCTTCTAGCTATGCAGCAGCCAATTTAAAGGAAGGCGACGAAATCGTAATTACTTACATGGAGCATCATAGTAACATTATTCCATGGCAGCAAGTAGCGAAACGTACAGGTGCCCAGTTAAAATACATCCCGCTTCAGGAAGATGGCACTATCTCACTAGAAGATGTTCGGGCAACGATTACGCCTAATACGAAAATTGTATCTGTGATGCAGGTTTCTAACGTACTTGGCGTAATCAATCCCGTTAAGGAGATTGCCCAAATTGCTCACGAGAATGGAGCAATCATGGTCGTTGATGGTGCTCAAAGTGCACCGCATATGAACATTGATGTGCAAGACCTCGATTGTGATTTCTTGGCCTTCTCTGGACATAAAATGTGCGGTCCTACCGGTATCGGTGTTCTATATGGAAAAAAACATCTGCTTGAGAATATGGAGCCAATCGAATTTGGCGGCGAAATGATTGATTTTGTACACTTGCAAGAATCAACCTGGAAGGAACTGCCTTGGAAGTTTGAAGGCGGCACTCCTATCATTGCTGGTGCTGTAGGTCTAGGAGCGGCCATCGACTTTTTAAATGAGGTTGGCTTAGACAATATTGCCGAGCATGAACATAAGCTTGCGGCCTATGCACTTGAAAAAATGTCTGCGGTTGAGGGCATGACCATTTATGGTCCTCTTGATGCAGCTAAGCGTGCAGGACTTATTACGTTTAATATTAAAGATGTTCACCCGCATGATGTAGCAACCGTATTGGACGCAGAAGGAATTGCCGTCCGTGCCGGCCATCACTGTGCACAGCCGCTGATGAGATGGCTAAAAGCCTCTGCTACTGCACGTGCAAGTTTTTATTTATACAATACTGAAGAAGATATTGATAAACTCGTTGAAGGGCTTGTCAAAACAAAGGAGTATTTTAGCGATGTCTTCTAGAAATTTAGATTTAGATGCATTATACCGTCGAGTAATCATGGACCATTATAAAAAACCCCGTAATCGCGGTATTTTAGAGGATGGCAGCCATACGATCAATATGAATAACCCTACCTGTGGTGATCGAATTCAATTAACCTTTAAGGTCGAAGATGGAATCATCAAGGAAGCTATGTTTGAAGGAGAAGGCTGCTCGATTTCGATGTCTTCCGCCTCGATGATGACGCAGGAGATCAAAGGGAAAAAAGTGGAAGAAGCACTTAAATTATCAGAGATTTTTTCTGAAATGATGTTAGGTCACGATCACGATGATTCCATAGATTTAGGTGATATTGAGGCACTGCAAGGTGTTTCTAAATTCCCTGCCAGAATTAAATGTGCAACATTAGCATGGAAGGCAATGGAAAAGGGATTAAAGGAAGAGGAACAAAAGTAAAACGATTGGGCTAAGGCTTTAATCGTTTATGAAGGAGGAATACGACGATGGCAAAAAAGATGCCTGAAATCGGGGATTATAAATACGGTTTTGCCGATAAAGACGTTTCCATTTTCCGATCAAAACGTGGATTAACACGTGAGATTGTTGAAGAAATTTCAAAAATGAAAAATGAACCACAGTGGATGCTTGACTTCCGCTTAAAGTCTCTTGAGCATTTCTACAATATGCCGATGCCACAGTGGGGCGGAGATTTGAATTCTTTAAGCTTTGATGAAATTACGTACTATGTAAAACCATCTGAAAAATCCGAGAAATCTTGGGATGAAGTACCAGAGGAAATCAAAGCTACTTTTGATAAGCTTGGTATCCCTGAAGCAGAGCAAAAATACCTTGCTGGTGTATCTGCGCAGTACGAATCAGAGGTTGTTTATCATAACATGAAGGAAGATCTTGAAGAGCTAGGAATCGTCTTTAAGGACACAGACTCTGCCTTAAGAGAAAACGAAGACATTTTCCGTGAACACTGGGCAAAAGTAATTCCGCCAACGGATAATAAATTTGCAGCGTTAAACTCAGCTGTTTGGTCTGGCGGTTCATTCATCTATGTACCACCAGGTATTAAGGTAGATACGCCATTACAGGCATACTTCCGAATCAACTCTGAGAACATGGGTCAATTTGAACGTACCCTTATTATTGTTGATGAAGGTTCCTCTGTACACTATGTAGAAGGATGTACAGCACCAGTTTATACAACTAACTCTCTTCACAGTGCGGTTGTTGAAATCATCATTAAAAAGGATGCTTATTGTCGTTATACAACGATCCAAAACTGGGCAAACAATGTGTTTAACCTTGTTACCAAGCGTGCGGTTTGTGAAGCGAACGCAACAATGGAATGGATTGATGGTAATATCGGTTCTAAGTTAACCATGAAATATCCTGCGGTTATTTTAAAAGGTGAAGGCGCACGTGGTATGACATTATCGATTGCGATTGCTGGTAAGGGTCAGCACCAGGATGCGGGAGCAAAAATGATCCACTTAGCACCAAATACATCCTCAACGATTGTATCTAAATCCATTTCTAAACATGGTGGTAAAGTAACATATCGTGGTGTGGTTCATTTTGGACGTAAAGCAGATGGAGCTCGTTCGAATATTGAGTGTGATACATTGATTATGGATAATCAATCAACATCCGATACGATCCCATACAATGAAATTCTAAACGACAATATTTCTCTTGAGCACGAAGCGAAGGTATCGAAGGTTTCTGAAGAGCAGTTATTCTACTTGATGAGCCGCGGTATTTCTCAGCAAGAAGCAACTGAAATGATTGTAATGGGCTTCATTGAGCCATTTACAAAAGAATTACCAATGGAATATGCCGTTGAGATGAACCGTCTGATTAAGTTCGAGATGGAAGGCTCTATCGGTTAATATTTTAAAAAAAATACCCGTTTGCCATCTAAGGCAGGCGGGTATTTTTTTTTATGGTTAGTGATACTCACGGACCAGTTGGTTTATTGGCGGAATTAATTTGAAAACCGACGGAAAAAAGTCCTGAATTGGCGGAATAATCGAAGAATGGCGCGGAAATACCCCTAAAACCGACGGAAAAACTCCCAAATCGCGCGGAATTAATCAACGCACACAATTCCGATCTCCCAAAAAACCAACACTAGCTGCCGTTATTTTGGCGGAACAAAAAATGGTTATGCTATTATAAGATAGGGGTGACAGACATGATCTACATTGGTGTAACAGGCTGGGGCGACCATGATAGCCTTTATCCAGATAAAATAACCTCAAGAGATAAACTAAAGGTATATGCCGGGCATTTTCCAACCGTCGAAGTGGACTCCGCCTTCTATGCCATCCAGCCAAAACGAAATGCTGAAAAGTGGGTCAATGATACCCCGGATAATTTTCAATTTATTGTCAAAGCCTATCAAGGGATGACCGGCCATCAGCGGGGAGAACTTCCGTTTGACAACATACATACCATGTTCAAAGCCTTTAAAGAGTCATTAGAACCTTACATTGAAAAAAACAAATTAGCCATGGTCCTATTTCAATTTCCGCCCTGGTTTGACTGTAAAAAAGAGAACGTCGATTATCTAAGATGGTGCAGACAAGAAATGGGGGACATCCCTTGCGCACTGGAATTCCGGCACCAATCCTGGTTTGCCGCTGCTTATCGGCAAAAAACACTAGAATTTATGAAATCGGAAAAATGGATTCATAGTATTTGCGACGAGCCGCAATCAGGCGAAGGATCAATTCCCACTGTTCTGCAGCCTACCACAAAAGACCAAGTCCTCGTAAGATTTCATGGCCGAAATGTTTACGGCTGGCAGAAACGGAATGCGGAAAACTGGCGGGAGGTCCGTTATCTCTATCGCTATAATCAACAGGAACTGCAGGAATGGAAGGCTCATATCGAAAATTTGGCAGCGGAATGTAAGCATGTATACCTTCTGTTTAACAATAACTCCGGCGGGGATGCCGCCGATAATGCAAAAGAAATGATGAAACTCCTGCAGCTCACATATGAAGGGCTCGCACCTAAGCAGCTCGATTTATTTAATGAACTATAAACTAGAAGGTGAACACAAATGGAGTGGATACTCTTAATATTAATTGGAATTGCAGCTAGTTCACTCGGCTCCCTGATTGGCATGGGAGGAGGAATTATCGTCGTTCCTGCCTTGCTTTACCTGGCAACCCTCCCGTCCTTCCATCACTTGACATCACAAGTGGTAGTAGGTACCTCGCTGTTTACGATGATTTTTACGGGCTTATCGTCGACGCTTGCTTATATGAAACATAAAACAGTCGATTATAAAAGCGGGCTCATTTTTCTAATCGGCAGCGGACCAGGAAGTATTTTGGGTGCATGGGTAACGGAAAAAATGGGCTTACATTCTTTTAACATCTATTTTGGTACATTTATTCTTTTTGTCTCGTTCGTCCTAATCGTTAAGGACAAATTAAGGCCGCTTCCGTTTCGCAAGGATAAAGGAATTGTCCGTACTTTTACCGATAATAGCGGCCGCTCCTTTGAATATGGTTTTAACCCTATTTTAGGAGTCGTGATTGCCTTTGTCGTCGGGTTCCTATCAGGAATTTTTGGGATTGGCGGCGGATCACTCATGGTACCAACGATGATCTTGCTATTTTTCTTCCCGCCGCATGTGGCCACAGCTACATCGATGTTCATGATTTTACCAACTTCAATCCTTAGTTCCATCACACATATCTCGTTAGGAAACGTGAATTGGCTTTATGCCTTGGCCTTAGTGCCGGGAGCATGGATTGGTGCAAAGGTTGGTGTCTATTTAAATACGAGGTTTAAGAGTAAAACGATTGTCATCATTATCAGAGCCACCCTCATCATTGTTGGGGTGCGCTTAATCTATCAAGGGATAACAGGGTAGGACAAACATGGAAACAATACATATCTTTCATACAAATGATTTTCACAGCCACTTGGAGCATTGGCCCCGAATCCACAATTTCCTTATGAGAAAAAAGGAGTACTATCATAGCAGGGAAGAAGAGCTTTTTTTATTTGATATTGGTGATTTCATTGACCGCTGGCATCCTTATACGGAAGCAACCAAAGGAAGAGGGAATATTGAACTCCTAAATAGTTGCGGCTATACAGCTGTTACGATTGGGAATAATGAGGGAGTTAATCTTCCCCATGAAGATTTGGATCATCTATATGATGACGCAGACTTCGATGTACTTAACGCAAACCTGTATAATGCCAATAATGGTAGTTATCCTAATTGGGTCAAACCTTATAAAATCTATGACACAAAAACAGGAACTAGAATTGGAGTCATTGGTCTCACTGCCTGCTTTAGCCATCTATACAATCTACTGGGATGGGAAATCACCGATCCAATCTCAGAGTTAAAAAAATGGCTGAAGCCTTTAAGGAAAGAGGCTGATATAATCATCTTACTTTCCCACCTTGGCCTTCAAGATGATGAAAACATAGCTGCGAATTTTCCAGAAATCGACGTGATTTTAGGGGCACATACCCATCATTTCCTCGAACAAGGGGAGGTGGTGGGGCAGACACTGATTGGAGCCGCGGGGAAATTTGGTCATTATGTCGGCCATATGACACTCACCGTCAATGAGGATAAGGATGTTGAAAATAAAAAAGCCATTCTTTACGACTTTGAGGAGATCCCTGAGCCCAAAAACGAACAGGAGCTAATTACGGACTTTTTTAAAAAGGGGAAAGAGCTTCTTAATCAACACATAACCATTCTTAAGGAACCATTGCTTCATGATTCTTTTCATAAAACAAATCTTTCGCAATTACTGTGCAAAGCTTTACGAGAGTGGTGCCAAACAGATTGTGCGATGATAAACGCTGGTCTTCTCTTGGGCTCATTATCTGGTGAGGTAACGACCTATGATTTGCTTAAAATTTGTCCTCATCCCATTAATCCATGCATCATTGAACTGACTGGGGAGGAGCTGGAAAAAATACTTACGGAAACAAATGGTGCTGAATTAGCTCGCAGAGAGATAAAAGGCCTAGGTTTTAGAGGGACCGTCTTGGGGATTTTTGTTTATGAGGGAATCCACTTTTCAGATGGTCAAATCTTCATCAATGATACGTCCTTGGAACAAGATAAAACCTATACTCTGGCGCTTCCCGATATGTTTACCTTTGGTCATTTTTTCAAAGAGGTTTTACCGCATAAACACAAGAACTATCTTCTCCCGGAATTCTTACGAGACTTATTAAAATGGGAGTTGGAAAAACGCGAATAGACCATAGCCTGTCACCCTTTAATCCTTCTAATCATACAGTGATAGTAAGGAAAGGGGTGAGGAACCTTTGGTTGAGCTTTCACCAATTGAAATTAATGGCCATACCTTCTTGGCTGTTACTGTGTTACTCCCTAAAACCACCTTGCTTACCGTCTCAAATGATAAGGGCTATATCATGTGCGGTGCATTAGACGTAGGCCTATTAAATGATAAACTGAAAGATCGAAAAATCATTGCTGGGCGGGCTGTCGGCGTCCGGACGATTGAGCAGCTTCTAAACGCTCCTTTAGAGTCGGTCACATGGGAAGCAGAGGAACTTGGAATTCATAAGGGAATGATAGGTAAAGAGGCTTTGCTTAAAATGATTTAAATGCTTGCTATATTTAGCAGGCCTTTTTCTTTGGTTTGCAATAGTCCTAACTTCAGCTGCTCCTTTTTTATGGGCTAGTTCATCTTTCTTGTGCATACATATAACAAGAAGGGGTGATTTACTTGGCTAAGTTTTCTAGACGGCTACGCAAACGGGGGCCTCTGCCTTTCCGCTACGTCCTGTTGTTATCCTTTATCCTTTTCTTGTTCTCTACTGCATCAGGATTATGGCTCGTGAATAAGGGGATTGAGCCGACTTTAATGAGAATTGCTACATCTGAAACACGGAATATCGCCTCACTTGTCATCAACAGAGCCATTACCAAACGAACCACCAATGTTGGTGATAATAATGATGTGATTAAAATAGTACCAGGCAGTAACGGCAAAGGGCAAAATGCCCAATTAAATACCGATTTAATCAATCGAGTACTGGCAGAAACCACAGCTCAGATTCAAAAGAATTTAAAAACAGCTAAAAAAGGTGATATTGCTTTATTGGAAAATGATGTGGAAATTGAAACAGAAAATACCGAAAAAGAGGACGGAATTGTCTGGTATATACCTTTAGGGCAGGCAACAAATATCACTTTATTAGGGAACATTGGCCCGAAAATCCCAGTGAAATTTCATGCCATCGGTGAAGTAGAACCGGATGTGCATATTGCCACAAAAGAAATGGGAATCAACAATACGTGGATGGAGGTTTCTGTAGATATAGAGGTTTCCGTACAAATTATTACTCCATTTGCAACAGAAGTGACGAAACTAAAACAAAGCATACCGGTTGGTGGAACCCTTGTGGAAGGGGAAGTACCGCAATTTTATAATCATGGAGGTAGCTTAACACCTTCCATACAGATACCGGAAAAAAAGACGGACACCAGCAAGAGTGAAACTAAAAAAACTAACTAAAAACAATTAGTAAGGACTATCCAAATCAGGACAGTCCTTTTTTGTATGCTATGTTTCAAGGGGAAACTCTCTCAACGGGAACTTTTCGTTTTTCGAAGCTCTATCCGTTCCAACCGTTTCCACTGTGCTAAGTGTGGATAGGGATCAAATGACCATTCGGTAATCCCGTTATCTTTGTACATTCCGTAATGTAAATGAGGCGGGAACTTTCCGGAAGTTCCCGGAGGACCGTATCCGGTGCTGCCTACACCGCCAATGACCATACCGGGTTCAACCACTTGTCCGACTTGAAGATTCTTAGCAAAGCCGCTAAGATGGGCGAAATAATGATAGGTGTTATTAATATCACGGATGCCGATTCTCCAGCCGCCGAACTTATTCCAGCCTTTCATTTCAACAATCCCATAGGCCGTAGCTCGGACCGGAACACCATAATTAGCAAAAATATCAGTTCCTTCATGAATTCTTCTGCCGCCCCAGCCGCGCGCATCGCCCCAGGTACTGCGGTAACTGTGATTGCTGTATAAAGGAACAGGAAAAACACGTTTATCT
Source organism: Bacillus sp. OTU2372 (assembly GCF_038440275.1). Classification (NCBI taxonomy): domain Bacteria; kingdom Bacillati; phylum Bacillota; class Bacilli; order Caryophanales; family Bacillaceae; genus Bacillus; species Bacillus sp. OTU2372. The sequence goes on from NZ_JASATK010000005.1 coordinate 258,544, forward strand.
AAATCGAGGCGCCCAAGTTGGCGGTAAATTTTAGCCTTCCCAGCAATAATGCCAACTGTTCGATCGCGATGATAGTAGTTCCATAACCCAATTTTAAGATTATCAGGATCAACACCGTATGAAAGGAGATAATTTGCGAATGCATATAAAACATCCTCATCGCTCTTTAAACTCGCTTTGCCATCTCCGTCTCCATCAACTCCTAGACCATTAAAAAGCTGAATGACAGCCGGATTCTCTTCGTTAGGATTAGGATTGGTCAATCCTGCCCACACCTCAGGACGAAAATAAATACCAATGACACCATCAGCTTTTGGTAAATCTCTGCGAGCTAGGCGGACACTTCTCTCGTATTGATCAATGGCTGCTAAGTAATACCAAGGGATTTGAGTAATGGTTTCCACTTTTTTATATAGCTTCATTCTTTCCTGATAGGGATCGGTTTCTTGTGCATGAGCATCCCTGACAGACAAAGTAGAAATAAAAAGTATAAGGATGGTTCCAATAATTAGAACAGCCCGCAACAGGAATCCTCCTTCCAATTAATGTACAAGATTAGTGTGTGATACTTCTGATATTTCATTATGGTTAATAATTGGTAATCCAATTTTAATTGCTTGTTGTTCATCCTCTAGTATGATAAAGTGACAGAAGAGCTCAAAAAAGAACCATATAAGTTATTTTGAGGAGTGTAAAAATGAGCAAGAAAGAAGAAATTTTACGTAAGCCGGAATGGCTAAAAATAAAATTAAATACCAATGAGTCATATACAGGCTTAAAAAAAATGATGCGGGAAAAAAATCTTCATACCGTTTGTGAAGAAGCTAGATGCCCTAATATTCATGAATGCTGGGCCGTAAGACGTACGGCAACCTTTATGATCCTTGGGGATACCTGTACACGTGCCTGCCGTTTCTGTGCGGTAAAAACAGGTCTTCCAACAGAACTAGATTGGCAAGAGCCAGAAAGAGTTGCCGATTCGGTGCAATTAATGAACCTAAAACATGTCGTTGTAACGGCTGTTGCGCGGGATGACTTAAAAGATGGCGGAGCAGCGGTGTTTGCCGAAACGGTACGAGCTATTCGCCGTAAAAATCCATTTACAAGTATTGAAGTGCTTCCTTCCGATATGGGTGGAAAGGAAGAGAACTTAAAAATCCTAATGGATGCCAAGCCGGATATTCTTAACCATAATATTGAAACCGTTAGACGGTTAACTCCAAGAGTTCGGGCACGCGCTAAATATGACCGTTCACTGGAATTTCTTCGCCGTGCCAAAGAAATGCAGCCAAGTATCCCATCTAAATCCAGCTTAATGATCGGTCTTGGTGAAACAAAAGAAGAGATACTGGAAGTTATGGATGACCTACGAGCTAACAACGTTGACATCATGACAATTGGACAATATCTGCAGCCGACCAAAAGTCATTTAAAGGTTGAGAAGTATTATACTCCTGATGAATTTAAAGAATTCCAGCAAATTGCGTTAAGTAAAGGTTTTAGCCATTGTGAAGCAGGTCCGCTTGTTCGCTCCTCATACCATGCCGATGAGCAAGTTAATGCAGCAGCCAAGCATAAGCAAATGCTCGGTGAAAAAGAAGCGAAGGAAGCGTAACAAAAAAGAGTTCAGCCAGTAAGGGCTTGAACTCTTTTTCGTTATTTGTTGCTCATATTTGTATTTGTATTTGTATTTGTATTATTGTTACTACTATTGGAATTTTGATTCGTATTCTTAGCTTTATTTATGTTTTTATTATTAACTTTTGGAGTTTTGTTGATATCAAAGTCATCCGGTGTTCGGCCATTTTCGTCTTCACTTGCATTTAACCGTGCTCCTTGAGGCGACTTTAACATTTGCTTAATCACACTATTGACCGTATGACGGGCATTCCGGCTCGTGGAATCAAGGCTTGCAAGGTTCTCCACATCACGCATCAATTTAGAATTATCTGACACATAAACATGGTAATAACGCGGTACCACCGAAAAGGCCGTCTTTTTCACTTGATCCGCTGTGAGGTTCCGTTTCTTTGAATCCGTATTATAAGCAATCAATACTTCTTGGTCGGTGACCAGTGTTGCAACGTCATGGACATTTGGAATATCTGCACTGTACTTACTAATAATATTAGCTAGTTGCTCGCGGTCAAGAGCAGTGTAATGATCGTTAGCTATTTTATCGTTCATTAAGGGGCTCTTTTGGTGACGAACATAACCATAGCTTGTACTCGTATTCCGAATACCGCGGCTTCCGCCTTCATTGTAAAGTTCATGCCGTTTATTATTTACATTAATGGTGTTTCCGCTCTCTTCATAAACATCATTATTTCCAGTGTCCTTTGAGCACCCGCTTAGTGCTGTTAGGGTACATAATCCTGCAATTATAAGTAACTTTTTCAAATTTTTTTGCACCTCCTATATATAGGATGACCAAACCGGGCATTTATTTTCTTAGCAATTGATGGTGAATCAGGTATAATGGAAAGTAGGAATTTGTCGGTTAAAAACGAGGTGAGATAGATGATTGTGATCAACAATACCACATATGAAATCATCCAGGAATATCGAGATGGGTATAATGAAGAAGCCTTAAAAGCAAGATACAGTGATATTTTAGCGAGGTATGACTATATTGTCGGTGATTGGGGATATGGGCAGCTTCGTCTTAAGGGTTTTTTTGATGATCAAAACCAAAAGGCTACATTTGATACCAAAATTAGTACCCTAAGTGAATATCTATACGAATATTGCAACTTTGGCTGTGCCTTTTTTGTATTGAAAAAAGTAAAAAAATGAGAAGGATCAGAATAGCTGATCCTTCTTTTTTAGAGTAATATCCAGCTTCAGCGCCTAGGGGCTCGGGGTCATAAGCCAATCCGTCAAGAAGGCTCGTCTTATGCCTGTCGCCCCTGGTCAAGGCGCTTTCCCTTTTAATTGTCATAAGGTGCTTGATTATCTATATTAGGATCATCATGGGTCGGATGGGCTCCCTCCATCTGCCTTGGGATATCCTGATGCAATGATTTATTTTCGTAGTTAAAATTGCTGTAATAACGTTGTCCGTTTTCCCACGGAGTACTTTTATTCTGAACAGGTTGATTTTTTCGAATTGGTGTACCATAGGGACCTTCAGGAAACTCTTGCGCCGTCAAATAATTTTGTTGTTTTTCAACGTTTGATAATTCTGTATATTTTTCAGAGCCTTTATTTGTCATGGTTTCACTCCTTTTGCCCTTATTATGAGACCGTGGAGTGAAAAACATGTGTCTTTCATTAGACGATTTCTGCCAAAAAGCTGCGAAGTTCCTCTGCATCCTCTTCGTTTAATTGAAATGCAAACTCTAAATATCCTTCTTCCTCTAAGTCATCTGGGCCAATAATGGCAAAACGATTTCCTTGCATATCTAAAACTAACGATTTTCCATAATGGCGATTTGTTTGCGTAATGGCCAAATCAAAGCGTTGATTTTCGCCAACAAAACTGACAAATCGGGTTTTTGTATTTTCTGTATCATCGTATAAATAAAAACGTTCCTGCATTCGTTTGTCTCCTTTTTGGTTTAACTATTTTCCATCTCCTCTATAGTATCAAATTTGCGTTCATGATGGGAGGACAAGTTTCATGATTTCTGTCCGCTAATAAATCCGCAAGGCTTGGTTTGTGATACAATAAGAACTGGAATGATTACATAGAATAAGAACGGCGGAAGGAAGTGGACTAGGTGTATTTTGTTGACAGAGAAAAAATTGAAAGCATGCTGAAATATTTAGAAGTACAAATCCATCTTTTCCGAGGTCAGCAGGAATGGTCAACGCCTCTTGAAAAGGCAGCCTTGGAGCGTCTATGTCAAATGATGATTGAGTCTATTTTAGATGTTGGAAATAGCATGATCGATGGCTTTATCATGCGTGACCCCGGCAGTTATGAGGATATTATTGATATTTTAATCGATGAAAAGGTGATTAGTGGAGCAACAGGTGAAAATTTAAAGGTCCTCATTCTTTATCGGAAAAACCTTGTTCAGGATTATCTAGAGATTCCTCATCACGAACTGCAGGAACAATTTTCACGGTATCTCCATGAATTAGAGAGTTTTTCAACCAATGTCCGTGATTATTTAGTCAATGAATTAGGACCTGTTTCAGCTTTTAAAAACTAATGAATGGACCGTTCATACGGTCTATTTCACTTTTAAGATCACAATCGGTATACATAGGAGCGATTCTTCAAAATGAAAAAATATAAAGGCTACTTGATTGATTTAGATGGCACGATGTATAAAGGAACAGAACGGATTGAGGCGGCATCTGACTTTGTGAAAAAACTGAAGGCTAAAGATATTCCATATTTATTTGTAACTAATAATTCTTCCAGGACACCAGCCCAGGTGGCTGATAAATTAAACAGCTTTGACATCCCGGCAGAGGAGCAGCTTGTTTTTACGACAAGTCAAGCGACGGCTAATTATATTGCGGAACAAAAAAAGGATGCTAGGTGTTTTGTAATTGGGGAAGAGGGACTTCAATCAGCGATTGAGGAGAAAGGTTTTAGAGCTGCGGGGGAAGAGGCTGACTTTGTTGTCATCGGAATTGATCGTGAAATCAGCTATGAAAAATTAGCTGTAGCCTGCCTGGCAGTCCGCAATGGGGCTCAATTTATCTCAACAAACGGAGATATCGCTATCCCAACAGAGAGAGGGCTGCTCCCAGGAAACGGTTCACTCACCTCGGTTATCGCAGTTTCAACGCAAACAAAGCCGACTTTTATTGGTAAGCCAGAAGCGATTATCATGGAGCAGGCCTTAAAGGTATTAGGTACCTCTAAAGAAGAAACGCTGATGGTAGGGGATTATTATGATACCGACATCTTAGCGGGCATGAATGCCGGCATGGATACATTGCTCGTTCATACGGGTGTCACCACCAAAGAATTGCTAATGGGGTATGACCGAAAGCCAACGTATTCCATTGATACATTAGACGAATGGGATGCGTAAAAGGGATGGAGACCACTCCATCCCTTATTTAGATAAAAAAGTTTTAACTTTGAGAATTGTCTAGCTCCAGCGCCTAGCCCCTCGATGGTCTACAGCCAATCCGTCCAAAAGGTTAAAAAGCAACCTTTCGGCCGGCTCGTCTTATGCTTGTCGGGGCTGACCAAGGCGCTTGCGCTTTTCTTATTCTATTCTTCGGCCTCATGTGCCGCACGGTGGGCGAGTCTGCTTGAGGCTGCCGCAGCGATTGCACCGACAATATCATCTAAGAAGGTATGACATTCACCGGTTGATTTATCATTTAAATGAGCCAAAATGCCGGGCTTTAATTTATCAATGTAGCCATAATTAGTAAAACCAATCGAACCATAAACATTTACAATGGAAAACGCGAGGATTTCGTCTACACCATAAAGACTTTCATCCGTCCCGATGATTGATTGAAGCGGCTCTTCCAATAATCCTTTTTCAGCTAGCACGTCTAGTTGTATACCTGTAAGAATCGCGTTTTGTACTTCACGTTTTGACAGAACACGTTCCACGTTGGATAGACAATCTTCCATTTTTAAATTTTTATGATATTTTTCCTGTAAAAAGAAGACCAAATCTGCGATGTCCTTAATTTCAACGCCTCTTTCTTTCAACCATTTGCGTGCCGTTTGCTCAGTTAGATCCACTTTTTTGTCGTTTGCCATTCCTGATCACCTTTTCCTTGTGAAATAAAAATCGGATACTAATAACAATAGTTCCAGCACTTTCTATTTTCACTATATATATACGCTTTTCCCTTAAATTATGCAATTGCAGTTCCAATTAACAAACTAAAATGTTATCATTCCCAGTTTTATTTGGCCTATTCACTAATTCGAAAAACATCAAGTTTTTATTTGCTATACATATACATAGGGTAAGACAGGTAAATGAGGCGGGGTGTGAGGATGCTTCAAAAAATGCTGGAGAATCAATATGGGGTTACGGTAGAAGAATATGTGAAGTTAGATGTGTATGAGGCTTTGAGGGGAAATGGCTGGCTTTATTTGATTTCTAAACCGGCAGGGAAGGCAGAAGAGGATATATCAGAACTAGAAAAGATTGCGGAACATTTACGAAATTATGGGGACCAAAATGTGCCCATTTTTTTACCGTCTAAAGAAGGCAGCTTAATTACCACTTGGGAACAAAATCAATATTGCGTACTAGCCAATCGGCAAATGGAAGAACAGCGGAAAATTAAGTTAGGCCGAAAGCTAGCTAGGTTCCATGAACGAGGCAGACGGGTTCCGTTTCAAATTGAAAGGGCAAGCCGGATTGGGCAATGGAAAACATTATGGGAAAAACGTCTTGAGCAAATGGAAAGGGTTTGGAATGGCCTCTTATTTCAATCACCGGAAGATGAATTTGAGCGAATGTTTGTTGATTCTTTCCCTTATTATTTAGGTCTGACAGAGAATGCCATTCAATATTTAGTCGATACGGAAATTGATGACGAACCAAACGATACTGATAGCGGGACCGTTTGTCATGAGCGGTTTACAAGTAAAACCTGGGGGCCTTATGACAAGTACATGATTAAAAATCCGTTTGATTGGGTATTTGATCATCGAAGCCGAGACTTGGCGGAGTGGACGAGGGAACGATATTTTCGCAATATCCAAACCTATCAAGTCGAATTAAGGAACTTTTATGAAGATTATCAGAGCATTGCGCCTTTATCCTCGTTTTCATGGCGGTTGCTCTATTCAAGATTAGTTTTTCCGCTTCACTATTTTGATTGTATTGAGAGTTATTATATCACTCGTTCTGAACAGGAAAAGAAAGTACTGGAAGAACGGTTAAGTAAAATTTTACGGCAAGCCAGTGATTATGAACGGTTTTTAGCAGAATTCTACCCAATATCCGGTGCTCCAATCAAACAATTACATCTGCCGCCGCTAGATTGGCTTTATACAAAATAATCCAATCTAGTTGTTAAAAGTCAGCTTCTCGTAGAAAATATGTTACACTAATAGTAAAACTGCCCAAGGATGTGACACGAGATGAAGCCCTATGTTTATATTACGAGAAAGCTTCCAGATGCACTTGTGAATCCATTAAAAGAAAAATATAACGTGCATATGTGGAAACATGAAGATATTCCTGTCCCAAGAGATATCTTAATGGAAGAAGCCAAAAAGGCAGATGCACTTTTTACCGTACTTGCGGATTCCATAGATAAAAGTGTTCTAACAGCGGGGAAAAATCTAAAGGTTGTAGCAAACCTTGCTGTTGGATTTAATAATATTGATTTAAAAACGGCTAGTGAAAAAGGAATCGCCATCTGCAATACACCGGATGTCCTTACCGATACGACAGCAGATTTAACGTTTGGCCTCTTAATGGCTTCTGCTCGTAGAATTGTGGAAGCGGCAGAGTTTGTAAAAGAGGGAAAATGGCAAGCTTGGAGTCCTTTTCTTTTAGCGGGTCAGGATATTCACCATAAAACACTTGGGATTGTCGGGATGGGCAGGATTGGTGAAACCGTTGCGAAACGAGCAACAGGATTTGACATGAACATCCTATATTTTAACCGGACAAGAAAACCTGAAGCAGAGCAGCAATTAGGGGTTACTTACGCATCTTTTGATGATCTTCTGAAACAGTCAGATTACATTATCTGCCTGACACCTCTTACACCTGAGACAAGTAACATGTTTACCCGAGAAGTCTTCCAGAAAATGAAGCAGTCTGCCATTTTTATTAATGCTGCAAGAGGAGCAGTCGTCGATGAACAGGCATTATATGAAGCCCTTATGGCTGGTGAGATTGCCGGAGCAGGACTAGATGTGTTTCAAAAGGAACCTATTCCAGCAGACCATCCTTTATTAAAACTTCCGAATGTCGTTGCCCTCCCTCATATTGGAAGTTCAAGTACAGAGACCAGGACAGCAATGGTCCAGTTGTGTGTTGAAAATATAATGTCTATTTTAGACGGGAAAGAGCCTAAGACATTAGTTAATAAAGACTGGCGGCCCTTAGTAAAAGGATAAATAGAAAGAAAAGCGACTGCCGCTCTTGGCAATCGCTTTTTGCTATGATTTTATTTTAGAATACTTGTTCAACTTCTACAATGCCAGGAACTTCTTCAAGAAGAGCTCTTTCGATACCGGCTTTTAGTGTAATGGTAGAACTAGGGCAGCTGCCGCAAGCACCTAATAGACGAAGTTTTACAATACCTTCCTCTACATCTACTAATTCACAATCTCCGCCGTCACGAAGAAGAAATGGACGTAATTTATCTAGTACTTCTTGAACTTGCTCAAAAATTTCAGTTTCTGTTGCCATATGATCGACTCCTTTCCTAATTATATTATAATGTGAATGGTGCTAAAAATCCATTCTCAGAAATTAGGAAAATACACATTAAAAAACATTATTTTAGTTTTTATCTTACTTTTTGTTTAAAATAAAAGAAAACTGACAGGAATGATTTTGATGGGAATAAATGAGGTAGAAATTGTTCTATATGGTGCTGAGACCTTATGCCCGAGCTGTGTGAATTTACCATCTTCAAAAGAGACCTTTGAATGGCTGGAAGCCGCCATTAGCAGAAAGTTTCCGAATCAGCCGTTTAAGATGACCTATGTGGATATTTTTCAGCCATCTGGTGACAACGAAAAAACAACTTTTGCCACACGGGTAATTGAGGAGGATTTGTTTTATCCCGTTGTCGTCATTAACGAGAAAATCGTCGGCGAAGGGAATCCTCGCTTGAAAACGATTTTTGCAGAACTTGAAAAATACGGATATATAGCACAATCATAAAAAGCATTCCAGGCAGCCTGGAATGCTTTTTTATCATCCATTATGAAATTTATATAACCATAATATTCCCGATTTTAAGATACGTGCAACACGGCCTGTGATAGCCCTGTCGGCCATGACTCCAAAGCCTTGTTTTTTCCCAAGAGAGCCAAGGACGCCTTTTAGTTTTATAGGCGGGAATTCGGCAGGCACTGGTTCACCATTCCAGCGCTTTCTTAATACTTCGACAATCTGTTCTGCCTGTCCTTCAGCTAATTGTGCACTAGGGGCATGCGATGAACTGGCACAGTCACCGACAATAAACACATGTTCATCATTCGGTAAGTGATGGTGAGGTGTCACGATTAATCTTCCTAAGCGGTCTTTTTCTCCGTCCATTTGGCGGACGATTTGATTCGCTTGAATACCAGCCGTCCAAACAATAACATCACAATCAATCGGCTCGTCGTGGTTATACAAGCGCCCTTCTTCCACTTTGGTAATATTGGATTGGTTAATAATCTCAACATTATTCCGGATGAACCAATTCTCAACATATTTACTTAATCTTTCGGGGAATGAAGATAAAATATGTTTACCTCTATCAAACAATTTTATTTGAAGGTCTTCACGGCTTTCACTTAGCTCACTTGCTAATTCAACGCCGCTTAATCCTGCTCCGACAATACCAACCACCGAGCCTGGGCCAAGGTTGTTTAAGACAGAATAAGTAAGGCGGGCTTTTCCAATGGATTGAATGCTATAAGTAAATTCAGCTGCTCCCGGGACATCATGATACTTATCTTCACAGCCAAGACCAATCACTAGGTCATCATATTCAATTGGTTCGGCATCCTTCAAGATCACTTTATGTTCGTTTGTATCAATTCCGGTTACCTCTCCATATTTAATCATCAAGCGTGGGTGTTCAGGAAAAGCTACCCGCACTTCTTTATCAGAAATGGTTCCGGCAGCTAAGGCGTAGTATTCCGTCTTTAAACAATGATACGGAACACGGTCGATAAGTGTGACGGTAACATCTTCAGGCAAATGGTTGGGAAGAAGTTCGTTAAGAATTTTCATTCCACCATAGCCTCCACCGAGAATCACAAGGTTTTTCATGGTTATTACCCCTTTATTTATCAGGCTTTATGTATCTTTGGTCAAATAAAATGAATAAAAAATAGTAGAATAATATTATCTAGTATAACCACATTTGAGTATATCTAAAATGTGTCGAAATAACAACATTATTTATTTGATTCTTGACAAGTATATAGAGAACGTGGTATTTGACGGTCTTGCTTAAATGGAGTAGGATAAGTAGGTGTGAAGAGGTGAAAACATTGATTAAACCAATCATTGAATTTTGCATTAGCAACTTGGCAAACGGTGCTCAAAAGGCACTTGAAAAACTACAAAGAGATCCGAACCTGGATACAATTGAATATGGATGTCTTGGATACTGTGGAAAATGTGCCCTCTCTCTATATGCACTCGTAAATGGAGAGGTTGTCACAGGAGATACCCCTGAGGATTTGGTTGATAATATTTATCAATACTTGGAAGAAAATCCGATGTTTTAATGAAGGAGCAAATTGTGCTCCTTTTTATATAATGCGGTAGTTAAAAAATTGTGCTTTTATTCAGTTGAGACTTAAATCATAAGTGTATATACTAAATTAAAAGCCGGCGGAGAAGGAGGAGTTATGATGAGTAAAGAAGTGGTAATCCTGACTGAAGCGGCATCATTACACATAAAAGAAATGATGAAGCATAACGAAGAGGAAGGTGCCTTTTTACGAGTTAGTGTAAAAGGCGGCGGATGCAGCGGCCTATCTTATGGAATGGGCTTTGAACATGAAGTAAATGAGGATGATCTTCAGTTTGAACAGTTTGGCATTACTGTTCTAGTTGATAAAGAAAGTGCCCCGATATTGAATGGTACAAAAATAGACTATAAAGAATCAATGATGGGCGGCGGATTTACGATCGATAATCCAAACGCCATCGCTTCATGTGGCTGCGGTTCATCATTCCGTACTGCAACTGCAACTGGTACACCAGAAGAATGCTAAAACAGAAAAGCGTAAGCGCCTTGAACTGGGGCGCAAGGCTACAGACGAGCCTTCTTGATGGATCGGCTTAGACCTAAGAGCCCCTAGGCGCTGGAGCTAGACATATCTCAATTTTAAATTGATATAAATAAGAAAAGGCGCCT